>JBKQJL010000140.1:0-26487 GCA_052147975.1 Myxococcaceae bacterium
CTTCGAGGTCGAGGCCCGTTTCCCGGCGCTGGACGTCCTCGACGCGGTGCTCCCGGTCTGGACGCCTGGGAGCTACCTGCTGCGCGAGTTCGCGCGGCACGTCCAGGACGTGAGCGCCACCGACGAGTCCGGGCAGGCTCTCCGCGTGGAGCGGACGGACAAGCGGACTTGGCGCGTGGAGAGTCGCGGTCGCCCAGCCGTGCTGCGCTACCGCGTCTACGCCAACGAGCTCACCGTGCGCACCAGCCACCTCGATGGCACCCACGGCTATTTCAACGGCGCGACTCTGTTTCTCCACGCCGAGGCGCTGCGAGCGCTCCCCCACCGGGTGCGGGTCGAGGCTCCCCCCGGCTGGGGCGTTTTCTCGGCCCTGGACACTGACGGCCAGGAGCTGGTCGCGCCTGACCACGACACATTGGTGGACAGCCCGGTGGAGGTCGGCCCGCATCAGCCACTTTCCTTCGTCGCTGCCAACGTGCCGCACCAGGTGGTGGTGTGGGGCGAGCCGAAGCCGGACGCGCAACGGCTGGTGGCGGACTTGAAAACCGTCTGCGAGACGGAAGCCGCTTTCTTCGGCAGCCTCCCGCTGAAGCGCTACCTCTTTCTCATCTACCTTACCGACAAGGGCCGCGGAGGCCTGGAGCACATGGCCTCCACCACGCTGCTCTTCGCCCGCGCGGGGCTACAGACGCAGAAAGGCTGGGAGGATTTTCTCTCCCTGGCCGCTCACGAGTACTTTCACCTGTGGAACGTCAAACGCATCAAGCCGCGGGCGTTGGTGCCCTTCCGCTACGGCGCCGAGGCGTACACCCGGCTGTTGTGGGCCTTCGAGGGCACCACCTCCTACTACGACAACCTCCTCGTGCGCCGCGCGGGGCTCATGCCTCCTCAGCGCTACCTCACCCGGCTGGGCGAGGCCTTCAGCACCCTGGCTGCCACGCCCGGCCGCCGCGTGCAGACGCTCGAGGAGGCCTCCCTCACCGCCTGGGTGAAGTACTACCGCCCCGACGAGAACACGGTGAATAGCGGCGTCTCCTACTACCTGAAGGGGGAGTTGGTGGCGCTGTGCCTCGACCTCACCTTGCGTCAGCTCACCGCCGACGCGCACAGCCTGGACGACGTCATGCGGCTGCTTTGGGAGCGCTTCGGCGACGGGCGCGGCGTGCCCGAAAACGGCGTCGAGGCCGCAGCGGCGGAAGTCGCCGGGCAAAGCCTGCAGCCCTTTTTCGACCGGGTGTTGCGCAGCACCGAGGAGCTCGACTTGAGCGTCCTCGGCCACGTCGGGCTTGAGGCCCGCCTCAGGGTTCGCGAGTCCGCCGGCGACCGGGGTGGAACGCCGCCCCGGCCCAAGTCCGGCGAAAACAAAGAGCGCGGGTGGCTGGGGGTGGTGCCGCGCTCGGGCGGCACCCTGGCGTCCGTCCTCGACGGCTCGCCGGCCATGGAGGCCGGCCTCTATGCCGAGGACGAGGTACTCGCGCTCGACGGCGAGCGCGCGGACGCGGCCGGGCTGGTTTCGCGTTGCGACGACCGAGCGCCGGGCACTCCTGTCACGGTGCACCTCTTCCGCCGGGACCGCCTGGTGGAAGTGACGGCGAGGCTCGCCAGCCGTCCGGCCGACGCCGTCTGGCTGGCGCGGGTGGAGCAGCCGAGCGAAGCCCAGAAAGCGAGTTACCAGCGGTGGATGGGGGCGCCCTGGGAGGAGGGCTGAGGCCCGACGAGGCCAGGGAGTCTGGCCGGCTGTCGGCCGTTGCGTGTACCGTCCCTGCTTCCGTCGTGGCCGCCCGCCTGGAAACACTGCTCGCCCTCCCGCTCGGCTCGCTGCGCCTGCGCTTTCTCGAGCGCCACCGGGCTGTCCCCCAGGGGCTGCTCGAGGCGCTCGAGGCGGACCCGCGCGCTGGCGCCCGCGCGCTGGCCGACGCCATCCGCGGGCGCCGCGCCACCAACCGCGCCGAGGGACAGAGGCTGCGCCACCTGTTGCGCTTCGAGACGGAGCTGTGGGAGGCAGGACACCTCCACGTCGCGGGCGTCGACGAGGCGGGGATGGCCCCGTTGGCCGGTCCGGTGGTGGCCGCGGCGGTGGTGCTACCGAGGGCCTACAAGCTGAAAGGCCTCGACGACAGCAAGAAGGTGCTGGACCCGGACCGGCGCGTTCAGCTGGCCCTTGCCGTGAAGCGCGACGCCATCGCTTGGGGCGTGGGCCGGGCGGAGGTGGAGGAGGTCGACCAGCTCAACATTTACCATGCCGGGCTGCTGGCCATGCGCCGGGCGGTGGAGGCGCTGGCCCTGGTGCCGGACTTCGTCCTCGTCGACGCGCGGCGCATCCCGCAGTGCCCGGCCCCCCAACGCGGCATCATTCATGGAGACGAGCTCTCGGCGAGCATCGCCGCCGCGTCGATGATTGCCAAGACGACGCGCGACGCGCTGATGGCCGACTATGACGGCCAATACCCGGGCTATGGGTTCGCCATCCACAAGGGCTACCCCACCCCGCAGCACGAAGCCGCCCTGCGAAGCCTCGGGGCCTGCCCCCTTCACCGCAGGAGTTTCGCTCCCGTCCGCCAAGCGCTCGGCCTCGAGCCCGAGCAGGGGTCGCTCTTCGAGACGTCACCCGCCAACGTCGGGTGAGCGCCGACGTCGAGATAGACGGCTGGCTGGCCGGCCTGGGGTTCGGCCCGGGCCCGGCGCGGGTGGCTGCGCGCGCTGCGCTCGAGGAGGCGCAGCTCACCCGGGCCAGCAAAGCGCGCATGAGCACCCAGAAGCTGGAACGGGCCGCCGCCGAGCTCTGCGCTCGCTTCTCGCTGCACTGCCCGAGCCCGGCGTGCGCCGAGGCGGCCGGGCGCTCCGGACGCCACCCACTCCCTGCCGCCACCAAGGCCCACTGTCCCCACTGCCGAGGCTCGGACAACACCCGCGCGGCGCGGGACCTCCTCGAGGCGTGCGCCCGAGGGGCCGTCCGACGGGTGCTGGTGGTGGGCGGCTCGCCCTCAGTGCGGGAGGAGCTCCACGCGGCGCTGGGCGGAGCGCTCGAGCTGCGCACCGTCGACGGCACCGAGCGACGGACCCAAGAGCGTGCCCGCGGCGACCTGGAGTGGGCGGACCTCGTGCTCTTGTGGGGCGCCACTCAGCTGGACCACAAGGTGAGCGCGCACTACGCCCACCCGCCGGCGGCCCAGCGAAGCAAGGTGGTGCACGTGGCACGGCGAGGCATCGCTGCGCTCATGGCCGCCGCGGTGGAACACCTCCGGCGCAGGGCGTAAGCGGGGATTGCGTTCCACGCCCTGCCCCTGCACATTGGGAGTCGCCATGAGCCCGTCTCCGACTGCACTCGTCCCGAAGGACCTCTCGTTCGAAGAGCTGTGGATGCCCTTTACTGCCAACCGCGCCTTCAAGCGGGCGCCGCGGCTGCTCGCCTCCGCTTCGGGCATGCACTACAAAGACGTGCAGGGCCGAAGCGTTCTCGACGGCACGGCCGGGCTGTGGTGCGTCAACGCCGGTCACTGCCGTCCGGCCATCGTGCAGGCCATCCAGCAGGCGGCCGCCACGTTGGACTTCGCCCCAGGCTTCCAAATGGGGCATCCGGCAAGCTTCGCCCTGGCTCAACAGCTTGCGGCACTGGCGCCGGAGGATTTGGACCACGTTTTCTTCGCCAACTCCGGCTCGGAAGCCGTCGACTCGGCGCTGAAAATCGCGCTCGCCTACCACCAGTCGCGCGGGGAGCCGAGCCGGGTGCGCTTCGTCGGCCGGATGCGGGGCTACCACGGTGTTGGCTTCGGCGGCATCAGCGTGGGCGGCATTGAGAGCAACCGCAAGGCGTTTGCCGCCCAACTGCTGCCCCAGGTCGACCATTTGCCCCACACCCATGACCTGGCCCACAACGCCTTCAGCCGAGGTCAGCCTGCGTGGGGCGCGCATTTGGCCGACGCGCTCGAGGAGATTGTCGAGCGCCGCGGCGCAGACACCATCGCCGCACTCATCGTCGAGCCGGTGGCCGGCTCCACCGGAGTGCTGGTCCCTCCCAAGGGGTACCTCGAGCGACTTCGGGCCCTCTGTACCAAGTACGGCATCCTCCTCATTTTCGACGAAGTCATCACCGGCTTCGGCCGGCTGGGCGCCGCTTTTGGAGCGAGCTACTTCGGTGTCCTTCCGGACATGATGACGGTGGCCAAAGGCATCACCAACGCCGCGGTGCCGATGGGGGCGGTGGTGGTTCGCCGGTCCATCTACGACTCAGTCGTGAACGGTGCGGCCGAATCGGGCATCGAATTCTTTCACGGCTACACCTACTCCGGGCACCCGCTGGCTTCGGCGGCAGGCCTCGCCACGCTGGAGCTGTACCGCAGCGAGGGCCTATTCGAACGGGCCGCCGCCCTGGCGCCGTTTTGGGAGCAGGCCGTGCATTCGCTAAAGGACGTTTCAAAAGTCATCGACGTCCGTAACCTCGGGCTGGTGGCCGGCATCGAGCTCGAGCCACGCCCCGGCAAGCCGGGGGCGCGGGGGATGGAGACGCTCGCCAACTGCTTCCAACGCGGGCTCCTGGTGCGCGTGACGGGTGACATCATCGCGCTGTCCCCCTCCCTCATCATCGAGAAGGCCCAAGTCGAGGAGGTGGTCGAGCTGCTGCGCAGCGTCCTGCAGCGGCTCGATTGAAGAAGCCCCTCGCCAACTGGCGTTGGTGAGGTTGGCCCTCCGCGCCGCTGGAGAGCCCTCAATGGGCCGCGCTCTTGGAATAGGTGACGTCGTACTGCACCGTCCAGGTCCGACCGCTGTCCTTGGAGGTTTCCGCCAACTGGTGGACATGTCCGTCCGGCTGTTTGGAGAAGGTGAGGCGCCACTTCAACGGCGCCCCCTTGCGGGTGGCGGCGTCGGCGCGCAGCTGCAACTCGCCGTTGCCTTGGTCGAAGCCGCCGGTGAAGAAAATGGGCACACCGTCCTCATCGGCCCGGTCTAGCTCCCAGCGCTTTTCCCCGGGGTTCCAGCTGACGAGGCCCCTCCCCTCGCGGCCGCTTTCTGCCCGGGTCGTCACCAAAAGCGCGCAGCCGCCCAGAATCCGCTCCACGTGGCTCGTCCCCACCGCGGTGCCGGATTTGTCGACGACTTTCCAGTCGCCAAGCCAGAAGTCCATTTGCCGGTAGCCAGCGGCTGCCTCGCCGCGCGTGCAGGGCGTCCGGTTGACTTCCAGGTCGGCGGAGAGCTTTTCAAAGTTCGGGTCCCCGGCCAGCGTGGCGAAGGCCTTCTCTTGGGCAGCAGGCAGGCCCGCCGGGAAGAAGTCCTCCTCGGCGAGCGACTCGAGAATTCCCAGGGCACGCCGCTTGTCCCCCGAGAGCGCGGCGGCCTGGGCCAGCTGGTACTCGGCCAAGCCGGCGTTGGCGCCCAGCTTCTCTGACTTTTCCAGCGGGGCAATGGCCTCGGCGCCTTTTCCGAGCTGGACCAGCGAGATGCCCAGTCGCAGCCAGGCCACCCCATCCTCCGGCGCCTGCTCGGTCACCTTCTGGTACGCCTCGGCTGCCTTGGCCCAGGCGTGCTTCTGGAAGGCGGCGTCGGCCACCTTGGAATCCACCGTCCCGGCGGCCAGCACCGCCGGGAGAGCTAGGACAAAGAGAGAGTGCATGAAGAGCGCTCAGGACCGCCGCCGCCGAGGGGCTTTTAGCCTGCCGCGGCGCCAGCGGGGAGGGGCCAGTTACTCCTCGTCCCCGCGCAGCTTGGCCAAAACGCTCAAGTCCTCAAGGGTGGTGGTATCCCCGGTGGTCTGCTTGCCGGCGGCCACATCCCGGAGGAGCCGGCGCATGATTTTCCCCGAGCGCGTCTTCGGCAGGGCGTCGGCGAAGCGAATCTCATCCGGACGGGCGATGGCCCCAATTTCCTTAATGACGTGCGCCGACAGCTGCGCCTTGAGCTCGGGCGAGGACGGCACCCCCTTCTTGAGGGTGACGAAGGCCACCAGCGCCGTCCCCTTCAACTCGTCGGGGCGGCCCACCACCGCCGCCTCCGCCACCCGACCCTCCGAGACGAGCGCACTCTCCACCTCGGCCGTCCCCAGCCGGTGGCCGGCGACATTCACCACGTCGTCGACCCGTCCCATCACCCACAGGTAACCATCCTGGTCGATGCGCGCCCCATCCCCGGTGAAGTACAGCCCGGGCACCTCGCTGAAGTACGTCTTCACGTAGCGGTCCGGGTCCCCGTAGACGGAGCGCAACAGTGCCGGCCAGGGGCGAGCCAGAAACAGCTTTCCTCCTTGCCCAGCCGGGACTTCCTTGCCGTCCTTGCCCAGGACTTTGGGAAAAATGCCCGGAAGCGGCAGGGTGGCGCTGCCCGGCTTGGTGGGGGTCGCGCCGGGGAGCGGGCTCACCAGAATGCCCCCCGTTTCGGTCTGCCACCAGGTGTCCACCACGGGGCAGCGCCCACCGCCGATGACGTCCCGGTACCACATCCACGCCTCGGGATTGATGGGCTCGCCCACCGTCCCAAGCAGTCGCAGCGAGCGCAGGTCGTGTTTCTTCGGGTGCTCGTCGCCGGTCCGCATGAACGCCCGGATGGCCGTGGGCGCCGTGTAAAGGATGGTGACTTTGTGGCGCGCGATGTTGTCCCAGAAACGGTCGGGCCCTGGCGTCACCGGCGCACCCTCGTAGAGGAACGACGTGGCGTGGTTCATCAACGGGCCGTAGACGACGTAGCTGTGGCCGGTCACCCACCCCACGTCCGCGGTGCACCAGTAGACGTCTTCGTCCTTGAGGTCGAAGACCCAGCGGGTGGTGAGTGAGACGTACACCGCGTAACCAGCGGTGGTGTGCAAGACGCCCTTCGGCTTGCCGGTCGAGCCGGAGGTGTAGAGGATGAAGAGCGGGTGCTCGCTGTCCACCCATTCCGGCTCGCACTTGGGGGACTGCGCCTCCACCAGCTTCTCCCAGGAAACGTCCTTGGGCCCCATCTGCACTGGGTTTTGGGTTCGCTTCAGGACCACCACCTTCTCCACGCTGGGCATGTGGGGGAGCGCTGCGTCCACATTGGCCTTGAGGGGCACCACCGCGCCCTTGCGCCAGCCCCCATCGGCGGTGAGCAGCACCTTGGCGCCAGCGTCATTCATCCGCTCGCGCACCGCCTCAGAAGAGAATCCCCCGAAGACGACTGAATGCACCGCCCCAATCCGGGCGCAGGCCAGCATCGCCACCGCCGCCTCCGGCACCATGGGCAGGTAAATGCCCACCCGGTCGCCCTTCTTCACGCCCAAGGACTTCAGGCCGTTCGCCAGCCGGCAGACGTCCGCATGCAGCTGGCCGTAGGAGATTTTCCGGACGTCCCCCGGCTCACCCTCGAAGAGGATGGCCGTCTTGTCCGCGTACTTGGGCAAGTGCCGGTCGACTGCGTCGTAGCAGAGGTTGGTGGTGCCCCCGAGAAACCACCGGGCATGGGGTGGCTTCCATTCCAGCACGGTGTGGAAGGGTTCCTTCCAGTAAATCTCCTCGCGCGCCCGAGCGCCCCAGTAGGCGTCCGGGTCCTTGGCCGCCTGGTCACACAGCGCCCGGTACTGCTCCAGCGAGCGAATGTGCGCCTTCTTCTGAAACTCGGGTGGTGGCGGAAACAGTCGCCCCTCGTGGGAAAAGGAAAGAATCTCGCTCGAAGTCACATCGGCCATGGCGGGGACCCTCGCTGCTTTACGAACACTGCGTGGGAACGGGAGGACAAGCGGGCGCCGTGCACAACGCCGCCTGAAAGTTGAACCAGAATTGACAGTTACACGCCAGCGGCGAGGAGCCGAGGTAGCTGATGCGCATCACCCCGGTGAAGGTGCTGGCGTTCACAGTCGCACCGTCGAGGTGAAACTGCACGAAGTCGACTTGGCACAGGGCGCTGTTGGTGGCCAGCAGGGGGTTGGACGCTGTCCCATCGGCGAAGAAATTCTCGTTGTTGTACTGGTACTGCCCCACCAGCTCCACGGCCAGGCACTGGGCATTGGACTGCTGCTGCAAGGCGAAGCGAATGTCATCGCCGTACGACTGGAATTGCGCCTGCAGCAGCGGACCTCCGTCGGCGGCCAGACCACAGTCGTCGCGAATGACGTCCTGGGGAGGAACGCTAAAGACGTAGACGCCCTGCTCGAGCTCATGCGACCGCCCGCAGCCGGGCCCGGCGAAGAGAAGGAAAGCCAAGAGAGTGCGGGACGCATCGCGCAAGCGGGGGGGACAATAGGGAGAAGCGCCTGGGCGCGGCAATGGTGCACGCGCTGCGGACGAGGCCCACGCGCCGCAGCGGACGCCACCGCTTTCGCCCGAACGCGCTCCAGGCGCTCGGGGCGCGGCCAGGGAGCCAGGTGGTCCCAAGCGCGCATGCCTCAGAGTGTCCGCAGCTTGGTGGAGGCGGACTTGCTAGCGTAGCGGCGGCCGGCACGCGTCGTCGAGACCCGCTGGGTGCGTGTCACGCCTCGCCCCACCCAGGCGCAGATGTCGCTGACGGTGACGATGCCGGAGAGTTGGCCGTCGTCGACCACCGGGAGGCAGCCGATGCTCCGGCCGCGCAGCAGGTTGGCGGCAGTGCGGATGCTGGTGCGCGAGTCGGCCACCAGTGGGCTTCGAATCATGAGGTCGGCCACCGTTTTTCCGCGGCGAACGGCTTCCCCGTGAGGCCCTCCCAAGTCTTCCGAGGACAGAACGCCCTCCACCTCAGCGCCGCGCATGGCGACCAGGTGATGGATTCCGTCCTGCTTCATCCGGAAGAGCGCCGCCTCCGCGTCTTCGGTGCCCTCCGCCGTCTTCACCCGGGTGCTCATCACCTCGTAAAGTCTCATGGCCGTACCCTTCCTTCTGGTGCCCCAAGGGCCATCACTTTGCGTGCCAGCGGGCGCGCGATGAGGGCCTGCGCGCCCTTCTGCGCTCACGACGCAATCTCTGCGCCGGGCAGAGCCGTCTCGCAAGGTTGTCGCTCGGGTGGCTGGCCGCCCCGGGCCCTGTCATTGCCCCAGCGGGATTGGCCTTCGGCTTGCAGCCCGCTCCGTCGAGACGCCGGGCAGAGACTGCGCGCGTTTCGACGGCCCTGCTTGCCCGGTGGATTGGCCAGTGCAGCCTGGCGGGAGTGAGTGGGCCAGCCGGCGCTTCTTGCGCCGAGGCACGGTGCCTCTCGCCCCGGCCAAGGCGGCCGCCTGAGGGAGGCATTTTATGTCCGAGTCCATTCTCTGGTTCGACAAGCTCACCCAGGGCGACGTGCTGCTGGCCGGGGGGAAGGGGGCCAACCTCGGCGAAATGACGCGCGCCAGACTGCCGGTGCCTCCGGGCTTCGTCGTTACGGCCGCCACTTTCACCCAGGCCATGCAGGCAGGGGGGGCACGCGCCCGGCTCGGACAGCTGATGGAGCAGGCCAACCCGGATGACGCGAAGCAGTTGGCCCAAACCACCGGGGAGCTTCAAGCGTTGGTCCGTCAGGTCGCACTCCCGGCGGACTTTCAGGCCGAGCTCATCGCCGCCTACCAAAAGCTGGGCAAGGACGTGCTGGTCGCGGTGAGGTCCTCGGCCACCTCGGAGGACGCCGCGGGCGCCTCCTTTGCCGGCATGCACCAGACGTTCACCAACGTGCAAGGCACCGAACAACTGCTCGATGCGCTGCGCCGCTGTTGGGCGTCGGTCTACACCTCGCGGGTGGTGGCCTACCGCAAGACGCAAGGCCTTCTCGAGGAGCCCGCCATCGCCGTCGTCGTCCAGAAGATGGTGAACTCCGCGCGGTCCGGCGTCATCTTCACCGCCGACCCCTCGAGCGGGCAGCGGGACCAGCTGGTGATAGAGGCTGCCTTCGGGCTCGGCGAGGTGGTGGTCGGCGGAGAGGTGGAGCCTGACACCTACCGGGTAGCCAAACCGGGGCCGAGCCTGTTGGCAGTCCGGGTCGGGCGCAAAGCGCTGAAGCTGATTCGCGGCCCGGAGGGCAAGGAGCACCGCATTCCCTTGGGCGAGGCGGAGGCCTCCCGGCGCGTCCTGGCCGACGCCGAGGTGCTCGAGCTGGCGAAGCTCGCGCTGACGGTGGAGGCCCATTATGGCTCCCCCCAGGACATCGAGTGGGCGGAGGAGGGCGGCAAGTGGTTCCTGGTGCAGACGCGCCCCATCACCACACTCGAGGCCCACCGGCTGGGCGAGGTGCTGCTGAGCGGGCTCGGGGCGGCGCCCGGCCGCGGGAGCGGCCGGGTCCGCATCTTGGCCAGCGCCAGCGAGGGCGCCCAGCTGCAGGAGGGAGAGGTGCTGGTGGCGGCGATGACGTCACCGGACTGGGTGCCGACCATGCGTCATGCGTCCGCCATCGTCACCGACAACGGCGGGATGACTTGCCACGCCGCCATCGTCAGCCGCGAGCTGAGGATTCCATGCGTGGTGGGGACGCGCGCGGCAACCACCTTGCTCCGCCCGGGTGAGCCAGTGACGGTGGACGGCCGCAAGGGACAAGTCTTCGAGGGCATTGCCTCCGCGCCGAGTGTCCCGACCGCGCCAACCGCCGGCCAAGCCGTGGCTCCGGCCGTCCCCCCTCCACTCGGCACCAAGGTTTACGTGAATCTCGCCATGGCGGACCAGGCGCAGGCGGCCGCGGCGATGCCGGTGGACGGGGTCGGACTCCTCCGAGCGGAGTTCATGATGACCGACGCCTTGAAGGGCACCCACCCCAAGGCCCTGTTGGCCAAGGGAGGGCGCAAAGAGTTCATCGCCTCCATGCAGGCGGCGCTGCTTCGCGTGACGCAGCCCTTTGCTCCCCGGCCCGTCATCTACCGGACGTACGACTTTCGCACCAACGAGTTCCGTGGGCTGCAAGGAGGCGCAGCCTACGAGGCGCAGGAAGAGAATCCGATGATTGGGTACCGCGGCTGCTTCCGGTACGTGAAGGACCCGGAGCTCTTCGAGCTGGAGCTCGAGGTGCTCGCCTTGGTGAGGGAACAGACGCCCAACCTTCACGTGATGATTCCCTTCGTCCGCACCAAGTGGGAACTCGAGGCCTGCCTGGAGCTCATCCACAAGAGCCCGCTGGGACGGCAGCGCGGGTTGCACACCTGGGTGATGGCAGAGGTGCCGTCGGCCGCCTTCTGGATTCCCGAATACGTGAAGCTCGGAATCGACGGGGTGTCCATCGGCTCGAATGACTTGACGCAGCTGACACTCGGCGTGGACCGCGACTCGCAGTCATGCGCGGAGCTGTTTGATGAGGCCGATGGCGCCGTGCTGGACGCTATCGAGCGCATCATCCGCGCCTGCCGTCGCTCGGGCGTGTCGTCCTCGCTATGCGGGCAGGCGCCCTCCAACCGCCCCGAGTTCGCCGAGCATTTGGTGCGCTTCGGCATCAGCTCCATCTCGGTCAACGTCGACGCCGTTGCGGCCGCTCGCCAAGGCATCGGCAGCGCCGAACAGAGACTCCTCCTGGAATCGAGCCGGGCACACCCCCAAGCCCGATGACGAAAAGGCTCGGCTTGGGGGCTCCCGGCCCCCCAGGGCAGGCGACGCCCTTTCCCCGCGTGGGAGGGGCCTCCTAGTCTTCGCCTCCCTAGGCCGCATGCCGACTCTGCTTGCCCTCATCGCGCTCGGCGTGCTTGTCCTGGTGCACGAGCTGGCCCACCTCTTGGCGGCGCGGGCCGTGGGAGCTCGCGCCGTCGTCTTCAGCGTTGGCTTTGGGCCTCCGCTGCATTCCTTTCGCACCCTCGGGCAGCGCTGGGTACTGGGCGCCATTCCCTTTGGCGCCTGGCTCCGCTTGGAGGGCGAAAACCCTTACCAGCCCAGCCTGAACGCGCAGGAAGTGACTTTTTCCGAGCTCAGCCCGGCACGCCGGGCGGCGGTTTTTCTGGCCGGACCGGCGGCCAGCTTGCTCCTCGGCATCCTCTTGCTCACCGGCTTGCACACGGTGGGGACGTACCTCCCGGTGCCAATGGCGGTGGGCAGCGTGGAACCTGGCTCCGAGGCCGCCCGGGTGGCGTTGCGGCCGGGCGACGTCATCGAGACGCTGGACGGAGTCCCGGTGCAGCGCTGGGGCGCGCTCACCCGGGCACTGGCCGCCCGTTCCGGAGAGACGGTGACGCTGGGGATTCAGCGCGGGACCAGCCGCATTTCCGTTTCCCTCCAGCCCAACAAAGACAGCGCCGGCCGGGGGCGCATTGGCGTGAGCCAGCAGTACGCTTTCTCCCGGCAGCGTTTGCCGGCTGCCTTCTTGGCCGCCCTGCACCACAGCGCCGAGCTGCTGCGCCAAACGCTGGCCTGGGCGGTGCAGCTCTTCCGAGGTCCGTCCGGCGCCGGGCAGCCTGGCGCCGCGGCGCAGCTGCTGCGGCGATTGGCGGCGCTGGAAAGCTTCGACGGCCTCACCCGCGCACTGGCCGCCGCCAGCCTCGCCCTCGGCCTGGTGTACCTACTGCCCTTGCCCGCGCTGGACGGTGGCCGGCTCCTCTTGACTGCCTGGGAGCGGCTGCGGGGACGGCCACTCGATGCGCGGGTGCAGACGGCGCTGCAGCTGCTCAGCTTGCTGTTGGCCGTCCTGGCCGTGGGCTGGGTGGCGGCGGCCGAGCTCCGTCAGGCCCTGGCCGCCTCGCGCGGCGTCGGCTGAAGGCAGGGCCTCACGGCCCCAGCCCCACCCAGCTTTCGCCGTCGAGGTACGTCTCGCGCTTCCAAATGGGGGCGTCCCGCTTCAGCGCTTCAATGGCGAAGCGGCAGGCTTCGAAGGCTTCGCTGCGGTGGGGCGCAGCCGCAGCAATGCACACCGCCACGTCCCCAGGGACGAGGACGCCCACCCGGTGGACAATGGCCAGCCGGACTCCGGGCCAGCGCTTTTCGGCCTCTTGGCCCACCTCGGCCAGCACCCGCTCGGCCATGGTTTGGTAGGCTTCGTAGGTGAGGCGCACCACGGTGTGCCCGCGGCTCTCCTCGCGCACCACCCCGGTGAAGGTGACCAGCCCCCCACGGGCCGCGCCCTCCACGGCTTGCACCACCTCCGCCAAGTTGGGAGGACGTTCCACCACCCGAAAGAGCCCTGCGCCCCCGGCAACGGGGGGAATGAGGGCCACTTCGGCTCCCTCGGGCACCACCTCGTCCAGCTGGGCGAAGCATTGGTTGACCGCCACCCGGAGGTGGGGAAACAGCGGCCGCAGCTCGGGGTGGCGTTGGCCGACCAGCTCCAGCACCGCGCGCACCGTCCCCGGCGGCGGCAGCACCGCGAGCTGCTCCTGGGCCAGGCCGGCGCGGTCGCGAGCGGCGGCGAAGTAGAGGATGGAGCACGGCACGAGGGCGACTAAAACTCGAAGGCAATGCCAAAAGTAAAGTAGGCCGCGCCCAGGTTGATGCCCTTGGCACCGAAGTTGTCGGCGAAGTCGTCGTTGAATTCGCCAAACAGGTAGAAGTGGTAGATGCCCGAGTCCTCGCGCGCCTCACGCGCGTAGGTCGGGTTGAGGAAGTCCAGCTCCAGGGCCAGCCCCAGCGTGAAGCCCCAGCCAAACCGGAAGCCCGAGCCCTTGTTACCGTTGACGACTTCCACCGAGCCGCCCTTGTTCGTCCACCACGGGTAGCACACGCCACCGAGCTCCGCGTAGGGGACGAGGGGGATGTGGTAGAGGTGCGCCAGGACGTCGTAGCGGTAGACCGCCATCAGCCGGATGGGCAGGACGATGAGCCCCGTCGACTCGCCCGACGGGCTGCCGTCGGCCAGCAGCGCCTTCGCATACTTCTCGCCATAACCCACCGAGAAGCCGATGCCGAGGTAGCCGTACTTGTGCCAGAAGGAATGGTCGACCTCCACCTGCCCGAGCAGCATGGGTGAGTTGCCGAACGTCTGGACGTAGGCGTCGGAGGTTGCACCGGGCGAGTCGCCGACCCGCGGCTGGTAGAAGCCCAGCTTCAGCTCCAAAATGGTGCTGTTGGGCAGCGAGGGTGCCTCGCCATCGGCGAAGGCGGGGAAAGCACACAGGACGACGGACGCCAGGAGGGCCTGCCTCACCCCCGCCTCCGCGCCACCCCAAGCAGCAGCACGGTCGCGAAGGCGAGCGCCGAGGGCGCACCACCGGCTGCGTCGCCACAACCACCTGGCTGGCCGCCGTCATCGAGGTAGTTCGCGTAAAAGCCGTAGGTCACCACCGGCGTGCCCACCACCGGCTGCGAGGCGGCGCTGATGTTGCCGGCACCGTCGACGGTAAAGCCCTCGATGATGTAGTTGACGCCGTTCACCAGGTTGTTGATGGTGACTTTGGCGTTGGTCGGGGAGATGGTGCCTGGAACCGTGACCGGTGTCCCTGCGTCTCCGTCCGGGAATTCCACGGCGTATTGCACCTGGTAACTGGCGACGCCGGTGAGGTCGGTCCCGGTTGGCGTCAGCGTCACGCCCAGCTTGCTGTCGAGCGGCGTGACATTTATCACCGGAGGGTCCGGCGGGACGTTGTCGTAGATGAGGTTGACCGCCGCGGCCTGGGCCGTGGCTCCGTTGCACATGCCACCGGTGGCGGCGATGGTCACCGCCGCACACAAAAGGTTGGTGAAGGCGGTGACCGAGCCGCAGGCACCACCGACGCCCGCGTCAGCGGCGGCTGCGGTGAAGCCCGGCAGCGAGTTGAAGGGGAAGCTGAAGGTGTCGTTGCTGAGCCCGCCGGCCAGCTGCCCGGCCTGCGCCGTGTACTCCACCACGTCCGCGGGGTAGTTGGTGGTGCTGGGGGTGGTGCCGCAGCTGAAGGCAGTCACCCAGATTTGAAGCGAGGTGCAGGCACCGGTGAGGCCCGTGCCTGTCCAGCTGCCACCCACCGTGTAGCCGCAGCCACTGGAGTTGAAGGCCAGCGTGCTGGTGGTGGTGGAGCCATTGCCGCTGACGGAGGTGGTGGCGCCGTTGACGGTGAGCGTCAGGGTTTGGGCAGACGCAACAGCCGGTAGAAGCAGCAGCGCAGCAAGGAGTGGGCGCATAGGGACGGTGGCCGCAATAGCAAGGCCGAGGCCAGCTGTCCCCTGCCCTCCACAGCCGCACGGGCGGCCCGCCGTGCGCCAGCCGGGCACGGCTGCGCGGCTTCGGCCTGTCAAAATGTCAACCGAGCAAGGGCCCGCGCCCAGGACGCGCCCTGCCTCCCCGGGCGCCGGGGAGGCGTGCAGCAACGGGCCAGAGAGGCCCGCGTTGCCGCCCTCGTCCTCAGTGGGCCAACGAGCGTACCAACAGCTGCTCGCCGGCCTCCAGGGCCGCACGGCCGACCAGGGCGGGCCCGTCCAGCGCCGCCACCAGCTCCAGCACGTCCGCGCGCGCTGCGGAGGCGCGCACTCTGCCGACGAGGACGGACCCGTCGGAGGACACCAGCATGGGCATGGGGTAGACGCGCTCTGCGCTCGCATCCAGCAGCTTCAGGCCAACGCCCTCGCGCAGCCGCTCGCGCACCTCGGCCGGACTGGCTGGCTTCCCGAGCCGCACCTGCAGCGCCAAGAGGCAGCCGTGGAAGACGGGGACCAGGACCGCCGTGCCGTCCACGTTGGGTGCCCCGGGGCCCCACAGCAACGTCACCTCGGCCCGCCAGCTCAACTCCTCCAGCGTCCCACCGCTCGCCTCGCTAAAGGGCCCCACCTGCGGCACCAGGTTGAAGGCCAGCCGGTGCGGAAAGTGGGTGGGCTCGAGCTCGCGGCCGCTGAGCAGCTGGGCCGTGGTTTGTTCGAGCTCGGTCAGCCCGCGGGCTCCGGCCGAGGAGGCACCGAGCAGCGCAGTGACGTGGGCTTCCGTCACTCCGTAGGCTTGTCGCAGCGGCTCGACGGTACGCAACAGGCCGAGGGCCACCGGGCCAGGCACCCGGACCGTGCGGCCGGCGGCAGGCCGGACGAGGCCGTCCCCGCGAAAGGCGGGTCCGGCCAAAGGGACCGAGAGGTCCGAGAGGAAGGCGCGGCTGGTGTCCACCACCCAGGCCCCCGCCTTCTGCGCCTCTGGGGCCAGGGCGCGGGCCACCTCCGCCGGCACGGCGAGCACCACCAGCGCCTGCCCCCGGAAGGCCTCGGCGGCGGCTGCTTCGACTTCCAGGGAGGAGTGCCCGTAGGGCACCTCGACGCCCACCGAGCGCTCACTGGCCAGCGCCGTCACCGCTGTCTCGGGGTGCTCTGCCTCGGCCAGGGCAGCCAGCACCTCCCGTCCCACCAACCCGGTGGCTCCCACCACGGCGACACGCCACTTTTTCTCCATGCTCACTCCTCTTCGCCGCGGATGCGGGCGGCAGGCAGGGGCCCGGGCAAGGGCGGAAACTTCGGGTTGCGTTCTGCCTCGCTGGCGCGCAGGTAGTGCGGCTCCAACGCAAACAGTGCCTCGGGGACGAAGGTGGGCGGAACGCGCGCCAGCCGAGCCACTGCCCAGGCCGACGGGAAGGCTGGCGCCGGCAACAGCTGTTCGGGGCCGGCGCCCGCTGCCAACAGCGAGTCGCGGACGTCCTGGGCGGCTGGCCCCAGCACGCGCGCTTCGGGGTGGGCTCGCAGGTGCGCGCCGAGCTGCGACGGCGTCCAGGCCTCCTCCGGCCCGGACTGGACGAGGGCGTCGCCGTCACGCCGGTAATGGCCGACGTAGAGCTCGCCCTTGCGTGCCACCATGGCCGCCACCAGGGGCGTCTGCTCTGGGCCCTGCAGGGCCAGCGCCATGAGGGAGGACGTCCCGCCCACCGGGCGCCGGTGGGCGTAGGCCAGGGCCTTGACTGTGGCCAGGCCAATTCGCAGACCGGTGAAGGAGCCCGGGCCAAGGCCCACCGCATAGCCCGTCACGTCGGACAGTCCCAACCCGTGGCGAGCCAGCAACTCGCTGAGCGCCGCTGGCAGCATCTCGCTCTGCTTGCGCGGCGGAGGGTGCGACTCCTCGGCCAGCAGCCGCGGGCCGGGCCCCACCAGCGCCAGAGAAAGCGTCAAGGTCGAGGTGTCCAGAGCGAGGAGCATCAGGCTGGCCCCACCCATGCGCCCAGCGGTGCCAGCGAGGCAAGCCTTTCCATGGGCTGGGCCGCCGCCGCGGCTCCGCACTGGCTCAGCCGGACGCGCACCACGCCTCGGCCCACCATCTGCAGCAGGCGGGCCGCGGCCTCGGAGACGTCCAGAATTCGGCCTGGGACGAAGGGGCCGCGGTCGTTGATGCGGACTTCCACACTTCGGCCGCTGTCCACCACGGTGACGCGCACGCAGGTGCCGAAGGGCAACGTCCGATGGGCGGCCGTCAGCGCGCCCGGGCGAAGTACCTCACCGCTGGCGGTGCGGTGGCCGTAGAAGCCAGGCCCATAGTACGAGGCGTCCCCCTCCTCCAGGGTGCTCGGCCCAGGGTGCCCGGCGTGGGCACAGCCCAGAAGGAGAAGCAAGACGGCGGCCGCCTGCCGTCGCAAGGGCGCGCCCGCGGGGCTACATCAACAGCCGGGCGATGTCGTTCTTGAAGACGGCCAGCATCAGCAGCACCAACACCGCCAGCCCGAAGATGTTGGCAATCTCCCGGGCGCGCATGGGGATGGGCCGCCGCCGCACCCACTCCCAGAAGGCGGACAGGAGCCCGAAACCGTCCAGCACCGGGATGGGGAGCAGGTTGAGGAGCCCCAAGTTGACGGAGATGAGCGCCATGGTGGAGAGGAAGACGCCAAGACCCAGCTGGGCGCTCTGCGAAGCAATGCCGTAGAGCATGATTGGGCCGCCGAGCATGGAGAAGGGCACTCGGCCGGTGATGAGCATCGCCAGGTTTCCGCCCACGGTGGCGATGGTGTCGGCGAGCTTGCGCGCCGCCGCCACCAACGCCGCCCCCGGACCGAAGCGGGCCACGTCAAACACCACGCGCTCGTCGCTGGACGTGTCGAATGGCAGTCGAATGCCAAGGTCAAACCCCTTGGCACCGGCAGCATCCTTCGCGTCCAGGGGCCTCTGCTGAACCTGCGCAAAGCGCTCCTCGCCCTGGTGCAACCAGCCCAGCCGAAAGGGCGCGTCGCGCAGGGACTCGAGCTTCGCCTGGAGCCGCGAAAAGGAAAGCACCTTCTGGCCATCGACACTGACCAGCCGGTCCCCGGCGGCAAGGCCCGCCGCCTCGGCGGCACTTCCTGGGAGGACCCGGCCAACATAAAGGTCGGGCAGCTCGACGCCGAGCACCGCCAGGCCCTGGCCCGGCAGGCGCGCCACGTCGGCGTGGATGCGCTCGGGGACGAAGGCGTCCACGCCAGGAAGGCCCGCCGGGACGCGCCGCAGCGCCTCGATGTGGATGACGTCCTGTCGGTCCGCATCCAGCTGGCGCTCCAGCGAAACCATGTCCTCGGCCGGCTGGCCATCGACCGACACAATTCGGTCATACGTCCGCAGCCCGGCGCGCTCGGCCGCGCTTCCTGCGGGGACGCCCACCAGGGGCATGCGAGGCGCCGGCGAGACGCCGAGCAGGCCTCGCGACGTCTCGGCCGGGCCCTCCTCGCTGCGGGCCGCCACCAGCTTCAGCTGCAGTGCATGGCCGTCCCGGTCGACCCCCAGGGTGACGGGTTTGCCCCCCTTGTTCTCCATGGCGCGCCGCAACTCGTCGAACGTCCGGACCGGCGCCCCATTGACCGAGGTGATGAGGTCCCCCACCCGAAGGCCGGCTTCGACCGCCGGCATGCCCGGCTCGAGCAACATGGCCCGCGAAGAGGTGCGCAAAGGGTAATGGGTGGTGACGTCGATGGCCTGCGGAAAGCCGAGGAAGAGGATGAAGTACAACAGCAACGGGAAGCCGAGACTGGCCGTGGGGCCCGCTCCGACGATGAGCGCTCGCTTCCAGGGAGCCTGGGCCAGGAAGCCTCGGGCCTCGTCCTCGGCAGCTCCCTCCTCGCCTATGTCCCCGGCCATCTTCACGTAGCCACCGAGCGGAATCCACGCCAGCTGGTATTCGGTCTCTCCCCGGGTGACGGCGAAAATGCGCGGGCCAAACCCGATGGAGAACCGCGTCACTTTGACGTTGAGTGCCTTGGCGGCGAGAAAGTGCCCGAGCTCGTGCACGAAGATGAGCACGCTGAGCAAGACGATGAAGTAGATGGGATTCTGCAGCACCATGTCCGGCCACAGTAACCGCGGCACGGCCGCCGAACAACGGTCGGCTTAGGCCATTCCGCTGCGGAGCACCGTCACGTACACGTACACCACCGGCGCGTTGAAGAGCAGTGCGTCAACGCGGTCCAGGATGCCTCCGTGCCCGGGGATGAGGAACCCTGAGTCCTTCGCGCCATAGGCCCGCTTCAGCATCGACTCGCACAAATCGCCCAAAGGGCCGAAGAGCCCTCCGGCCACTCCCAGGACCACGCAGTCCAGGGGAGTCAGCACCGGGAAGAAGAGCCGGGCAACGAAAAGCCCGCCAATGGAACCAAGAAATCCGCCAGCGAAGCCTTCCCACGTCTTGTTGGGGCTCACCGCGAAGTACAGCTTGTGCCGGCCGAAGGCCCGGCCGATGAAGTAGGCACAGGTGTCATTGGCCCAAGTGATGACCAGCGCGGCGATGACCCACGCCAGGCCATCCGGACTGGCCCGCAGGGCCGCCACTGGAGCGAGGCCCAGCCCGCCGTACAAGCAGCCGGTGACGGCCTGGGCGCTCCGCGTCGGTGCCTCTTGCAGCGGACCGCGGAAGAGATGGTCAATCCACGCCACGTAAAAGACGCCGGCCACCACCCAAAAGGCCGGCCCGGCGAAGGCCCGCGGCGAGGCGGTTGCCAACAGCGGAAGGCTGGCGGCGCCGAGAACGCTCACCAGCTGCGAGGGCCCGAGGCCGCCAGCGGTCAGCTGGGCGTACTCCAACGCGCAGGCCCCGGCAGCCACCGCCACCAGGATGCCAGCTGCCCAGCCGCCGTACAGCAGCAGCACCAGCACGGCTGGCAGCAGCGTCAGCGCCGTCACCACCCGGACCACCAGGTTGCGCTCGGAGCCGTTCACTTGGGCAGTTGTGCCGACGTCAGCCCGAAGCGCCGCTCTCGGTGTTGGTATTCCGCGAGGCAGGCCAGGAAGTGATGCGCTCGGAACTCTGGCCACAGCGTGTCGGTGAAGATGAATTCGGCATAGGCCGACTGCCAGAGCAAGAAGTTACTGACGCGGTGCTCCCCGCTGGTGCGCACGACGAGGTCCACCGCCGGCAATGGGGCGGTCCACAGCTGGGCGGCGAACAGCTCTGCCGTGAGTGGCCGGTCCGGGAGGCTGCCGGAGCGGGCCCCGGCCACCAGGCGACTGGCGGCGGCAACAATCTCCTCCTGCCCCCCGTAGGACAGCGCCAGCGTGAGCACCATCGACCGGTTCGCGCTGGACTCACTGCGCAGCGCCTCGAGCGGGTTGCGTACCATGCGTGGCAGCCGGTCGAGCTCGCCCACCGCGTTGAGGCGGATGCCGTTGTCCAGAATCTCCCTGCGCTCCTTTTCCAGGTACTCGCGGAGCAAGTCCATCAGCCCCGCCACCTCCTCCATCGGCCGCGACCAGTTCTGCGAGGAGAAGGCATAGAGCGTCAACGCCTCGACACCGATGCGGCGCGCAGCGCGTGTCACCTCGCGAACGCTGTTGCTGCCTTCCCGGTGGCCCTCGAGGCGGGGCAGCCCGCGCTCCTCCGCCCAACGCCCGTTGCCGTCCATGATGATGCCCACGTGCCGTGGCAAGGGCCGCTCCTTCACCTGGGCCTCCAGGGCAGCGAGCGACGGAATGGTGGACATGTCAGCGGCGCACGATAGGGGCGCCCGCAGCGCCCGTCCACGCTTGGCGACACGGAGAGCCGGTTTGTGGTGACCACGCTTGGGCGTCTGGAAAAGCAAGCGGTGCGCCAGCGCCGGGAAATGAGGCGCGCGCTGAGATTTGCGGCCAGCGAGCCACAGGGCTTCGGTTAAGGTGCAGCGCCCTTGTCCACCTGGGAGGCCGAATTGCCACGCCGTTTGCGTCGTTCCGCATTGCTCGTCCTACTCCTCGCTGCCACCGCCCGAGCCGAACCTCCCCGCCCGGTGGTGCTGCGGGCGGCGCGCCTCTTCGACGGCACCTCGGACGTGTTGGTGCAAGGAGGGGTGGCCATCCTGGTGGAGAACGGCATCATCCGGGCGGTGGGCAAGTCGGTGGCGGTTCCGCAGGGGGCTGAGGTGATTGAGCTCGGCGATGTCACCCTCCTTCCGGGCTTGATGGACGCCCACACCCACCTGTCCTTCGAGAGCTCCGACAACTGGTACCGCGACCAGGTGGAAGCGCTGCAGCGTCATCCCGCGGAGCAGGCCTATTTTGCTGCCACCTATGCCCGACGCACGGTGGAGGCCGGCTTCACCACCGTGCGCGACTTGGGCTCGTCCGACTTCATCGATGTGAGCCTTCGCAACGGCATTGCCCGGGGGCTGCTCGTCGGTCCACGGATGTTGGTGGCAGTGCACGCCATCGGCGCGACGGGCGGCCACGCCGATGCCGACCCTTACCCCACCGACCGCGTCATCCCGCCGGGTATTCCGGAGGGCATCTGCAACGGGGCCGATGCCTGCCGCGCCGCGGTGCGCTACCAGGCGAAGGGGGGGGCCGACATCATCAAGGTGATGGCCTCCGGCGGCGTGCTCTCGCTCGCCGACTCCGTCGACGCGCCGCAACTCACCCTCGAGGAAATGACCGCGGTGGTCGACGAGGCTCACCGCCTGGGCAAAAAGGTGGCGGCCCATTGCCACGGCGACGCAGCCGGGAAAACGGCCATCGCCGCCGGCGTCGACTCTCTCGAGCACGGCAGCTTTCTCAAGCCCGACACCCTGGCGCAAATGAAGGCCAAGGGCGTTTACCTCGTTCCGACGCTGCTGGCCGGGGAGTGGACCGGCGGCAAAATCGACAAGTTTCCACCGGCCATCGCGGAGAAGGCGCGGGCCGCCCTCCAGGCGCGCTCGCAGATGTTCCGCGACGCGCTCAAGGCTGGCGTCCGCATCGCATTCGGCACGGACTCCGCGGTGAGCCCGCACGGCCTCAACGCGCGTGAATTTGCCCTGATGGTCGGTCTCGGGATGACGCCGGCGGCGGCGCTGCGAGCGGCCACCAGCGTCGATGCCGCGCTGTTGGGGGTCTCCAGCAAGCTGGGGACGCTGGAGGTGGGCAAGGTTGCTGATGTGGTGGCGGTGCCAGGCAACCCCTTGAGCGACATCCGCGTCACCGAGCGCGTTCTCTTCGTCATGAAGGACGGTGCGGTGGTGAAGCGGCCCCCCTATTGAGCAGCCGCTCAGCGGGCGATGTCCTCCCACAGAGCGATGCCGCCCAGAA
Organism: Myxococcaceae bacterium; assembly: GCA_052147975.1. GTDB lineage: Bacteria > Myxococcota > Myxococcia > Myxococcales > Myxococcaceae > JADGRA01. The sequence goes on from JBKQJL010000140.1 coordinate 22,152, forward strand.
GGCCCGCCTGGTTGGAGACAATCTTCACGTGCGGGGGAAGCGCCACGGTGATGTGCTTGGCGTTGCCTCCCCCGAGGTATAGGAAGCGCGGGTTGAAGATGGGCTCCACTTGCGCCACCACCTTGCTGACGCGGCGGTTCCACTTCTTCTTTCCCACCCGTTCCAGGGCGCCCTTGCCGATGTAGTCCTCGTACGTCTTGTTTCCTTTGAAAGGGTGATGGGCCAGCTCAATGTTCGGCACGTAGCGTCCGTCGACAAAGAGCGCGCACCCCATTCCGGTGCCGAAGGTCAACGCCATCTCCACACCCTTCCCGCGGACGACGCCGTACCCCTGGACGCCGGCGTCGTTGATGACCCGGGTCGGGCGCCGGAGCAACCGGGTGAGGGTGCGCGCCAGCGGGTAATCCACCCACTTGGGGTGCAGGTTGTGGGCGGTGTGCGTGAAACCGTCGATGCACACGCCCGGGAAACCGACGGAAACTCGCTCGAATGCCCCAAGCGGAAGCACCAGCTGTTTCAGCGCACGCAGGACGGCGGCCGGTGTGGCAGGCCGGGGCGTCTGCACCCGCACCCGTTCGGTGAGGGGCTTGCCCCCCGGGTCGACAATCAGCGCCTTGAGGCCGGTCCCTCCAATGTCAATACACAACGTCCGGGGAACTGCCACGTCCGTGGCGGGAGGGTCCATGGTGGCAATCCTCGGCATGTTCGGCCCCAGCGAGGCAAGCACTTCCGCTCCCGCCGCCGGGCCCACCGGTTTGACCCCCCTGCCAGCGACTCCCTAGGCTGAGGCCTTTCCTCCCTTCTGCATGCCGCCCAAAGTCATCGGCCCATACCGAGTCTTGGAGACGCTCGGCAGTGGCGGCGCAGGGACCGTCTACCGGGCGCTCGACCGCCGCACCGGCGAGCCCGTCGCCCTGAAGCTGCTCTCCACCGGGCCAGCCCTCGACCCGCGTGCAGCCCGCCGGCTGGCCCGTGAATTCGAGACCCTCTCCGAGCTCTCGCACCCCAACGTGGTGAAGGTTTTCGACACCGGCGTGCACCATGGCTACCCCTACCTCGCCATGGAGCTGGTGGATGGCCTCACCCTTCGCAACTACCTGGACCTCGACGCGCCCGGCCCGCAGCGCGCCCCGCGCGTTGTGGCCCCGCCTCCCGACGTCCCCTGGCAGGACAGTGACACCGGCGAATGGAGCGGGCCGCGCACCTTCACTCTCTCGCAGCTGGGCGAGGAGCCGCCCAGTGACGATGCGGCCTTCGGGACCGGGCCCGACAGCCTGCGCGCCTTGGCCGACGCCGTCGACGAGCCGGACACCAACGAGTCGCGCGACGTTTCCTTGCCCTACGCGCTCGAGCCCACCGGAGCGCTCCCCACCCTGGCGGCGGCCCCCCCCGTGGACACGGCGTTTCTCAACCACCCGGAGCGCACCGCCCGCCTTCGCGACGCCATGCTGCAGCTGTGCGACGCCCTCAGTTACATCCACGGGCACGGCCTCATTCACCGAGACCTCAAGCCCAGCAATGTGATGGTGGATGGGGAGAAGGTGGTCCGGCTGATGGACTTCGGCCTGGCGAAATTTCTCGCCGAGGACGGAGCAGTGACTGCCGGTGGCCGGCTGGTGGGCACCTTTCGCTACATGTCTCCGGAGCAGATTCTCGGGGAGTCGGTGGACCCACGCGCAGACCTCTACAGTCTGGGAGTCATCCTCTATGAGTTGCTCACCGGTCGACCGCCCTTCGACGCCAGGAGTCCCCCCGAGCTGTGGCAGAAAGTCCTGGAGACCGAGGCGCCGACGGTGACGGCCCTCAACCCGGGAAGCGACCCTCTGCTGGCACGCATCGCCCAACGCCTCATCCGCAAGGAGCCCGACGAGCGCTTTCAGACTGCCGAGGAAGTGCACGAGGCGCTGTCCGAATGACGCGGACGGTGCACCTGCCCAAGGAAGCGGCAGGACGGCGACTCGACGTCGTGGTGGGCGAGATGCTCGGCCTGTCCCGGGCACGGGTGAAGTCTCTCTTCGAGGCGGGTGCGGTTCGCGTCGACGGCCGCCGGCCCAGCAAAGGCGACCGCGCGACCGGTGGCGCCCGACTGGAGGTGGAGCTGCTCGAGGAGGCCCCCGCGCTGGTTCCGGAGCCGAACCTCGCCCTACGCCTTCTGTACGAGGACCGCTGGCTCCTGGCAGTGGACAAGCCGGCCGGGATGCCGTCCCACCCGTTGAAGCCCGGGGAAACGGGCACCGTCGCCAATGCGCTGGCCGGGCGGTTTCCGGAGGTGGCCGGCGCCGGGGACGAAGTCCGCGAGGGCGGGCTGGTCCACCGGCTGGACATCGACACCTCGGGCGTCTTGCTCGCGGCGCGCAACCACTCCACTTGGCAGGCGGTGCGGGCGCTCTTCGGCGAGCGCGCGGTGGACAAGCGCTACTGGGCCCTCGTCTCTGGCCCCATTGGCGACCGTGGTGCCATTGACTTGCCCTTGCGCCACAAGGGAGACACCCGGGTCGAAGCCGCCCTCGACGGCGGCGAGGCGGGGAGGGCAGCCCTCAGCGAATTCCGCGTCCTCGAGCGCTCGGGCGGGCTGGCGTTGGTGGAGGTCCGAATCCTTACCGGGGTGCTGCACCAAGTCCGCGCCCACTTGGCCGCCATCGGCGCGCCGGTGGTGGGCGACAGTCTCTATGGCGGCCGGCCCTTGCCGGGGCTCCAACGCTTCTTCCTTCACGCGCGCTCGGTCGAGCTGGTGCACCCGGCGACGGCGGCGACGCTGCACGTCGACAGCCCATTGCCCGAGGAGCTCGCCCGAGCGCTGGCGGCGGCCGACATGCGCCCGCCGCCAGAGGCTGGCCCAGCGGCGCCCTAGGACTCGGCCCAGCCTGGCGAGCGTCTCAGGGCTGCACCGCCAGCACGCCGCGTTGGGCCATGGCGTCGATGACGATTTTGGCCCACCCCTGCATCTCCTGCGCAAGGCTGGTGGGGTTGGTGGTTTGCGTGGTGCCGGACCACACCATCTCCAACTTGGCCGCGTCGAAGACGTCGGTCTCCACCGACACCACGGTAGAGGTGGTGGCCATGGGAGGCACGTAGTCATACCCCCAGGCCGAGCCGTAGTAGCCGTAGAAACCCCCGTAATAGACGGGGGCCGCCGTGGCGTAGACGTACCCCGGCGTGTAACTGACGTTGGTGTTGGTCCCAAGGAAGCGGGTCGCCAAGACGGCGTCTGCACCGGAGGAGCGGATGGCCGCTTCGAGCTTTTCGTTCGGCACCTGGCCGTTCTCCGGGATGAGGGTGTAGCTGGCAATGCAGGTGAGCCCGCGACCCATCAGCTGGTAGCAGAAGGCGTCCTCGAACGTCCGCCGCCGGCCACCGTCGCGCGTCACGGCGATGACGAGCACTTTGCGAAAGCCGGTGGGAATGTAGCCTGGCAACTGCCAGGCGCTCACCAGCTGGGTGGAGGGCGCCGTCGCGCAGGCGGAAAGAGTGCCGCAGAAGAGCGCCGCGGCCACGACGGATGAACGGTAAAGGCGCATGAAGGGTTCTCCCCAAAAAAGGTGCGGCGCACCGTAGCACCGGCAGAGGCCAGCGCAGCCACCCCTTTTTTCATTTCGCCCGGGGCGGCTGCACCCCTTCGCCGGGGGGCATCGGAGGGAATTGCACCGAGATGTCCGCGTCCGGACCCGAGCCGCCCGGGGCGCCGTCTCGCCCCAGCGTCCAAATGCGCGCCGACCCACCGTCGCTCTCGTACCGGTAGGGGCGACCCCAGCCGTCGTTGTCCACGTGCGCGACGTACTTGGGAGCCAACCCCGAGAGGCCCTCCGCGGTCGACGGGAACCGCCCGGTGTCGAGGCGGAAAAGCTTCGCCGCATTGAGAAGGTTTCGCAGGCGGTAGGGCTCCAAGAGCTCGGGCGGCTCCGCCAACATCTTGTACAGCACCCAGCAGCCGCCAAAGGCCAAGAGCACCACCGCGGCGCCGAAGAGGCGGGCCCGCGTCCGGCGGCGATGGGCTGCCTCAGCTCGCTCCTCGGTTGCGCCCACTGGCTGACACCCCCAGGAAGCCAGTCTCGCTTGCTCGGCCCGCCGAGCGCCACCGGCGCCCGGTCGGCAGGCCGAGCCGCTACACTGAGTCGAGTCAGCATGGACGCCCCGCGCGCCATCCTCCATTTGGACATGGACGCCTTCTACGCCTCGGTGGAGCAGCGCGACGCGCCGGCTCTGCGTGGCCGACCCGTCGTCGTTGGCGGCCACCCAAAGCGCGGCGTGGTGTTGGCGGCCAGCTACGAGGTGCGGCCCCGCGGCGTTCGGAGCGCCATGCCGATGGCGCAGGCGCTTCGACTTGCTCCGGAGGCAG
>JBKQJL010000141.1:0-19155 GCA_052147975.1 Myxococcaceae bacterium
TGGACACGACGAGTTGCAAGAGGAGCAGGCCGAGGGCCATCTCAGGGTAGCCCGGTGACGAAGTGGCCCGCAGCCCGCAGCGCGGCCGCCGCCGGGGCGAGAAAAGCCTGACGCACGAGGAGCAAATCGGTGTCGAAGGTGGAGAGGACGAAGATGCTGACGCCGGCGTCGGTCAGCACCGCCGACAGGGAGGCGATGAGACCGGTGGTGGCGAAGCTGAGGGGGCCCACCACGGCCAAACAACGGAAGCCAGACTCGGCCCGGACGCCTGCCGGGACGGCTTCCTCGGCGCAGACCACCGAGAGCTCCTCCGGCGTGCGAGTCACGGAAGTCACGGCGCCCGCCGCCCAAGCTGGAGCGTCGCCGTCGGCGTCGAGACGGCAAACGGCCAGCGGGCCGGGCAGGAGCTTCAAGGTCAGTGTCAGGGGGGAGCTCACCGCGGGGGCCGGGTGACCCAGAGACCCACCACCGTCAACAAGAAGTAGGGCACCAGGACGGCTGCTCCGGAGTACTCCTTGGCCATGCGTTGGCCGAAGAAGAGGGCGGTGATGGCCAGCGCGGCGAGCGCTGTTCCCCAGAAGGCAATCTGCGCCTTGCCGAGGACCAATAGCTCCAGCAGCCCCACGCCGTTGACCAGCCCCGCGGAGACTTCGAGCACCGTGAGGACGAGCAACAGCATCGGGACCACGGAGGCGAGGGGACTCTTGGCGAAATGGGGCTCGAAGTAGCCAAGGTTGCCTCGCCAGTCCATCACCTTGTCCATCCCCGACTGGAGGAAGAGGATGGCGAGGAAGAGCGAGACAAAAACCTGAATCAACCACAGAGCAAAGTGCGACGAATCGGGCGCTGGCATCAGGTGCCTCCCTTCAGGGCTCCTGCAAAAGGAGCTTGCGGACAAGGGGAATGGGCAGGGGCCCTTTCGACAGGAAAGCATCGTGGAACTGCTTGAGAGTCCCGCCCTTCTGGGCCAGGTAGTCCTTGCGAAGCTCCAAAATCAGCAGCTTCCCGGCGGTGGCGGAGAGGTAAGCCGGGTCGTAGGTGCCGCGCCGCGCCTCGGCGTTGGCCACATCCGTATTTTGGAAGCAGTCCTTGACGAAGCGCGCGGCAGCCTGCGGCACGCTCATGGTGGTGGTGTGCAGCCCGATGCTCACCACGTACCGGCAGTCCCGCAGCAGCGCGGCTTGGAGCTGGGCCAACCGGTATTTGGGGTTGTCGTCGGCGAAGCCTTCCTCGATGACCAACTCCTCGGTGTAGTGGGCCCATCCCTCCACATTGGAGTTGGTGACCAGGAGCTTGCGAACCTTGGTCGGGAGTTTGGGCGCCCAGAGGAATTGAATGAAGTGCCCAGGGTAGGCCTCGCGCACGTGGACGATGGGAAGCATCGAGCTGTTGAACTCTCGCAGGTGCGCGTCCAAATGCTTGGAATCCCAACTCAGCTCGGGCGGGGTGATGTAATAAAAAGCCTGCTGCGCCCGGGTCTCAAAGGGGCCGGGCGCATCCATGGCGGCATAGGTGCCGATGCGCAAGAAGAGCGGGGTTTCCTCGACCAACGGTCGGGCGTCCGAGGGAAAGCTGACCAGGTCCTTGCGCAGCACGAATTGCCGCACCTGCTCTAACGTTTGCTGGGCATAGGGGAGGAGCTCCCGGGCGGTGGGGTGCTGGTCTGCCAGGCTGGCCAGCATCTGCTCCGGAGTGCGGTTTGAATCGAGCTCGTTCGCCGTCTCGACGAGTAGCGACCGGTCTTTCTGCAGCTGCGCCTCGCCCTGGGCCAGCAGCTCCTCCAAGGGGGTGGTGATGAACTCCGCGTGCTTGAGCATGGTGACGTAGGCCCGTGGGCCCATCGCCCAGCTACCGGTGCTTCTGGGAAGCACCGACTTCGTCAGCCAGTACTGGAGGTCCTGCGTCGCGGCGATGGCAGTGATGTTGGCTCGCTGAAAGTCCGCCCAAAGAATGGGGTCGTTGCCGGCGGCGTCCTGGGCCCAGGCCGTCAGCGTGTCCCGGAGGTAGCTCTCGGTGTCGCGGGCCTGTCCGATGGCAAGCTCGGTCCATTCCTTCGGCGGGTCGGTCACGTTGCCCCGGCCCGCGGCGTAGACTGCCGGGACCTTCTCCAGACGGGCAACGATGGATTTGAGGCGCTCTTTCTTCGGAGCGAAGTTCCGCTTGAGCAGCGGGTCAATGGCGCTGCCCGGTCGAGACGCGTAGCTCATCGGGTTGCGGGCGGTAAACCGCAGGATGTTCCAGTCCAGCAGCTCAGCCCGGAGGCGCCCGTCCAGCGCTTCCAGGTCAATCAAGTCGTCGTTGGCCAGTGCGGTGCGCTCCGTCCACAGGGCGGTGGCTCGGTTGAGCAGCGCCTCCAGCTCGGCCACCCGGGCTTGGATGCGCGCATCTGTCCACGCCTCGAGCTGGTCGTCGTACTGGTGAATTCCGGCGTTGGTCGCCTCGACCGGGTCGAAGGAAAACTCCCCGGCGAAGAAATCCTCCACCAGCTTCGAGAACGACGCGCGCGCTTCTTCCGGGCTCAGCCCCCGGGGGGTGGCGCAGTTGGCCAGTGCCAGAAGTGGCAGGAGTTGGAGGGCCAGACGGCGCATGGTTGACGAGGGGGAGATAGCATGCCGACTCCCGCCCCGGGGCGCTGGATTAGGCAGACGGCGTCCGCCCGGCCGTGTGTCCGCCGTCGACCGGCAGCGTCACGCCAGTGATGAAGGCCGCCTCGTCGCTGGCGAGGTAGAGACAAGCAGCCGCGACGTCGTCGGGAGTCGCCAACCGGCCGAGCGGGATGTCTTTCAGAAGCCGTGCCCTCCCGGCCTCCACACCGAGCCCCATCACTTTGATGAAGGCGTCGACCATCGGCGTGTCTGTCCACACCGGGCAGATGGCGTTGGCGCGGATGCCGAAGCGAGCCCCTTCGAGCGCCAGCGTCTTCACCACCTGGAGCACCCCCGCCTTGGAGGCGCCGTACGCACCGAGGCTGGGTGTGCCCTCGAGACCGGCGACGCTGGACATCACCAAGAGGCTGCCGCCGCGCCCCTGCATGGCGCGAAACGCACAACGGGTGGTGAGAAAGACGCCGGTGAGGTTGACGGCCAGCACCCTCTCCCAGTCGCGCGCCGAGAGGGCCGCCAGAAAGCCCGGGGCCCCAATGCCGGCGTTGGCGAGGGCGATGTCGAGCTGCCCCCAGCGCTGCAGCGCCACGTCCACTGCCGCCTGGCAGTCCTCTTCTCGGGACACGTCCAACCTTTGAAACAAGGCATTGGCGCGGCCCTCGGCGGGAAGGGCGGCCAGCGTCTCGGCGCCACCGGCGGTGTCCACATCAGAGAGGACAACCCGCGCGCCCTCCCGGACGAAGCGCAGCGCGGTCGCTCGTCCGAGGCCCGAGCTGGCACCGGTGATGAGTGCGACTTTCCCTTCGAGGCGGCCCATCCCCAGAGAACCCCTTCGTCTGCCGGCACGAAAACCTTAGCCTACTTCCAAGCCTTCACATTCGGCCCAGGTCATCCGCCGAGGCCACCCATTGGCCCTCGTAGAAGACGAGGTCGGCGCGAAACTGCGCCCGCCACCAGGAGAGCCGAAACTTGCTCGGCTCGTCGGGGGGAGTCTCCACGGTGCCGTGCATGGTCAGCTTCCCATGCGTCAACCAGTCCACCCAGTCGTAGGAAAGCACCCTCACCAGCAGGACGGCCTCCTTGCCAGCTCGGCCACAGTCAGCCATCGCCAGCGCGAGCATGCCCTTGTCGGCCAGCGCGCCCACCACGCCTTGCTCGAAGGCGGAGGGGGATGCCACTTCCACGCAGACAGTCCCGGCCAGCGGCTCGGTGGCCGGGAGGTACAGCCGGATGGCCGCCCGAATGCCCTCGGCCACCGCCGCCTGCTCGTCGGCTTCCGTCCCGGCGCCAGCATGGGCACACCCGGTGGCGAAGGCGATGCCGCAGAGCAGTGTCAATGGGCGGGAAACACTCACCGCCGTCCACGCTGCACGTTCCTCCCCGGGGCCGTCAACCGTGTCTCCCCGAGGGGCGGTGGGAGGGGCTTACACCAGCACCACGGCGCCGGTGCGTCCGGGAGTCTCCGCCCGCACCACCGCCGCGCGGACCTCGGACAGCGGGTAGGTGGAGTCGACGGCTGGACGGAAGTCGCCCCGCTCAGCACCGGCCACCACCGCCTTCACCGCGGCGCGTACCCGTTCCGGCGGCACGCGCTGGAGCCAGCGCGTCAGCCAGAAGCCCTGCAGCACCAGCTCCCGGAAGAGAAAGGGCCCCGGCTCCACCACCACCGGCCGACCGTCCAGTGCGCCGAAGAGCAACGACGTTCCGCCGGACTGCAGCGCGGCGAGCACCGTCGTGCCGGTGTCTCCGCCCACCGAGTCAATGGCGGCGGTGGCGCCTTTGCCCCCCGTGAGCGCGCGCACCGCGGCGGCCAAGTCCTCGCCCGGCACCACCACCACGTGGGGCGCACCACTGCGGCGCAACTCCTCGGCTTGCTCGGCTCGACGCACCACATTGACGAGCACAATGCCCCGCACCCCGGCGAATTCGGCCATGGCCCGCCCCAGGTGGCTGCCGGCCGCCGTCTGGATGAGGACGTCGCCAGCCTGGAGGTGGAGCACGTCGTCCACCATGGCGACGATGCTCAGGTAATTGACCCAGAGCGCTCCGGCCTGCGCGTCGTTGAGCGCCGCCGGCGTTGGCACCACCGCTTGCACCGGCACGCACACCTGCTCGCGCCACGTGCCTTTCCCACCAAGCGCCCCGAGCAGAAGCGTCACGCGCGTCCCCAAAGGCGGGGTGCTCACCCCTGGACCCAGCGCCTCCACCACTCCGGCGGCGTCATTGCCCGGTGTGGATGGAAGTGCCGGCGGGCGCCCGTAGCGCCCCCGGACGTTTTGAAGGTCCGACGGGTGGATGGCCCGGGCCGTGAGTCGGACTCGGACTTCACCGGCGGCGGGCGCCGGCACCTCCACGTCGACCAGGCTCAGGACGTCCGCTGGTTCGCCGAAGCGGTCGAACTGGACGATGTGCATCTACAGCGTCGCAGCGCCCAGTGCGGCGCGGTCCCCGGGCAGGGCTCGTAGTCGCGCTCGCAGCGCGTGCATCAGGCTCTGCAGCTCCCAGCTGCCGGCGAAGCGCACTCCGTTGATGAAGAAGGTGGGCGTGCCGTGAATGCCGCTCCGCACGCCGCCGCCCGCTTCATCGGCAACCCGGGCCCGGTAGCGTCCTTCTTGAAGCTCGGCGGTGAAGCGGGGGACGTCCAGCTTCAACCCCTCGCCCATGGCCGGGAGGTCACCGAGCAATATGTCCAGGTCCGTCGAGAAGAGGCGCTCGTGGGCCTCCCAGAAGCGGCCCTGAGCGCCAGCCGCCAACGCTGCCTCCGCTGCCTCTTGCGCCAGCGGGTCTCGGTCCACCACTGGGAAATGCCGGAAGACGAAGCGCATTCGTCCCCCCAGCCAGCGACGCAAGGCGGAGACGGTGCCAAAGGCATGCCGGCTGTAGGGGCAGGCATAGTCCCCATACTCGACCAGCGTTAACTTGGCGTGTGGGTTTCCCAGGGCATAGTCCTCGGGACCGACCGGAACCACCAGCCGACTCGACGCGTGCCGTGTCCTCATCATCCGCTCCCAAGCCCCGCGAAAGCCCTCGGCAGGCCCCCCGGCAGTGGCCGGGAGCCGGCGTAGGAGTACTCGCGTGGGTGCCCGCAGCAAGTGACAGCTTGGTGACGAAGAGACAGGCCTGTTGCAGCCCGCAACCCCTTGAAAGCTCAAGCGCTGAAGAGGGCATAAAGGCCTGGACATGACGGACACGGAGCTCAGCCCACAGCCGACGGAGGGCTTGCGCATTCTCGTCGTGGACGACGAGAGAAACATCCGCTCGGCCCTCCGCGTCTGTCTGGAACAGGCGGGCTGTGAGGTGGCGGAAGCGTCGACGCCGGAGGCGGCCTTGGCGGCGCTGGCCCAGCGTCCCTTCGACATGGCCTTCGTCGACCTTCGCCTCGGCCTTGGCAGTGGGCTGGACTTGCTTCCGAAGCTGCTCTCCGAGGACGCCGGGCTGGACGTGGTGATGGTGACCGCCTACGCCACCTTCGACACCGCGGTGGACGCCATCCAGCGGGGCGCTCGGGACTACCTGCCCAAGCCCTTCACCCCCGCCCAAATACGCGCCGTGGTGGCGCGGCTCGCCGAGCGTCGCACGCTGCATGCCCGAGTGAGCGAGCTGGAAGGGCGCCTGGCGGAAACGGCTCCCGAGGCTTCGCTCGAAACCAGCTCCCCCGCCATGCAGGCCGCCCTCGGGTTGGTCCGCCGGGCGGCGCCCTCGGAAGCCTCGGTGCTGCTACGTGGCGAGAGTGGAACGGGCAAGAGTGTGCTCGCGCGGGCGCTGCATGCGCTGTCGCCACGCGCGGCCCGCCCCTTCGTCACGGTCAATTGCCCAACCCTCTCCGAGCAGCTCCTCACAAGTGAGCTCTTCGGCCATGCGCGGGGCGCCTTCACCGGTGCGGTGCGCGACCAGCCAGGCCGCGTCGAAGCGGCGGAGGGGGGCACCCTCTTTCTGGACGAAGTGGGTGAGCTCGGCCCCGCGGTGCAGGTGCAGCTGCTGCGGTTTCTTCAAGAGAAGCGCTTCGAGCGCCTCGGTGAAGGCCGGACGCGGGTGGCCGACGTGCGGGTGGTGGCGGCCACCAACCGCGACCTGGAGGCAGATGTGGGTGCCGGGCGCTTTCGAGAGGACCTCCTCTACCGGCTCAACGTGGTGGAAATCCTCCTTCCCGCACTCCGCCAGCGCCCCGAGGACATCCTCCCCTTGGCCCGACGGCTCCTGGAGGCACTCGCGCGCAACGCCAAACGACCAGGGGTGGCGTTTGCTTCGGAAACCGAAGCCGTGCTGCAGGGGTATGCTTGGCCGGGGAACGTGCGGGAGTTGCGCAACGCCGTCGAGCGCGCCCTCATCGTCTGGCCGGCGCAGCTGCTTGCCCCGGAGGCCCTCCCAGAGCGCATCACCGCCGCCACCAGCCGCACCATTGCGCTCGGTGGCCCGTACACGCTGGAGTCCATCGAGCGCGAGCACACCCTCCGGGTGCTGGCCGCCTCGCCCACCCTGGAGGAGGCGGCGCGCGTCCTCGGCATTGACGCCTCCACGCTGTGGCGCCGCCGCAAGAAATACGAGGGCGGCTGACGCTGGCGCTACCCCTTGCGTGTCCGCGCCGTCGCCGGCACGCTGAGCCAGAAGGTGCTGCCTTGTCCGGGGACGCTTTCCACGCCCACCGTCCCACCGTGCGCCTCGGCCACGTCCTTGACGATGGACAGCCCAAGTCCGGCGCTGCCCCCGTGGCCACCGGGCACCCGGAAAAAGCGGTCGAAGAGTCGGGGCAGGTACTCCGGCGCGATACCCTCGCCGGTGTCCGAAACGCTGAAACGCACGCCGTCCTCGGAGGGAGCGGCCAGCAGGCTGACGCTGCCTCCCCGCGCCGTGTGACGGACGGCGTTGGAGAGCAGGTTTTGCAGCGCCAGCTCGAGTCGCTCGCGGTCCGCCACCAACGGCGCGCTCCCGGGCTCGACCCGCGCCTCGAGCTTCACGCCGGCTTGCTCGGCCGAGCTCCGCACCCCGGCGAGGGCTTGTTCGAGAAGGGCGGCGACGTCCACCGGCGTTGGGCTCAGCTCGAGCAGCCCAGCGCGCACGCGCGCCAAGTCCAATAAGTCATCGACAATCCGCTGGAGCCGCTCGCAGTCCTCCCGGGCCGCGGTGAGCAAGTCGAGCTGCTGCGCCGTCACTGGGCCCACCGTCCCCTCGACGCACAGGTGGATGGCCATCCGCAGGCTGGTGAGGGGCGTGCGGAACTCGTGCGCGACGGTGGCCACCAGGTCATTCTTCAGCTCGTCAAAGCGGCGAAGGCGCGTCACGTCCTGCAGCACCACCGTGGCTCCGATGAGGCCCCCCTCCTCCCCCAGCACCGGCGCGGCCCGGGGTAGCAGGGCCAGCGCGCCCTCGGGCGTCGACAGCAGCACCGCCTCGTCAAAGCCTCTGGGCACATACGGGCCCTCCCCGGCCAACACGTGGGTGCGGACGCGGTCCACCACCGCCCGCACCTCGGGCGGCGTCGGTGCCAGCGGCGCTTCGCCGTCGAGTCGGACCCCGAGCAAGGACTCGGCGATGCGGTTTGCGTTGACCAGGGCACCATGCGCGCCAAACACCAGCACCGCGTCGGGCAGGCTGTCGATGGCTGCCTGGGCGCTGGCTTGGGCCTGCAGCAGCTCCCCCAGGCTGCTCTGCCGGTAGCTGCGCAGGCTGTCCGCCATGGCATTGAAGTCCTGCGCCAATTGCCCAATTTCCCCGCTGTCGTTGACGCGGACGTGGGTGTCGAGGTCTCCCTGCCCCAAGCGGCGCACCGCCTGCCCGAGGACTGCCACCGGGCGTAGGGCGCGCGTCACCAGGGAGCCCGAGGCGAGCAGCCCGGCCAACAGCGCCCCCAAAACGGCGACGATGGTGAGTGTCCTGGCCAGCTCGCTTTTGCGGCGCTGCTCGTCGCTCCGTTGCACCATGGCGTCCTGGTTGATGGCGAGAATGCTGTCGGCGCTGTCCTTGACGCGGACGAAGCCGGGGGAGAGGACCTGGACGTATTGGTCGCGCCGCTGTTGTTGATTGGGCAGCTTCACGAAGGCGTCGAAGGCCTTTTGGTAGTCGGTCCAATTTCGCCGCAGCGCCTCGGCTGCTTCCCGCTCGCCCGGCTCGGTGATGTTCTCCTCTTCCACCTTCAACTCCGACTCGAAGCGCGGTCGGTTCTCCGCGGCCTGTCGAAGGCCCCGGGCGTCCTCGCCGATGAGCAAGAAGAGAGCGGCGCTGTCGATGCGCTCAATGGCTTCCTTCATCCGCTGGGCAGCCAGCACGCTGCGGTAATTGTCGGAGAGAATTCGCTGACCGCTCTTTCCGAGGTCGGCCAGAGTGGCCACGGCCGAGACCCCCACCAGCGCCAGGGCCAGAGCCAGCGGCCCCTGGGCGAGCAAGAGTCGAGTGCGCAGCGTCATTCGCGTGGCTCCGGAAAGGCCACCACCTGCACGTCCAAGTCATTGGCCTGGCGCACCAGCCGCAGGTCGCTGGTCAGTCCCAGCCACTTTCGCCAGCCGCGGGCCTGCGAGCGACCGATGAGGATGAGCGCCACACCGTGGCTGTGGGCGAAGTCGAGCAGGGCTGGAACCGGGTCCCGGGCCCGGAGCCGTACCACTTCAGCGCCGGCCTCTCGCGCCTTCTCGATGTTGGCCAGGAGGTGACGCTGCGCCTCGGCGTCGATGAGGTTGGGCGCCTCGGCCGGCGTTTCCACGTACACCACGAACCAGTCCGTGTTGAGCCGCCCGGCGGCGCGCGAGCCCCGGCGCAGCAGAGCCGCGGCGTGGGGTGGAAACGAGGACAGGCACACCATCACCCGTCCGGCAGCGGGGTGGGCTGCCGACTCGGTCGCCGGCCGCCCGGCGGCAGCCGTCCGCTCGAGGCTTTCCGCCACCTCCCGCAGGGCCAGCTCGCGCAAGGTGACGAGGTTGTCGTGCTGGAAGAAGCTCTCCAGGGCCTGCGGCACCTTGTCCGCATGGTAGATTTTCCCCGCCCGCAGCCGCTCCTGGAGGTCCTCCACGGCCAGGTCGAGGTTGACCACCTGGTCTGCGAGCTGAAGAAACGCGTCGGGGATGGTTTCCCGCACCTCCACGCCGAGGGCGCGCTCCACCAAGTCGTTCAGCGACTCGAGGTGCTGCACGTTGAAGGCGCCGATGACGCTGATGCCGTTGCTGAGCAGCTCCTGCACGTCCTGGTAGCGCTTGCGGTTTCGGCACACCGGCAGGTTGGTGTGGGCGAGCTCGTCCACCACCGCCACCGCCGGCTTGCGGGCGAGGATGGCGTCCAGGTCCATCTCCTCGACGGTGACGCCCCGGTAGGTGACGGACTGACGCGGGACCACCGGCAGTCCCTCGACCAGGGAGGCCGTCTCGGCACGCCCGTGCGTCTCTACGTAGCCCACCACCACGTCGATGCCGCGGGCGAGCAGGTCGTGGGCTTCCTCCAGCATCCGGTACGTCTTGCCGACGCCAGCGGCGAAGCCAATGTAGAGCTTGAGGCGACCGCGCTTCCCCCGCTCTAAAAGGGTGAGGAAGTCCTCAGGCCGCTGCCGGAGCTGTCCAAGGCGCGACGCCGGGAGACCCATCGGCCAGGGAGGCTAGCCCCTAGTGGGCGGCCGGCGCAGGTGCTTCGTGGGCCGGAGGGGGCAGGACCGGCCGGCCGAACTGCCGGTCGAGGGCGAGATTGAGGACCAGGACGTTGACCCGAGGCTCGCCCAGAAAGCCAAACGTCCGCTCTTCGGAGTGGGCGACGAGGACGGCCCGGACGCGCTCCTCGCTCAGCCCGCGCGCGGCGGCCACGCGCCGCACCTGCCACTGGGCGGCCTCGGGCGACAGGTGGGGGTCCAGCCCGCTGGCCGACGCAGTCACCAATTCCGCCGGGACGGGGCGCGGGGCCAGAGGGTTCTCCGCTTCGAGCTTCTTCAACAGCTCAGCCGCGCCGTCCCGCAGCTTCTTGCTGGTTGGGCCGAGGTTGCTTCCGGACGAAGCGGTGGCGTCATAGCCGGCGGCTCCTGCCGCCGAGGGCCGCGGCTGGAAATAGCTGGGCGAGGAGAAGCCTTGGGCCAAGAGCTCGGAGCCGACGACTTGCCCGCGTTCGTCGGCGAGCCAGCTGCCAGAGGCGCGAGCTGGAAACAGCAGCAGGGCGGCTCCGGTGACGGCCAGGGGATAGAGCAAGCCGGTCAACAGCAGAGTGAGCAGCGTGGTGCGAACGGCGATTGCCAGAAGAGAGCGCATGGGAGATGCCTCTAGACGAGTCCCATCGCCTGGAGCGCCAGGTCGATGGCCTTGATGCCGAAGAAGGGGACCACGATGCCACCAGCGCCGTAGATGAGCAGCGAGCGGCGCAGGAGCGCGGCGGCGCCAATGGCGCGGTAGCGAACGCCCCGCAGGGCGAGGGGGATGAGGGCGACGATGATGAGGGCATTGAAGATGACGGCCGAGAGAATGGCCGACTGGGGCGAGGCAAGCCGCATCACGTTGAGGGGCGCAATCTCCGGAAAGACTCCGACGAACATGGCCGGGAGGATGGCGAAATACTTGGCGACGTCGTTGGCGATGGAAAAGGTGGTCAGCGTGCCTCGCGTCATCAGCAGCTGCTTTCCGACTTCCACCACCTCCAGGAGCTTGGTGGGGTTGGAGTCCAGGTCCACCATGTTTCCCGCTTCCTTGGCAGCCTGGGTCCCGGTATTCATCGCCACCCCCACGTCGGCCTGGGCCAATGCCGGGGCGTCGTTGGTGCCGTCCCCCGTCATGGCGACGAGCTTGCCTTTGGCCTGCTCGTCCTTGATGAGCTGCAGTTTTGCCTCGGGGGTCGCCTCGGCCAGGAAATCGTCCACGCCGGCCTCGCGCGCGATGGCGGCGGCGGTCCGTGGATTGTCACCGGTAATCATCACCGTCCGGATGCCCATTGCCCGGAACCGGTCGAAGCGCTCTTTGATGCCGCCCTTCACAACGTCCTTCAAATGGATGATGCCCAGCACGCGGGCACCATCGGCCACGGCAAGGGGTGTGCCCCCGGAATCCCCGATGCGACTGGCGATGGCTTGGAGCTCCGAGGGGACCACTCCGCCCAACGCGCGCACGTAGTTGGCAATGGCGTCGACGGCCCCCTTTCGGATGGTGCGCCCGCCGATGTCACAGCCGCTCATCCGGGTGAGGGCGCTGAAGGCGATGAAGTGCGTCCCGGGTTCAGCCACCTCGCGCCCACGCAGCCGGTAGCGCTCCTTGGCCAGCACCACAATGCTGCGTCCCTCGGGCGTCTCGTCGGCAAGGCTGCTGAGCTGTGCTGCATCGGCCAAGTCCTCGACGCGCTCGCCAGCCAGCGGCAGAAACTCCGTGGCCATCCGGTTTCCGAGGGTGATGGTCCCCGTCTTGTCGAGAAGCAGCGTGTCGACGTCGCCGGCAGCCTCCACCGCGCGCCCACTCATGGCGATGACGTTCTTCCGCAACAGCCGGTCCATCCCGGCGATGCCGATGGCGGACAGCAAGCCGCCGATGGTGGTGGGGATGAGGCACACCAAGAGAGCGACAATGGTGGTGGCGGAGAGCGCGACGCCGCTGTACAGCCCGAAGGGAACGAGCGTCACGCAGGCGAATAGAAAAATCAGGGTCAGGCCGACCAGGAGGATGTGGAGCGCAATTTCGTTCGGCGTCTTTTGACGTGCGGCGCCCTCCACCAGGGCAATCATCCGGTCGAGAAAGGACTCTCCGGGGTTGGCCGTAATTCGCACCACAATGCGGTCGGACAGCACCTTGGTGCCCCCGGTGACGGCCGAGCGGTCGCCGCCGCTTTCGCGGATGACGGGCGCGGACTCGCCGGTGATGGCACTCTCGTCGACGGAGGCAATGCCCTCGGTGACCTCGCCGTCTCCGGGGATGAATTGGCCCGTCTCGACGACCACCAAATCCCCCTTCTTCAGGGAAGACGCTGGGACGTGGTGCTCCACCGCGTCGACCAGCTTGCGCGCCGTGGTGTCCTTGCGCATTCGGCGCAGCGAATCGGCCTGCGCCTTCCCGCGCCCTTCGGCGACGGCCTCGGCGAGGTTGGCGAACAGCACCGTGAACCACAGCCACAGGCTGGTGAGCCCGGTGAACCACAGCGGCGCGGCGCGATGGGCCGAAAAGAGGTCGCGCGCCCAGAGGAGCGTCGTCAGGACTGAACCCACTTCCACCACAAACATGACGGGGTTTTTCGCCACCAGCTGGGGGGCCAGTTTCCGAAGGCTTTCCTGGAGCGCCGGTCCGACGATGGCCGGGTCGAACAGGGAGGGCGCTTTGGCATTGGGGGAAGCCATTAGAAGACCCTCCCCGTGGCAGCGAGGAAGTGCTCCACAATGGGGCCGAGACTGAGCGCCGGGAAGAAGGTGAGTGCCCCGACGATGATGACCACCGAGACCAGAAGCCCGGTGAAGAGCGTGCCGTCGGTGGGGAAGGTGCCCGGTCCAGCCGGCACCACCTTCTTGCCGACCATCGACCCAGCGATGGCCAACGCCGGAATGAGCATGAAGAAGCGGCCGAACAGCATCGTCAGGGCCAGCGTCACGTTCCAAAAGGGGGTGTTGGCGTTGAGGCCGGCGAAGGCCGACCCGTTGTTTCCGGCCCCGCTGGTGAAGGCGTAAAGCATTTCACTCAGCCCGTGTGGCCCGGCGTTGTTCAGCCCAGCGAGGCCCAAAGGCGACACCACCGCCCAGGCGGAGAAGCCGAGGATGAGAAGCGGGAAGATGAGGACGTAGAGCATGGCCAGCTTCATCTCCCGTGCCTCGATTTTCTTCCCGAGGTACTCGGGGGTGCGGCCCACCATCAGCCCGGCAATGAAGACGCTGAGGATGACGAACACCAGCATGCCGTAGAGCCCCGCGCCGACGCCGCCGAAGACCACCTCGCCAAGCTGGATGTTGACCAACGGGACGAGGCCTCCGAGCGGCGTGAAGCTGTCGTGCATCGAATTGACCGCCCCGCACGAGGCGTCGGTGGTGATGGTGGCAAAGAGAGTCGAGGCGCTCACGCCGAAGCGCACCTCCTTGCCCTCCATGTTGCCGGCCGTCTGCGACACGGCAAGGCTGGAGAGCGCCGGATTGGGATGGCTCTCGGCCCAGTAGGCGGCCGTCACGCCGGCCAGAAAGAGCACTCCCATTGCGCCGAGAATGGCCCAGCCCTGGCGCTGGCTCTTGGCCATGCGGCCGTAGGTATAGGTGAGCGACGCGGGGATGGCGAAAATCAGCACCATCTCAAAGAAGTTGGTGAAGGGCGTCGGACTCTCGAAGGGGTGGGCGCTGTTGGCGTTGAAGAAACCTCCGCCGTTGGTGCCCAACTCCTTGATGGCCTCCTGCGAGGCCACCGGCCCCAGCGCCACCAGCTGCTTCGCGCCCTCCAGGGTGGTGACTTCTCGGTAGGCGGCCAAGTTTTGAATGACGCCCTGACTGGCAAGAACGAGGGCGGCGACGACGCTCAGCGGAAGCAGCACGTAGAGGATGCCGCGCCACAGGTCGACCCAGAAGTTGCCAAGCACTCTCGGTGCACCCGAGGCGAGGCGGCGCGTCAACCCGCGGGCCATGGCGATGGCCACCGCCATGCCAGCGGCCGCCGAGGTGAAGTTGTGCCAGGCCAGACCCGCCATCTGGGTCAGGTAGCTCATGGTGGACTCGCCGCTGTAGGCCTGCCAGTTGGTGTTGGTGGTGAAGCTGGCGGCGGTGTTGAAGGCGAGGTCCGCGGGCACAGCAGGGAATTTCTGTGGGTTGAAGGGCAACAGCAGCTGGAGCCGCTCGATGGCGTAGGTGACCAGCAGGCTGAAAGCGCTGAAGGCCAGAAGCGCGAAGGCATACTGCACCCACGTTTGCTCGCGGCGGGGGTCGACGCCGGACAACCGGTAGAGCCCTCGCTCGAGCGGACCGAGGAGACGAGGCAGTGGCTGCTGCTCGCCCTCGTACACCCGGTACAGAAAGGCGCCGAGCGGACGAGTCAGCGCCAGGATGACGCCGGCGAAGACGAGGATTTGAATCCATCCGACAAGCGTCATGGCATCCTAGAAGCGCTCCGGACGAAGCAGCGCGTAGACGAGGTACACCGCCAGAAGGACCGAGACGGCACCGCCCAGCCAGTAATCAAGAGTCACTTGCGGGCCTCAAACTCTGTCGCAGGCCCAGCTGTAGCCGAAGGCTGCGGCAAAAAAGACGACGGTGGCGGCGACGAAAAGCGTGTCGAGCATTCGGGTGGACTCCTTCGAGTGCGGCTGGGCTGCATGGGCTGCGCCAGCGACGCAACTGGCTGCGGACCCGCCGCTGGGCAGACGCTGGATTGCGGACTGCAATGCCATGTCCCGCCGGTGGTGCAGATTGCACGGCCGGAGGAGAGAAGCTCCTTGGGTGGCCCTTCAGTACTTGACGATGAAGTCCATGGCCGTGACCAGCTGGGCCTGAGCGGTCCCGTTGTTGTACGCCCCCCGGTCGAAGGAGTAGTCGAAGCGGATTTCGGGACGCATGATGATGCTGCTCCCGATGAAGTGTGCCCAGGAAATCATCGTCTCGTAGTACTGCGTCTTCCAGCCCGTTCGCTGGCCTCGGATGTCGTCGAAGTACTCGTTCCGAAAACTCAGCGCGTCGTGCGGGGTGACTTCGAGTTCGATGTAGTCGACGATGGACCACTCAGGGGCGGTGCACTTCGTCTGGCCTGCGTTGCACCACGCTCCATTCGCTCCGGTGATGAGCGCTGGGTTGTTGGGCACAAGAACGCTCGGAACATTTAACTCATACTGGTACCAGGTCTCGAGTGACATGTGGAACGGGCCGTTGCCGAACACGTGGTACCACGTCGCGTAGTACGCGTTCATGTTGTTGTAGCCGTAGTTGGCATCGTTGATGGAGTTGGCGCAGAGGTAGACGTTGTCCTTGCCCTCCGTCCACGTGTACGAGAGGCAGAAGGTGGCGGTTGGCTGAGCCCCTTCGTTGTTCACCCAGGGCGCGATGTCGTTGCCGGCAGAAATTCCGGCCTGGAACAGCCAATGGTCGTCCAGTTTCAGCGTCGCCAGCACGCCGAGCTGCGTATAGCAGTCATAGGTGTAGAGCAGGGAGTGGCTGTACGTGTAGTTGTCCGGAGCGAGCTGCGCCTCAATGTCCGGGACCGAGATGTATCGACCGACGCGGATGTTGAGACCGGAAAGGAGGGGAAAGTACAGGTCCACATAAAACATCACCGGGTCGTAGCCGATGTGATTGTTGTCGACTAAGAGTTGGTTGCTGAAGATGCCCTTCATCGTCGTGTACCGGTAGTCGAAGCCGACGAGGTTGGCGAGCCGGAAGCCCCAGTCGAAGTGGTCGGTTTGCACCGTGTCCGGGTCGCGCTCGATGTAGAGCGTCACTTGGTCCAGAATCCAGGTATTGGGAAGCGCGTAGTACGCCGCCGGCGCGTTGGAGAGCCCGCTCGCTCGAGAGGTGGTGAGGTTGAAACCGCCCGCCAGCCACCCGTAAATGGTGACCCCGCTCTGCTTCCAGGCATCGCCGCCCGGACCGCCGTAGATGGCGGCCATCAGCGGCGTCCACGAGTCATTGGGAGCGCCGATGGTGGGGGAGCCGCCGTAAGGCCAATAAGACCAGGGAAAGGGCGGGTTGCTGACTGGCGGAGGGTAGCCGCGGTACGGCGCCGGTGGCGTGCTCGGCAGCGTGTTGGTCCAATCCTCCCAATAGGCATTCCCCAGCCGGCTGAAGAAGCCTTGGCTTTGCGTACTTGGGACGCCCGCATCATTTGCGCCCGCGCCGACGGCCGGCGCAGCCATGGGTACGCCTGCGTCACTCACCTCCGGAGCTGGGGCCGAGGCGGAGGGGCCGTCCGCCGGCTGTGCTGGTGCGTCCAGTGCTGCGCACAGCAGAGTCAACAGCAGCGTCGTTTGAGCCATCGAAGGTCCGCGTCTCTTTCAAGGGAATGCTCAAGGGCAAGGGCCTACTGCCCGGGTGTAATTGAGGCGTGGGACATCGCAAGGGCTATGCCATCGGTGAAGCTGACGGGCGCCAGACGTCTTCGCCGTCCGTGCCCCGCGCCTGCGTTGCACGGTGCAATGGCCCCCAGGCGGCTCCGTCTCGGTTTGCGAGGCCAAGACATGCAGCGCCATTTCGCGGCCCTCGCCAGAGGCGAAGGAAGTACCCCGAGTGTGGCCTTCCGCCGCCTTACCCGACGCAGCGGCCCTAACCTCTTTGCGGGCTTCCGAGTCCGTCCGGACCCTTCCGGGGTGGGGCGGCTGGCGGCCTGGGGCTCACAGTTCTCGACATTTCCCCAGCTGCAGCCGGCCCTGGGGACTCTTCGCTTTTCTGAGCCCGCGGCAATTTTTCTCCAGCGGCCAGCAAGCGGGCCTTCGCAACCTCTGAAAGGGCCAGGGGTTTCCTTTTGAAGAAGGCTTGGCCCGGAGCTTGCCACACCTCCAGGAGAAGAGGGCCGGACAGTAAATGGGAGAGTCGCTTCGACGTCTCTTATGTTGGGTGGTTGGCATGGCGCACGCACGGACAGTCCTGGACGCACCTGCCTCGCGGGGCCAGCCCTCGCTGCTGCGGTTGACGGCCATCGCACTGGTGTTGGCCTTGGCCTTTGACGCGCTGAGTACAGCACTGGCCTGGGACGTGGTGCGGGCGCTCGAGAGCGCAGTCAAGCGGGCGCCGGTGCACGCCGTGCGTCCGGCGGACGTCCGCCGTGCGGACGTCCCGCAACCCGAAAACGCCGCGTCGTCCGCTGCGCCGGCGGAACGTTAGTCGGCGGCGGCCGGGCTGGCTTCAGCAGCGAGGAGTCGCGCCAGCTCCGCGGCCTGGTGGCGGATGTCCGGAATGGCAGTGGACTCCCAGTCCTCGCCGCGGCGGACTGGGCCCAGGGTCCAGAGTCTGCCGCCTGCCCGACCTTGCCCGTCGAGCAGCGCGCCTCGGCGGTCGGTCGCCAATCCAAGGCGCAGCGGACCGGCGCACGCCAAACCACGGCGAAGTAGAGCGCTCACCAGCGCGTCGGGGTCGCTGGCGTGGCCCCTCGGGCCCGTGCAGTTGACGGCCAATTCGACGACGAGGGCCTTCTCCTGGCGGGCGCCTCGGGGGCGGAACCGCGCCTCCAGTCCAAAGGGGAGGGCGACCAACTTCAACAGCCGTCCGGCGTGCAGCTGCAGCTGGCCTGAGTCCCGGAAGGCCTGCAGCTGTCGCGCCACCTCCGGGGCAAGGCGGTGCCGGTGCACCTCCCAGTACGTCCGCACATGGCGGTTGAAGCGCTCTCGCTCGATGGGTGCGAAGGAAGGCCATAGCCCGTGCGCCTGTTGACGCACGGCGTCCACCGCCGGCCGCCAGTCGCAGTTTGGCTGTGCTGCTGCTGTGCGCACCGCATGCAGCGTCTGCCGAATTCTTCCTGCCGGGAGCCGCAAGTCCAGCGGCGCCAGCGTGGTGGCGCCGTGCGCATGGGGCAACAGGCCGTGGCGGGACAGGACGTGCCAGGGCCCGCGGTGACCTCGTGCGGCAAGGGAGAGGAGGAGGTCGACCGCGGTGAGCCCCCCGCCCACCAGGAGCACCGCCGCTTCCGGCAGGGGCCAGTCTGCGTCTCGGCGGGGCCAGGGCCATTGCCACACCCGCGCGCTGGCGTCGGCGGAAACCTCGAGGGGGCCGGGAGGGGAGTTTCCGAGTGCGAGCACCGCGCGCTCCGCGAGGACGGAGTCTCCTTGGGCGAGGTGCAAGCGGACTCCCAGGGGCAACTCTTCCGCATCGCGCACCTCCGCCACGCGGCGCTCCAAGCGTGCGCCGGGAGCGCGGCGCTCGGCTTCGCCCAGCAGCTCGCACAAATAGTCGCCATAGCGGCCCCGCGGCGCGTAGGTGTCGGGCCCAGCGGTGGTGTCGTGCCGGCGTAGCCACGCCAGAAAGTGCTCCTCGTCGTCGGGGAGCGCACTCATTCGCGCCGCCGGCACGTTGAGGACGTGGTAGGCCTCCTCGGTGCTGTAGGCGACGCCACGGGCGAAGTCTCCGGCTCGGTCGAGCAGGAGAAACCGAGCGCCCTGGCGGGCCCTTCTCAACAGCTGAATGGCGAGCAGGGCGCCGCTCGCGCCGCCTCCGACGATGGCGACGTCGAAAGCGAGCGCTCGGGTCACATCTCGACCAGCCAGCCCTCGGCGTCTGGCTCACCACGCTCCGTGAGCTCGGTCATGGCCCGGAACGCGCGCTCGGCCACGGCGCCGCGCTGCTCGCTGAGGCGGAGGGAGCGCTTCCCCCAGGTGAGCTCGCTGACCGGGGAAACCACGGCCGCCGTCCCCGTCCCGAAGACTTCCTTCAGCTGCCCCTTGTCATAGGCCTCGGCCACCTCCGCCATCGCCACCGGCCGTTCCTCGAGGGGGACCTTCCAGCGTCGGAGAAGACTCAACACGGTGTCCCGGGTGACGCCGGCGAGAAAGGAGCCGTCCAGCGGAGGCGTCACCACCGTTTCGCCGAAGCGGAAGAAGACATTCATCGTACCCACCTCCTCGACGTGCGTGTGCGTCGAGTCCAACCAGAGCACCTGACTGTAGCCTTGGGCCTTGGCCTGCTCGGCGGTGAGGAGGCTGGCGACGTAGTTGGCCCCGGCCTTGGCCGCAC
>JBKQJL010000142.1:0-52554 GCA_052147975.1 Myxococcaceae bacterium
GTCGTGTCCACCTCCGTGGTGGCCCCCCTTCGCACCTTGCGCGTCGACTTCTTCCACACGGGCGACGCCACCCACGAGCTGTTCAGCCTGGAGCGTCTGGTGATTGAGCCGGCGCCCTGGCCAGGCAACCCGCAGCACCCACTGGATGAGACGGGGCTCGGGAACTATTTTCTCGAGGTGCGAGACGCTGCCACCGGCGCGCTTTTGTACTCGCGCGGCTATTCCAGCATCTACGGGGAATGGGAGGACACCGCGGCGGCCAAGGAGCGCGTGCGAACCTTCGCCGAGTCCCTGCGCTTCCCGCTGCCGGCGGACACGGTGGAGGTGACGCTCAAGAAGCGCAGCCCCGGCAAGGCGTTCGCAACGGTCTGGACCTTCACGGTTGACCCACATTCCAAGGACGTCGACGCAACCCCACCTCCATCGCCGGGCCCCCTCATGAGGCTGATGGTGAACGGGCCTTCCTCCAGCAAAGTCGACCTCCTCATGCTCTGCGATGGCTATACCTTGGCCGAGCGGAACGACTTCGAGCGGGACGCCCGTCGCTTGATGGCCGCCCTGTTCGCCACCTCACCCTTCAAGGAGCGCAAAGCAGACTTCAACGTGTGGGGCCTGTGCGCCCCGTCGGCGGTGTCCGGCATTTCGCGTCCGTCGACGGGCATTCACCGCCATTCGCGCGTGGGGGCAACGTACGACGCCTTCGGCAGCGAGCGCTACATCCTCACCTTCGACAACCACTCCTTCCGGGAGGTGGCCTCCTTTGCCCCGTACGACTTCGTGGAGATTCTGGTGAACGCCAGCACCTACGGCGGAGGCGGCATCTTCGGCCTCTACGCCACGGCCGCGGCCAAGAGCCGCTGGGCGCCCTACCTCTTCGTCCACGAGTTTGGCCACCACTTCGCAGGCCTGGCCGACGAATACTTCACCAGCCAAAGCACCGTGCTTCCGCAGCAGGGACGCCCCGAGCCCTGGGAGCCCAATGTCACCGCCGTGACCGAGCTGGACAAGCTCAAGTGGAAGGCCTTCGTCACCGCCGGGACGCCGGTGCCAACGCCCTGGAAAAAGCAGCAATTCGAGGCTCGAGACCGCGAGCTGCAAGCCATCCGCAAGCAAATTCGCGCCGAGCAGCGGCCCGAGACGGAGATGGACGCCCTCTTCCAGAAGTCGAAAGAAGAATTCAGCGTGCTCCTCAACACCGACGCCTACAGCCACCGGGTCGGCGCCTTCGAGGGCGCCATGTACGAGTCCACGGGCTACTACCGGCCCGAGGAGGACTGCATCATGTTCCTGCGCAACGACGTGCCCTTCTGTCGGGTGTGTCAAAACGCCATCTCTCAAGTCATTAACCTCTACGCGGGACACCCGCCGAGCAGCGGACACTAGGGTGACTTCGACGCGTTACCTGCTGGTGGCACTCGGCGGAGCGGTTGGTTCCATGGGCCGCTACTTCGTGGGCGGTCTGGCTCCCCGCATCCTCGGTCAGGCGTTCCCCTACGGGACGCTGCTGGTCAACGTCTTTGGCTCGTTCTTCATCTCGCTGGTGATGGGGGTGGCTCTCAACAGCAGCAGCATCCCGGTGAACCTTCGCCTCTTTCTCACCACCGGCATCCTCGGCGGCTTCACCACCTACTCGACCTTCAATTACGAGACACTGATGCTTCTCCAGCAGAGGCTTTGGCTGACCGCCGGGCTCAACCTGGTGGGCACGCTGCTCGGTTGCCTCGTCGCCGGCGTGCTCGGCCTGGCGGTGGCCCGACTGCTAGTGGCCTAACCTCCCGGCGTTCCCCCTCGGCCCGGGCGGGGCGTCGGCATTTCCCCGGCCCCCCTGGCTGACCGCCGCTGTTAGGCTGCACCGTCAGACGCCTTCACTGGGCGTGTGGGCGGGTCCCGGGGCTCTGCCCGCCGAAGCGACTTCTGGAGTGCCGCATGCCCGACGCCGCGTCTCTCTCCATTCAGGCCGTGCTGGCCGCGCTGACCAAGGCTTGGCGGACGGGCCGGACGAAGGACATCGCCGCGCTGCTGCACCCCTCGGTGGTTTTCGTCCGGCCTGGCTTCGCCGGCCGGGCGGAGGGCCGTGCGGCGTGCGTCGCCACCTACGACGAATTCCTCTCCTCGGCCCTGGTGCTGCGGTACGAGGAGACGGAGCCGTCGGTGGACCTCTTCGGCGACACGGCGGTGGCCTCCTTTCGCTGGGAGATGGCGTGGGAAACGGGAGGGCAGCGGTCCGAGGAATCGGGCCATGACCTCTATGTGCTGGTCCGCAGCGAGGGCCGCTGGCTCATCGCCTGGCGAACGCTGCTGGCCAGCCCGCCCGGCTAAGGCACGGCGGCATTCACAACAGGGCGGCGTCGGCCAGCGTCTGGTAGGCGGCCACCTGGCTGCGCTGCCAGGCCTCGTCCCGGCCGAGCTCCCGGGCCAAGATGCGCGCCACCAGCGGCGCGCATTCCACAGACGCCCGGGCGTCCAAGAGAAGCGCTCGCGTGCGACGGGCGAGGACGTCCTCCACCGTCCGCGCCATCTCGTGGCGAGCGCCCCAAGCCACCTCCGCCCGAAGGTAGGGCAACCGAGGATGGAGCAGCCCGGAGAGCTCCGGGTCGCTTACTGCCAGCGCGCGCACGCTCGAGGCTTGGGTGCCATAGCTGGCCAACGGGCCGGTGGGGACGCCCACCTCCGAGGTCGAGGTGGTGTTGGGCGCGCCATGGAGCCTCAATGCCGCGGTCCGGGAGGCAACTGCCTCCAGACCCGCCACCTCGCCCGCTCGGGTGATGACGTCCTCGGCCATTTTCCGGTAGGTGGTCCACTTGCCGCCGACGATGGTGACCAGGCCGCTGGCCGAGGTGAAGACGTGGTGGTCGCGTGACAGGCTGGCCGTCCGCTCGCCCTCGTCGTCGGGAGGCCGGACCAGCGGTCGCAAGCCGGCATACACCGACAGGACGTCGCTCCGCCCCGGGTCCTTCACCAGGTAGCGGCCTGCGTGGTCGAGGAGAAAGGCCACTTCCTCCGGAAGCGGCCGTGGCTCCTCCACCGGCTGCTCCATGGGTGTGTCCGTCGTCCCCACCACCGTCCGGCCATGCCAGGGAATGATGAACAGGACGCGCCCGTCGTCCGTCTTGGGCACGACCAGGGCGTGGGTGCCCGGAAGGAAGCTCTCGGGCAACACCAAGTGAATGCCCTGCGACGGGGAGACGCTTCTACCTACTGCCGGGTTGTCCAGTTGGCGCACCTGGTCAGCAAAGACGCCGGTGGCATTCACCACCACCCTGGCGCGGACGGCATGCTCGCGGCCGGACTCCGCATCGTGCACCACCACCCCTTCCAGGCGTCCGTCTCGCTTGCGCAGCCCGGTCACCGCCGCCTGGTTCACCAGGACCGCTCCCAAGTCGCTCGCGGTGAGGGCCAGCGTGACGGCCAGTCGCGCATCATCGAATTGCCCGTCGACGTAGAGAATGCCGCCCTTCAGCTGCTCCGGCTCGAGGTTGGGCAACGCGGCCAGGACGGCCTCGCGGTCGAGGGAGCGACTGCTCCCCAAACGGAAGCGGCCGGCCAACAAGTCATACAGCTTCAGCCCCACCCCGTAGTAGGGACCCGACCACCAAGCGTAGGCGGGTACAATAAATCCCAAGTCTCCCACCAGGTGGGGCGCGTTTCGCCGGAGCCGTCCCCGCTCCCGCAGCGCCTCCCGCACCAGCCCGACGTTTCCTTGGGCCAGGTAGCGCACGCCTCCGTGGACAAGCTTGGTGGAGCGACTGGAAGTCCCCTTGGCGAAGTCGTGCGCCTCGAAAAGCACCGTGCGGTAGCCGCGCGAAGCGCTTTCCACCGCTGCGCCGAGGCCGGTCGCCCCGCCGCCCACAATTGCCACGTCGAAACTTTCGCTCAGCCGGTCGAGGTTGTGGGCACGGTTCATCGGCGCGCGTCACTCTACCCTCTTCCCATTGCCCCTCGAGCTGTCGCAAAGTCCCTGCGCCCATGGACATTCCCCCGGCTCCTGCGTTTCGGCTCCCCCAAGACCGCACCCGCGTAACCAACGAGCCGGACGAGCTCGGCAAGTGGACACCCCTCTTTCCGGACATGCTGGGGACGCACCAGTTTGGCGGCGGCGCCGTTCCGGAGTCCTTCGGCTGGCCCTCCAACCCCAAAGAGTGGCAGGAGGAGTTGAGCAACGGCGAGCTGCACCGTGAGGCCGAGGCCAACGGCGCGCTCGGGGCCGCGGGCGAGTTGCCGGCGCTCATCCCAGCCGCCGTCCTGCCGGCGCTGCCACCGGGAACGCCGACGCAGGACTAAACCGGGGGGCGCGCCCGGCCCCGCCGCGAGCCCGTCCTCTATTCCGCACGGGCGACGCGCTCGCCGTCGGCGGAGGAGCCCCCCCAGCGTGGACTGAAGGCCGGCACCACCGGGTCCCGCCCGGGGGCCACCGCGCCCTAGTCCCTGGAGCGAGAGACGTGCAAGCCACCCGCCGTCGACGGTTGGCCCAAGCGTCTCGCCCGGTTAGGCGGCGACATCCCGGGTCCTCGTCCGCTCGGCGGGGTGGCCGGCACCCTGGGGCCAATTGGCCACCCCGCCCAGCCAGGGACGCCCCGTCACCTTTAGCGCAAGAGGGTCGCCACGCCGGTGGTGAGGCCAATGGCCACCACCACCCAGCGGACGGGGCCCTGCCCAATGCGCTGGGCCAGCCGTGCGCCGGCCCAGCCCCCGAAGATGGCCCCCACTGCCATCAGCGCCGCCAGTCGCCAGAAGACGAGCCCGGCGGCGATGAATGTCAGCGCGGCGGTGAGGTTGATGAAGGCAGCCCCGAAATTCTTGAGGGCATTCATCTGGTGCATGTTGGTGAGCCCGACAAACCCCAGCTCGGCGAGCATGAGAATGCCCATTCCCGCCCCGAAAAAGCCGCCGTACACCGACACCAGGAAGTGCGCCACGGCCAGGCCCCAGATGCTGGTTTCTCCAGGCGCCGGCCGGACGTGGCCGGCCGCCGCCCGCCGCTCGCGCCAGCGCCGCAAGGGCTCTTGGAGGATGAAGAGTACGGTGGAGCCGATGATGAGGCCTGGGACCAGCCGACGAAACAGCGCGTCGCCAGCCACCGCCACCAGCAGGGCGCCGACGCAACCCCCGAGGACGCTGGAGGCGATGAGGTAGGCCACCAGGCGCGGGCCGTGCTGGCCCAACTCCCGCCGGTAGGTGAAGCCTGAGGTGAAGCTGCCGGGCACCAGCGCCACCGCGTTGGTGGCGTTGGCCATCACCGGCGACACCCCTGCCGCCAGCAGCGACGGGAACGTCAGCAGGGTGCCGCCACCGGCCATGGCGTTCATCACTCCGGCGCCCACCGCCGAGACAAAGAGCAACCCCAGGCCGAGGTAGGTGATGTGCTCCATGTCGAGTGGGCGCCCCTCTGGCGGGCTTCAGCTCACCGGGTCGCGCTGGGCGAGCGCGTTGTAGGTGGCGTACTTGTACGTCTCGGAGAGCGTCGGGTAGTTGTAGCAGCTCTCGATGAAGAGCTGCGCGGTGCCGCCGAGCAGGATGGCGGTCAGTCCGATGTGCACCAGCTCCGAGGCCGCCTCGCCCATCACATGGACGCCGAGCAGCTTCATGTCCTCGCGCCGGAAGATGAGTTTCAAGAAGCCGCCGCCGTCCCCGATGATTTGGCCTCGCGCGTTGGTGGCATAGGAGGCCCGACCCACGACGTAGGGCACCTGCAGCTTCTTGAGTGACTCTTCGGTCTCGCCGGCCATGGAAAGCTCGGGGATGGTGTACAGCCCGTAGGGCAACGTCGGCGCCAGCGCGTCCTTCGAATACAAGGAGAAGGCGTGGGCCATGGCCACCCGTGCCTGCTCCATGGCGGTGGAGGCCAGCGCTGGAAACCCAATCACGTCGCCGGCTGCATAAATGTGCGGCACCGACGTCTGGAAATGGGCGTTGACCTGGATGCGGTCGCGCTCGGCGATCACCACGCCCACTTCCTCCAGGCCCAGGTGGCGACTGTTGGAGCTCCGTCCCATGGCCACCAGCACCGCGGCCGATTGCAAGGTCTCACCGCTCTTGAGGCCAAGGGTGATGCGGCCTTCCTCGACGTCCACCGTTTCCACCGCGTCGGGAAGCTTGAAGTGCACGCCCAGGTCGCTCATTCGCTCCTGAAGCCGCTGCGACATTTCGCTGTCGAGAAAGTTCAACAAGGGCGACCGCGGCTCGACCAATGTCACCGGGATGCCCAGCGCCGCAAAGGTGCACGCGTACTCGCAGCCGATGACGCCGCCGCCCACCACCACCAGCGAATGCGGCACCTCTTCCATTTGCAGAATGGTGTCCGAGTCGTAGATGCCGCTTGCCCCAAAGGGAAAGAGCGGCGGGTGCAGGGGCCGCGAGCCCGTCGCCACCAGCACCACGTCGCCGGTCAACTTCTCCTCGGTCCCTGGGCGGCGGACGACCACGGTGTGCGGGTCCAGCAGGCGCCCCTTGCCCTGGAAGACGTCGACGGCGTGCGAGTGCATGTTTTGCTGCACCCGGACGCTCTCTTCCTGTGACACGGCCCGCTCGCGGAAGAGAAGGTCTCGGACGCCGGCCCGGTGGGAGAGATTCATCTCCACGCCGAAGAGCCCGCGCTGACGGAAGCCCGACAGGTAGAGCGCTGTCTCGCGAAGCGTCTTGCTGGGCAACGTGCCGGTGTTTGCGCCGGCGCCGCCGAGGACGGGGCGCCACTCCACCAGGGCGACCTTCTTCTTGAAGTAGGCCGCCTGGGCGGCGCCTTTTTCTCCAGCCGGGCCGGAGCCGATGACGATGAGGTCGTAGTGCGCCATGTGCAGCTGGCGACGCTAGGCGAGCCGCCGGCGACACTCAACGGAAGCAATGCTTCTGCCGGGTGACGGGCGTGCGACACGCTCCGCTGCCGGCCCGAGCTCGGCCCACCGCAGCCTCGGCCTTCCCCCTCCCGACGGAGCGTGCACCGGCCACGCCAAGGGGAGTATGACGGGCCTCGGAAGCGGCAACTGGAGCCGAATGGGATGGCCTTCCCCCCGCTGGCCGATGCGCTCGCCCCGGCGCTCGAGAACCTCGAGCAGGGCCTGCTGCGCCTTCAACATGTCCGCCCGGCCCTCGAGATGGGACGCCGTCCGGTGCACGTGCTCTATGGCGGCGCGCACCTCTTTCAGGCCCACAGCCTGGCCCGCATCCGCGACATCGCCCGCGCTGCCCTGGACAGCTACGCCCCGGACGGCACCACCTTCGCCTGGGCGCTTGGACTGTCCCTCGCCCCCGACACCGCCACCCAGCTGCGCAACCGGGTGGTGGAAAAGCTGGAGCACGAGCCGGTCGAGGACTATCGCATCGACTTCGAAGATGGCTACGGCGTCCGGCCGGATGCAGAGGAAGACGGCCATGCCGACGCGGTGGGCGCCGCGCTCGCCGAGGCGAACCGGGGGGGAGCGCTGCCGCCCTTCGTCGGCATCCGCATCAAGTCCTTCAGCTCTCCAACTTCCGCCCGCCGGGCGCTTCGCACCTTGGAGCGCGTGTTTCAGGCCGCCTCCGCCGCCGGCTGCCCGCCCGGCTTCGCCGTCACCTTGCCCAAAGTGGCGGTCCCCGAGCAGGTCCAACTGCTGGTGCATGCCCTCGCCGCGGTCGAAGCGCGCGCCGGCTGGCGGGATGGCTCAGTGGCTCTGGAGTTGATGGTGGAGACGCCGCAAGCGCTCATTGCCCAGGACGGCACCTTGGGCGTCCCGCGCTTGCTCGCAGCCGCGGGCCCGCGCTGTCGCTCCCTCCACCTCGGCCCGTACGACTTGAGCGCATCTTTGGGCATCACCGGAGCCCGCACCACGCTGGCCCACCCAGCCTTGGACCTGGCCCGGCGGCTGCTCGTCCTGTCGACCTCCGGGACGGCGGTGTCCATCTCGGACGGGCCAACCACCGTTCTCCCGGTGGCCCCGCACCGCGGGGACAACCTCAGCAAGGAGCAGCTGGCCGAGAACCGCCGGGCGGTGCACGCCGGCTGGCGGCGGACCGCGGAAGACGTGAAGCGCGCCCTCGAGGATGGCGTCTTCCAGGGTTGGGACCTGCATCCCGCCCAGCTGCCGGCTCGGTTCGGCGCCCTCTTTGCCTTCTTCCACGCCGAGCTCGAGCCGGCCGGCGCACGGCTCCGCTCCTTTCTGGACCGCGCCGCGAAAGCCAACCGGCTGGGGGTGATGTTTGACGATGCGGCCACCGCGCAGGTGCTGCTCAACACCTTCCGCCGGGCGCTGGCCTGTGCGGCGGTGACGCCGGCGGAGGTCGAGCACGCCACCGGGCTGTCCGTCCAGCAGCTGGCCCAGATGCGCTTTCGCTAGGCAGGGGCGCCCTTTCAGCGGGACCCGCGGGCCTGGATGACGTCGAGAAGCATTTCCGACACCAGCGCCGTCCATCCCGTCTGGTGGGCCGCTCCCAGCCCCTGTCCGGTGTCGCCGTGGAAGAACTCGTAAAACGTCACCAGGTCGCGGAAATGGGGGTCCCGCTGGTAGCGGGGCTCGTCCCCATTGAGCGGCCGCCGGCCGTTGGCGTCCGGGAGGAAGAGGGCGCACAGCCGCTCGGCGATGAGGCGCGCGACGTCTCGCAGGCTGTGCATGCTGCCGGAGCCCGTTGGAAACTCGACGCGGAACTCGTCGCCGTAAAAGTGGTGGTAACGCTCGAGGACTTCGACCAGCAAGAAGTTGGTCGGAAACCACACCGGGCCGCGCCAGTTGGAGTTCCCGCCGAACATCCCCGTCTCGGAGACTCCTGGCTCGTAGCGCACTTCTGCTTCTGCCCCATGGGACCGCAACACGAAGGGCTTGGCCTGGTACACCTTGGAGACTGAGCGAACCCCATAGGGCGAGAGGAACTCGGCCTCGTCCACCATGTAGCGCAGGATGCGCTCCATCCGCTCGCGCGGCGCGACCGCAAGCAGGTGCCGACCACTCGGGTGGCCCGGATTGGGCGGCCGGTAGAAGACGTGGCTCGCCAGCTCGGGCTTGTTCTCCAGGAACCAGTGCATTCGCTTGGCGAAGCCGGGCAGCTTCTGCAGGTAGCGGTCCTCGAGAATCTCGGCGGCGAAGAGGGGGATGAGGCCGACCATCGAACGCAGTCGAAGGGGAAGCATCTCCCCCTCGGGGGTAATCATCTTGTCGTAATAAAAACCGTCCTGCTCGTCCCACAGGCCGGTGCCGCCGGAATTCATCGCGTCGACGATGGTGACGAAGTGCTCAAAGAATTTGCTGGCGATGTCCTCGTAGGCTGCGTCGTCCATCGCCAGCTCGAGCGAGATGGACAGCATGGTGGTGCAAAAGAAGGCCATCCACGCCGTGCCATCGGCCTGGGCCAGCTGCAACCCGTCAGGCAGCGGGCGGTTCCGGTCGAAGACGCCCACGTTGTCCAGACCGAGAAAACCTCCGCCAAACAGATGCTTCCCGGCGAGGTCCTTGCGGTTCACCCACCAGGTGAAGTTGAGCAGCAGCTTGGGAAACACCCGACGCAAGAAGAGCGTGTCCCGCGCTCCGCGCGGAGCCGTCTTCTTGTACACCCGCCAGCAGGCCCAAGCGTGGACGGGCGGGTTGACGTCCTCGAAGGCCCACTCGTAGGCGGGGAGTTGGCCGCTCGGGTGCATGTACCATTCGCGAAGAAAGAGCTGGAGCTGCTCCTTGGCGAAGGATGCGTCAATGCCGGCGAAGGGCACCATGTGGAAGCCCAAGTCCCAGGCGGCAAACCACGGGTATTCCCACTTGTCCGGCATGGAAAGTACGTCGCGGTTGTAGAGCTGCTTCCAGTCGTGGTTTCGGCCTTCAGCCCGCTGCGGCGCCGGCGGGGGGAACACCGGGTCGCCTTCCAGCCATGCCTTCACCGAGTAGCCATAAAATTGCTTGTTCCAGATGAGCCCGGCGTACGACAGCCGCGACACCTCGCGCTCCTCGGCCGTCGCTCCCGCCGGGATTCGGCGCGCGTAGAAGGCGTCTGCCTCGTTGATGCGCTGTGAGAACAACGTGTCGAACGTCTTTCCGAAGTCCGCCAGCACGCCCAGGTCGACGTCACTCAGCCGCAAGCGGACCTGAACCGCCTCCCCCGGCGCGAGCTCGAAGGCGTAATGAGCGGCGGCCTTGGTCCCGACCAGACTCGGCTTCACCGCCTCGTGGCGCCCGTCCACCAAGTAAGTGTGAAAGCTGTCCTTGGGCCAACGGCTCCGTCCCGGCTTGCGGTAGAGCCGCTCGGTGTTGGTCTCGTTGTCGCAGAAGAGGAAGTGCGGCGGTGTCCCGCCGGGCGTTGGGGACGCCTCGAGCCTCATGGGCCCCAGCGAGGAGTGGTGCACCAGCAAGGCACCCTCGCTGGCCTGAATGCGGCCGGGAGCCCAGTAGCCCTCGCCCGTCCTGCCCCAGGCCCAGGTGTTGCGCAGCCACACCGTCGGAAGCAGGTGCAGCGCGGCCCGCTCCGGCCCCCGGTTGGTAGCGGTCAACCGGATGAAAATGTCGTCGGGGCCTGCTTTGGCATACTCCACCAGCACGTCGAAATAGCGGTCCTCGTCGTAGGCTCCGGTGTCGAGCGGGTCAAATTCCGGCAGCGCGCGCCCGCGCTGCCGGTTGACCTCGACCAGCTCGCTGTAGGGGAAGGGCCCCTGGGGGTATTTGTAGAGCGCCTTGAGGTAGCTGGCCGTGGGGGTGGCATCCAGGTACCAGTACAGCTCCTTCACATCCTCGCCGTGGTTGCCCTCGGAGTTGGTCAGTCCAAAGAAGCGCTCTTTGAGGATGGGGTCCTTTCCATTCCACAGCGCTGGGGCGAAGCACAGACGGCATTCCCGGTCGGTGAGGCCGAGCAGCCCGTCCTCGCCCCAGCGGTAGGCGCGAGAGCGTGCGTGGTCGTGGGGGAAATAGTCCCAGGACGTCCCATTCGCCGAGTAGTCCTCGCGAACGGTGCCCCATTGCCGCTCAGAGAGGTACGGCCCCCACCGCTTCCAGTTTTTCAGCCGGCGCGCGTCCTCTTCGAGGCGCTCGGTTTCCGCGTCACTCACATTCGAATGGGACATTGGGCGGGGGGAGACAAGCACCGACGCAGGGCGCCGGCAATCTTCATCGGACGGGCCGGGCGCGCGCACCCGTCTCTGCTCCCGCCGCGG
This sequence comes from Myxococcaceae bacterium, assembly GCA_052147975.1. GTDB lineage: Bacteria > Myxococcota > Myxococcia > Myxococcales > Myxococcaceae > JADGRA01. Next base: position 11,096 of record JBKQJL010000142.1, read on the forward strand.
CGCCGGATGGACGAGGAGCACACCGGGGCGCGGCCGAGCGCGGAACAGGGATTGTCGACTGGCAGGCTGGCCGCACAGCCGCTAAGGGCAGCAGGCGGGCAGGTGAATTCGAGCGCAGAGAGCGGGAGGTCTGGTGGAGTCAGTACGGCGCATGGTGACGGGCAACCGGACTTTGCAAGCCGGCACTTCCAGAGGCTCAGTGACGCCCCAAACGCCCATTCTCTCGTCGTCGCGTTGGCGCGTCGCGTTGGCGCTTTTACTCCTTTACCTCGTGTGGGGCTCCACCTACCTGGCCATGCGGGTGGCGCTGGAGGGCTTTCCCACCTTCCGGATGGGGGCCGTCCGGTTTCTGGTGGCCGGAACGGCGCTCTTTTTAGTGGCCAAGGCGCGTGGCGCACCGTTTCCCAGTCCCGTGCAATGGCGCAACTGCTTCCTGGTGGGCGCCCTGCTGCTGGCCGTCGGCAACGGCGGAGTGGCCTTTGCCGAGCAGAGCGTGGGCTCGGGCTTGGCGGCGCTCGTCGTCTCGGCCATGCCCTTGTGGATGGCAGTTTTCTCCGGAGTTTTCGGCAAATGGCCTACGGCTGGGGACTGGGCAGCCCTGGGACTGGGTGCGCTCGGCCTTCTGCTGCTGCACCAGGGGAGCGACCTGCACGCCAACCCGGGCGGCATGCTCGCCCTGTTGGTGGCCTCCGCCTGCTGGGCCTTCGGCTCGCTGTGGAGCCGGCGTCTCGAGCTGCCCAAAGGGGCGATGGCCGCGGCCGCGCAGATGCTGGCTGGCGGGGCTGTCCTTCTCGGGGTGAGCGTCCTCACGGGCGAGCGCTTCCGGAGCTTTCCCTCCAGCCGCGCGGTGGGGGCGCTTGCCTACCTCGTCGTCTTCGGCTCGCTCGTGGCCTTCAGCGCCTACCTCTACTTGCTCGGACGGGTGCGGCCCACCGTCGCCAGCAGCTACGCCTACATCAACCCGCTGGTGGCCATGCTGCTCGGGTCCGCGCTCGGCGGCGAAGCCGTGCCCCGGGTCGCGCTGTTGGCGAGCCCCCTCATCCTGGCAAGCGTGGCGGTGGTGCTTCGCCCCAGGGGCGGAGCGCCTGCCCCGCGAAGCCCGCCAAGCGTGCCGGCGGCGCCCGAGGCCGTCCGCCGCTGAGTTAGACTCTCCCTGGCTCGCCGAAAGGCCGCTGAAGAGTCAGGGAGACCCCCGTCCGAGGCCCACTTCCACTTGCCTTAGTGGCCTTGTGGCTGCCCACGCAGCCTGCCAGTGCCGCGCCCGAAGACGCCGCGGTTCGACCGGCGTGCGTCGCCGAGGACACCTGCACCCTGGTCCAACGCCTCTCCGTGAAGGATGGCGTCGAAACGGTGGCCCTCCTCGACCATTCGACGCCACGGGCCGCCCCAAACCAGGCCTTCGCACAATGGCTTTCCTGGAGCCACCCGCCGGCCGCCGCGCGGGCGCGCGTTTGGCGCGGGGGCTCCGTGCGCATCGAGCGACCCACCGAGGCCGGCACCTTTCTTCTGCGCACCGTGCCGGGGGTACGCCTGGCCGAGGAGCCGGACGGCCTCCTCGTCCTCATCACCTTCGACCCGCTTCGCCCGGGGACGCCAGCGGAGTTGCCCGAGCCCATCGCCATCGCCAGAGAGCGGGGGCTACTCTCGCCGGAACAAGAAACCCGTGCGGCGCGCGAGGCCCAAGCGCAACGGGCCCGCACCCAGTCGCTGGTGGACGCCTGGACGGTTTTCAGCCGCGCGCCGGGCAACCGCGCTGCTCGCGCCAAGCTGGTGGACGTCATCGGCGGCGAGGGCGCTTCCCTGGACGCGGACAGCTTCCTCACGCCTGAGCAGCGGACGGCGCTGCGCCGGGCAGGCCTCGCTTTGGAGGGCCGCATCCTCCTCGAGGATGGACCGGGGCCGGGAATTGCCTATCGGCTTCGCGTCGAGGCGGTCCCGCTCGAGCAGGTGGCCCGTGAATGGAACGCTGGCTTGCGAGCCCTGGTGAATCCGCTGGAGCGCGTGCCGCGTCCACTGCTTCTGGTGGCTCCGGCCAGTCGTCACGAGGAGGTGAGCTTCACCTTGGACGTGAAGGACGGCGACGAAGGCCGAATGTCTCAGCTGGTGCGTCGGCTGCTCGCCGTGCCCGGCCTCTCCACCGACGGCAAGGAGCTGCCACCCCCGGGCCTTTGACGGACGGCCACAACTTCACTTTGCACGCGCCGGTAGAAGCAGGCAATGTCCGCGCCTCGCCCTTCCCATGCCCCTCTCACCCGTCGTCGTGGTTGCCCTGCTGACTGCCACTCCCGCGCCTGCCCGTTTCGACGCACAAGGGAAGGCCATCGGTGAGCCCCTCAGCGACCGCATCGCCTCTTACGTCATTGACGCGCGCCTGGAGCCCGCGACGCGCACGCTGACCGGCCGGGAGACGGTGACCTGGGTGAACCGGAGCGCCGAGCCACAGGGCACGCTGTGGTTTCATGCGTACTGGAATGCCTTCAAAAATGCCAAGTCCACCTTCTACCGTGAGGCTGCGGACAAGGAGGGCTTCCGCGATGAGACGCCCAAGCGAGGCCGCTACCCGACGCGAAAGCCCGACGAGTGGGGATGGATGAAGCTGACGCGCGCCGTCTTGCCTGACGGGACGGACTTGTTGCCGTCGTTGCGCTGGCAGCACCCGGACGACGACAACGCCGACGACCAGACGGTGTTTACCTTGACGTTGCCGCAGCCCGTCCCGCCGGGAGGCAGCATCACCTTCGAGCTGGGCTGGGAGTCTCGCGTTCCGCGGGCGGTGGCTCGCGCCGGCTACAGCGGCGACTACTACCTCTTCGGCCAGTGGTTTCCCAAGCTGGCGGTGCTCGAGGTGCCGCCCACCCGCGGCGCCACCCAGGCTCGGTGGAACGCCCACCAGTACCACTCCAACAGCGAATTCTACGCCGACTTCGGGACGTACGACGTCTCACTCACCGTGCCCTCGCGCTTCTTCGTCGGCGCGGCGGGCGTTCGGACGGGCCGGACAGCCAATCCCGACGGCACCGTCACCCATCGCTTCCACCAAGACGACGTCCAGGAGTTTGCCTGGACGGCCAACCCCAACTTCATCGAAGTCACAGACGTCTTTCGCGAAGACGGGCTGCCCGAGGTGGCCCTGTCCGCGCTGGTCGAGCCGCAATACCGCGCCACCGCCGACCAGGCGCTGGCAGCGCTAAAGGCCTCCCTCCGCCATTACGGACGGTGGTGGTACCCCTACCCCTACCCGCATGTCACCGTGGTGGCTCCGCCCAACACCGAATTTGCGATGTCCACCGGCGGCATGGAGTACCCCACGTTTTTTACCATTCTCAGCCGCCGGGACCCGAGCGCCGGCAAGGATGCCGTTCTGTGGATGGTCACCGCCCACGAGTTCGGCCACAACTACTGGATGGGGCTGGTCGCCTCCAACGAATTCGAAGAGGCGTGGATGGACGAGGGCGTCAACAGCTACGGCACCGCCAAGCTCTTAGATGCCGAGGGCGTCCACTGGAATCTCGCCGAGCTCTTCGCTCAGCCCTTGCGCCGGTGGTTGGGGCCGCTTTTTCGGAGCGACTTCTCGGATTGGGCGTACGCCAGCCAAGCCGCCCGAACGCATTACGACTCCCCCATCGTCCGCGACTCTTGGAAGTACCGGACCAGCCACGACTACCAGGAAAACTCCTACCCGCGGACGGAACTGGCGCTTCGCCAACTCGAGCTGACGCTGGGCTCGGAGGTGTTTGCCAACGTCATGCGCACCTACGTGCAGCGTTGGGCCTTCAAGCATCCGGCCACCGCCGACTTCTTCGCCGTGGCCAGGGAGGTTTCTGGACGTGACCTCTCTGGTTTCGAGCAGCAATTCTTCCACAGCACGCTGGGACTGGACTTGGCCGTCGCTGACATTTCGTGTGCGCCGGAGCCGGAGACCGTGGCCGGTGCCTTCGACGATGCCAAGGGGAACCCGGTGACTCACGCTTGGAAGGAGCCCGCTTCCAAGGACACGGCCCCGGTGCGCTGTACGGTGACGGTGGAGCAACGCGCGCCGCTGGCCATTCCTGCCATCGTTCGAGTCACCTTCGAGGACGGCACGGTCGTCGACGAGACTTGGGACGGCAAGAATACTTGGGCCAAATTTAGCTACGTGCGTGCCGGCAAGGGCGGGCGAGTTCGGGAAGCGCGCGTCGACCCGGCTGGCGTCAACCTGCTCGACGCCGCTCGGGTGAATGACGCGCGCTCCAGCCGGTTCACGCCCCACCCGCCCACCGCCCTGGCCGGCTTCCTCATGTATGTCAGCCAGCTGTGCACCACCTTGCTCGCAGCGTTTCTCTAAAAAGAGGAGAGGCCCTTCCCCGTGCGGACACTCCGCGCCATTCCCGCTGCCCTGTTGAAGGGTTTCTCCGAGTGGCAAACGCTGCTGGTCCTGCTTTGCCTGTCTCTCGTCTGCGCCGGAATTGCCGTCACGCCGGACCTGGTCAACCTCTTCAAATTTTACGGGCACGCGCCGCTGGCCGAGGGCAAGCCCCTGCTCTCGTGGGAGCTGCTGCTGGGCATCGGCCATGCGTTCCCCGGAGGAAGCACTCCCCTGCGAGCCCTCGGCCCGGCCCTGCTCGTCGCGCTCCCCCTCACGCTCTTTCTCAGCGGCGGCGTCGTGTGGCGGGCCTGGACGGTGGACGGTTTCCGGCTGGTGGACTTCATCGCCGAGTCGGCGCGCATGTTTGGCCGCGTGGTGCGTACTCTGCTGTGGAGCCTCCTCCTCCTTTTGGCAGGCGCCGTCCTCCTCGCCGGGGTGAGCGCGCTCCTCCACGCGGCGCACCGAGATTCGCTCTTCACTGCGCCCGGCCTCTCGCTCCTGCTCGAACTACCCTTCACTGGCTGGGCCGTCGCCCATTTGCTCCTGCTGGGCGTGCTGTGGGCCCTCTGGCGTCTGACCTTGGACACCGCACGCGTTCTCGCCCTGGTGGAGGAGGTGCGAAAGACGCGCAAGGCAGTGTGGCGGGCATTTCTTCTCGTGGTGCGCGCGCCCGGCGCCTGGGCGGCTTACACCGTCCTCGGCGCCGCTGAGCTGTGCGCGGTCCTCCTCATGATGCGCATTCACGCGGCACTCCCCGAAGGCAACACCGCGCTGGCCGTGCTCGCGCTGCTGTGGGCGCAGCTGGTGGTGTTGGTGCGGGCGGGCTTCCAGGTCTCCACCACCGCCTTCGCCGCGGACCTCGTCCGCCACACCCGCGCCGCCACTGCGCCGGCGGTGGTTGCGACGGCTGCGGAACCGGTCGCGCCGCCACCTGGGGCGCCCGCCCCCTCCGAGGCGTCCATGGCCGAGGGCGAGCCCTTTGAGCTGCTCACCGCCAAGGAACCCCCTCGCACCGGCTCGACTTCGGAGATGCCGCTCGTCGACGCTGACTTGCTCGAGGACGAGCCCGGCGGCGGCAGCTCCAAGCAGAGTTAGCATCGCCAGCGGCACGGCTGACGGAAGTGCCGTGGCCCGCGCTGCTCTACACCAACAGCGGCAGTTTTCCGGTGAGAAAGTCCCGCGCCACCACGCCAAGGTGAACCTCATCCGGCCCGTCGGCGATGCGCGCGGCGCGGGCACTTCGGTACCACTGTGCGAAGGGCAAGTCCTGGCTGTAGCCCAGAGCGCCATGCATCTGGATGGCGTCGTCCAGCACCTTGCACAGGGTGCGGGCCACATGGGTTTTGGCAATGGAGGAGTAAGGGCGAGCCTCCTTGGTGCGCCCCTGGGCGAGAAGCCACGCGCAGTGCCAGGTCATGAGGTTTCCGGAATGGACGGCGGTGGCGCCCTCGAAAACCATTGCCTGCATTGCCTGGTGCTGCGCGAGAAGCTTGCCGAAGCTCACCCGGGTGGTGAGGTAGGCCTTGCACAATTCCAAGGTGCGGTCCGCAAGACCAAGCCAGCGCATGCAATGGGTGAGGCGCGCCGGGATGAGACGGGCCTGGGCCAGGGCAAAGCCCTCGCCGACCTGGCCGAGGATGGCCTCGTCGCTGACGCGCACGCCCTCGAAGCGAAACTCCGCCTCTCGGTGGGCCAAGAGGTCAGGCCCCAGCGTCGGGATGTCACGCACATGGGTGACGCCGGGCGCGCTGCGCTCGACGATGAAGAGGGTGGCGCCGGTCCGAGGGTCGTCGGAAGTCCGTGCCATGACGATGAGGAAGGAGGCGCGTCCGCCACCGGTCGAGTACCACTTGTGGCCGTCGATGCGCCAGACATCGCCCTCGCGCACGGCCCGCGTCCGGAGGTTGGACGGGTCGGCCCCAGCACCGGGGGCGGGCTCGGTCATACAGAAGGCTGAGGTGATGGCCCCGGTGGCGAGCGGCGTCAGCCAGCGCGCGCGCAAGCCGGCACTGGCCTGGTGTAGCAGGAGGTCCATGTTGCCCTGGTCGGGAGCGTCACAGTTGAAGACGCGCGCTCCAACCGGAGAGCGGCCCATCTCGCGGAAAAGGGTGCACATCCCGAGGATGCCCAAGCCTCGGCCTCCATACTCCGCCGGCAAATGCGGGACGAAAAGGCCTGCCTCGCGGGCCACCTGCTGAAGGCGCTCGAGCGAGCTGGACGCACCGACAGCGTCCTCGCGGATGATGTCGTTCTCCATGGGAAGGACGCGCGCGTCCATGAAGGTGCGGATTTCCTGACGGAGGGCGGCGAGGTCGGGAGAAAGCGCGAAGTCCATGGTTAGCCCTCGATGTCCGGGGAAGTGTCGAAACGCGGGCTGAGGACGCTGAGCGCGTCGGCCAGCGTCTGGCGTAAGTGCGCCCGGAGCGCAGCGTCGTCGCCGGGGGGCTCTCCGCGCCGGAGCCGCTCGACCAGAGCGGCGTTGAGGGTGCGCAGCTCGGACTGCGGCTCGGCGGAGGAAGCCCTCACCCCGGGAAGAAGCGCGCGCAGGCGCAACAGCTCGGACTCGGCGTGCTGCTGGCGCCCCTCCAACTCAGCGGCGAGGGTGGAGGCAAGGTGGGCTGCGATGAGCACGCGAAACCCGAGCCGTTTGTTGCTCACGGCCGGCTGAAGCTCCTCCAACAGAAAGCGCGAGAGCGCCTCCAGGACTGCGCGGGGTGCCGGGCGTTCCTGCATGGGCCGTTAGTCTCCCTGCTCCAGAAGGCGAAGAGCCTCCCACTCCATCTCCGGCGCACGGCGGGCGATGGCCACATACTCCAAGTCCGACTCCTCACCGGACAGGTACCGCTCGCCCTGGTGCACGCTTCCCGCCGCCCAGCGGACGTTCCCCATGACCTCCCACCAGTGCACCGTGCGCGGGTCGAGTCGGTTGCCACTGGCGCTGGCATAGGCCTGAAGAAAGGCCTCTCGGGTGGCAAGACCGCCCGCCGGTAAGGTGCTCTGACCAAATCGCCAATCCCGAACGCACAGCCAACCAATGTCCTCGGCCGGCGTTCCCCATCGCGCAAATTCCCAGTCCAGCACCGCGGCCAACCCCTCGGCCGTCACCAGGAAATTCCCCGTCCGAAAGTCGCCGTGGAGCAAGCAACAGGGGGCCTCTCCTGGGGCATGAGCGACGAGCCAACGAAACACGTACTCCAGCGCCGGGTGAGGCTCTTTGAGCCCGTCGAGCATCCCTCGGACGAAGACCAGTCCCCCCTGGACCGGACCGCCAGCAAGCTGTTGCAGGGGCAGCGCCGGAGCGTTCGCCGGGGTGACGGTGTGGACTCGAGCGAGCGCCTGGGCCAACTGCGCGGGAAGCTGCTCGCGGGCGCCGGCCAGCTCCTTTGCCTTCACGACGCGCCGACCGATGGCCTCCCCCTCCACCCAGTCCATGAAATAGGCCCAAGCCCCTGGGCGGACCAAGCCCTCGGTGAGGTGGTGGACGGCCGGCGTCGGAACCCGCGCAGCGCGGGCCGCCTGCACGACCGCAAACTCCTCACGCCGTCCGAGGCTTGCCGGCAAGGGAAGGCGGGCATCGCTTCGCAGCACCAGGCACACCGGCCCTTGCGCGGTGGTGAGCTCCACGCGGTGCATGTCCTGACAGGCGCCCCCAGCCAGAGGGGACATCGTCACCACCTGCACATCCGGGCCACGGACTCCCCGCAGGAATGTCTCGACGCGAGCGGCCAGTGCTGTGTCGTGCAATGAGGCCACGGCCCGCTCTCTAGCCCGGTCGCGCCCAGCCTGCACGTCCCGTCAAGCACTGGGGACTCTGCCCCGAACGCGATGGGCGCTTCTACAGCGAGACGCGGAAGCCCACGCGGGCACCACCCTCCGGCCTATTCGAGGCGAAGGCCAGACCCCCGTGCGCCTCGGCAATGCGCCGGACGAGCGCCAGCCCGAGCCCGAGCCCGGCTTGCTCGCCTTGTCTCGACGTCGTCCCTCGACGGAAAGGCTGAAAGAGCGCCGCGTCCTCGCCGCGGGCAAAGCCGGGGCCCGAGTCCTCCACCGCGAAGACCAGGGAGGCTCCCTCCTCCGTCAGTCGAAGGGCCGTCGCCCCCCCCCCATGCCGAGTGGCGTTTTCCAGGAGGTTGGCCAGCGCGCGTCCGAGCAAGGTGGGGTCTCCCTGGAATGTCCGCTGCACAGCGTCGACCTGAAGCAGCGTGGGCGGGAGCCCGGCACGCTCCAGGGCTCGCGCGGCAACGTCCCGCCCGTCCAGCGTGACACGGGTGACGGCGGCAAAATCCATTCTGGCGCTGGCCAGCAGCTCCCCCACCAGCCGGTCCATCTCCAGCACTTCGCCCTCCACTTCGTCCAACGTCCGGGACATGTCCGCTCCGCTGCGGCCGAGCTCGAGCAGCAGCCGTACGCGCGAGAGCGGCGTCCGTAACTCATGCGAGACGCCGGCCAGAAGCTCACGCTGGTCCTGAAGCTGACGCTCGATGCGGCTCGCCATCTCGTTCATGACGTTGGCCAGCTCACGGACCTCGCCCTTGCCGCGGACCTCGGCTCGGGTGGACAGCTTTCCCTCCCCCAAGGCGCGGGCCACCCGTGTCAGCTCGGCCAGGGGCCGGGCAATGCCTCGCGCCACCCGACCGGCGGCGCCCCACAGCATGCCGAAGAGGAGCAACAGCATGAGCAGCAGCGGCCACCACTCACTGTGGCGAGAGGGTCCCGTATCCACCCGCACGTAGCCGACCACCGCTCCGTCCAGCTCGACTGGCGCCAGCAACTCGGTGTGCCGGAGCGGCGGCCCATAGGCGGCGAGCGGCGCGTGCTCCCCATCCTCCAGGTCAACCGACCATCTCAACCCCTCGGCAAGGTGCGCGGCCCAGGCCGCCCGGTCCGCGGGAGTGCTCCACACTTGGGCCGCCTGCCACGACACCAGCTCGGCCGCCCCCCGCCACCGGGCCCGTCCATTTCCTTGGAAGCGGTCCAGCCCGGAGAACACCAGTGTGACGACCAGGCCGGTCACGAAGATGGAGGCCCCAAACCACAGGAACAGCCTGCGTTGCAGGCGCATCCGGCCTCGCCACGGGTACTGGCGAGCGGGCCCTTCCCAGTGGTGACGGTGGTGCCAGGGCAAGGCCGCTCAGGCTTCCCGCGCCAGCACGTAGCCCACGCCGCGCACCGTCTTGATGCGGCGCGGGGCCCGCGGGTCGTCGCCGAGCTTCGCGCGCAGGTGCGAAATGTGCACGTCCACGGTGCGCTCACCCACCACGACGTCGGAGCGGCCGGCCTCAGCGAGCAAAGCGTCCCGGGGAACCACCCGGCCCGGGCGCCGCATCAGCGCGACGAGGATGTCGAACTCAATCCCCGTCAACTCGACGGCCTGCCCGGCGACCTGGACTTCCCGTGTGCCCACATCCGCGCTGACATCACCCACCGCCAGGTGGTCGGCGATGGATTCGGGCTTGCTTCGGCGGAGCACCGCCCGAAGCCTGGCCAGCAGCTCACGGGGGCTGAAGGGCTTGGCGATGTAGTCGTCGGCGCCGATTTCCAAGCCCACCACGCGGTCCGTCTCATCGCCGCGGGCGGTCAGCATGAGCACCGGAACGCTGCTCTTGGCGCGAATCCGACGGACGACCTCCAGGCCATCAACCCCCGGCATCATCACGTCCAGGAGCACCGCGTCGAAGGTGCCGGTGTGGAGAAGCTGCAGGCCGCTGGCTCCATCCGGAGCGCCCACCACGGAGACGTCGTTCTGCTCCAGGAACGTCTTGAGCAGTTCCTGGAGCCGGCGGTCGTCGTCGATGAGCAGCACCCGGACGGACATGCGGCGCCAGCCTACCAGCCCGGAGCGCCGCCCGGGCCGCGCCCAGCCGGGCCCGGCGGAAGCTGTCCGCTCCGTGCCGCGTCGACGCAAATTTCAGCCACGTGACGCTCGAAAGCGGCGCGCTGTGCAAGCCGATGGCAGCGCAGCTGTTGCACGCCCGAGGCGAAGCCCGCCAGGGCACCGACTCCTAAAAGAAAGGCGAGGGGCAATCGTCGCATGGTGTCTCCTTAGACATTCCACCGGCTGCGACCGGGGCCACGCTCGAGGACATCGGCCAGCGCGGCACGCTGCCGCGTGTCGAGAACGTCGTGGACGCGCGCGCCCTGAGTGACCAGCACGTCGCGGAGGACCTTGATGCGTTCATCATGCCGCCCGAAAGCGCCTTTCAGTGCGTCGACGTCGAAGGGCTCGGCCCGGAGGGCCCGCGCCAGGTCTCCCCGGGACTGTTCCCACTCACCGCGGAGGCTGTCGAATGAATCGGCCACCGCATCGGCCGCGTCGGCGAGTACCGTCTCTTGCGCCGGCGAAGTCCCCAGCCGCTCATACACCCAACGCAGCATGCGGCGAGCCCGTCCTGGCCCACCAAAGCCGGGCCCGCCGCCGCGGCCGCCCCAGGACTGCTCGTCACGCCATCCGCGCCGGCCAGACTCGCCGTGCCAGCCCCGGTGCCAACCGCCGTGGGCGAAGGCGTAGGGACGCCGGAGAACGAAAACCATGCCGGCGAGACACATTGCTCCAAATAGAAAGCCAAACATCTGCACCACTCCTAGAAAGGCCGGCTGACCGGTCCATCCGGTCGGAGTGCCGTCCTTCGTGGTGAGGAGCTAAGAGCCGACTGTGAAGGGCCAACCAGGGCCGCGGTGAAGAAGTGCAAAGTTCACGGCAACTCGAGCGCCCGCCAGAGGTACCAGCTGGCGACGCTACGAAATGGCCGCCAACGCCAACCGCGCCTCTGGAGCTGTCTGCTCGACGGCAACCGGCCCTGGCCGAGCGCACGGGCGTACCCTTTGCGAATGCCAAGGTCCCCCAGCGGCAGCACGTCGGGTCTCCCCAGGCGAAAGAGCAGCACCATCTCCACCGTCCAACGGCCAATTCCGTGGATTTCAGTCAGCGTGGCGAGGATGCGCTCGTCCGGCCATCGGCGCAGTACCGCCCAGCCAGGCACTTGGCCAGCCAGGGTGCGGGCCGCCAGGTCGCGAAAGGCGCGGGCTTTGCCCGCAGAGAGGCCGGCCGCGCGCAGCGCGCCGTCCTTGGCCCCGAGGATGCGCCCCGGCGCCGGGACGCCTGGCGTCCCGAATTGGGAGGCGAGTCGGGCGAGAATGGCCGCCGCCGCCCTGCCGGAAATCTGCTGGCCGAGAATGGCACGCGCCAGCGCCTCGTACGGTGAGTGGCCGCTGCGCAGGCGCAACCGGTAGGGCCCCACCTGTTCCATCACCACGGCCAGCGCTGGGTCTCTCCGCTGCAGGTACTGAAGCGCCTCCTCGATGCGGGCCGGCGCGGGCTGGCCGTCCAGGCCGTAAAGCGGTGGGTGGGCCATCGACTCGAGCGCCAACAGGCGCTCCTGCAGCACCTCTCCGCCACCCCAGGCGCCGAGCAAGCCAGCCGGGCCAAGCATTCGGTGGCTGGGAAGCAGCACCGGGAGGGGGTTACGCGCCAGCAGTTGGCGCACGCGCGCCGTGGACAGCGTGAGGCGAGCCGCCAGCTGCTCCACATCAAGTGTGGCCCCAGCGGGAGTCCCACGCAGGGAACTTGCCAGTTCCTGAAACCCAGGCGACGTCGCGGAAAGGTCAAGCGGTACCGAAGTGAAGTCCTGGGGACGTCCGGATAGATGAGCCCTTAAACGAGCGGTCGCCTCCCGGACGAAGCGCGGCGGGCGCCGGCTTTCGACGCCGCCCCGCGCGGCCAGCCAGTGGTGGCGAAGCTCGGCCAAGCGCCCAAAGGCCAGCCGCTGGACGCCAGCCTCACTCCACTCCACGGCGCATAGGCCCAGTGGAGTCTCATGGACACTGAAGGCCATGCCCTACGGAGTGGACACCAGACGGTCGGCGTCGTGCACCAATCCCTCTGCGCGTCCCACCACTCGCATCCAGCCCACGGAATGCTCGCTGCGGGCAAACCAGCCATTTTGCGCACGGGCCAATTCGACGAAGCCCAGCGCCTCGCTGCCTCGCAGGAAGTCCACCCGGAGCTCGACGCGTGGCTCGCCCTCGGGCGGTACCTCTCCCCGCCCGAGGACATCCGAGGGCACCACCTTGTTCAGCCGGTCGACCCACGCCTGCGCAAACGCGTCGGGCGTGTCGGTGTGCCCGTCGGCAAAGACTTTGGTGGCTCCCCCCACGCGCCTCTGGAAGAAGGTCCGTGATTGGGCGCCGAGGTGAACCACCAACCGGTCGGCCTCCTCGGGACGGTAGGCGTGCACGCGCCGGTCGACCAACCGGCTGGATGCGGCAGAAAGCTCGGGGATGAGGGAGCCACCCAGCACATAGACGCGTCCGTCGTCCGTCCGGAGGTAGGAAGCGCCAGTGCCCACGGGCGTGGACACCTCGAAACCGAGATGCCTGGACTGCGTCCAAACCTCCAATCTCCGCAAGCCGCTCTGCAGACCCAGCTCACGGACTTTGGCGGCATCGGGGACGCCCAGCGCCCGGGTTGCGGTGAAGGGGCTGAACTGCTCGAGGAGCTTCTCGGCTGCCTCGTTGCCGCGCAGCTCGCGATCGGGAGCGGCCGGTGCAATTTCGGGGCGCAAGGCGCCCCCGTCGGTCCGCGGACCGGCGTCGGCGCGCGTTCCCCCGTCGAGCGCCCGGAGGGGCGACGAGCCACCGTCCGGGTGGGGGGCAGACGCCGGCTGGGGGCCGGCGTCCACCCCTGCGTCCGGTGCCACCAAGGACGGGCTCCGGGCGATGCGAATCCAGACACCGGGCTCGCCCTGCCGCACCCGTTCAACCTCCACCCGGTGGCTGCCGTCGTCCCACACCACCCGTTGAACGGAACCGGTCGGCAGGTCGGCAATGACGACGCCCCCCGTGGTGGCGGACTCCGGCCCTCGCAACCACGTCGCGGCGGCCAGCGCCAGCGCGCCCGCGGCAATGGCTCCTTGCACCGCTGCGCTCCGCGCCCTCAACGCCTCACCCTCCGCCGGCGCGTCACCAGGACGCCCACCGTCAACGCCAAGGCCGGGGCAAGGAAGAGGGTGGCATAAAACCACAGCACGTCCTGGCCGCGGGTGTGTTGCATCGGAACGTCGACCTCGCTGCTCGGCGCGCCGATGGCGTCCTCGCCCAGCAACCAGCGAACCGAGTCCAAGGCGAACGTCCGGTTACCGACGTTGCCCTCCATGGCCACGTCCGTGAGGACGTCCGAGTCGGCCACCACCACCGCTCGCCCGTCGGTGGAGCCCTTGCGCTGAAGCGTCACGGCCGCCGCCAACTCCCAGGCCCGGCGCTTCCCCACCCGCGGCTCGAAGGTGAAATTGCCTTGCAGGTCCCGGAAGGTGTCTGGCAGCGCCATCACGGTGAAGTCGACTGCCGTCCCGGCCGGCTTCTGCTTGAGCACCTCGAGCGAGCCGACGGTGATGAAGAGCATCGGCGCTGAGACGCCCAGCCTGGCCAGGGTGGCCACCGAGGGATGAAAGGAATAGGTGGCAGTCACCAGAAGCGCGCGGTCGCTCGGCTGATGCGCGCGGGGCACGAAGACTCGGTCGTTGGCCAGAATTGTCGGAACGAATCGCACCCCGAGCGGCTGCAGAAGCGCGTCGAAGGACTCGCCGACTTCCGGGTCGAGGGCGATGAGCATTCGCCCTCCGGCGCGGACATAGCGGTTGAGAGCCTGAATTTCCTCCGGGAGAAAGGCCGCCGTGGGGCCGAGGACGAGCACGGCGCCGGCGTCCTTCGGCACCTCGGTGGCCAGGCCCTCGGTGAGCCCGAGTGGGCGAAGCTCGTCATTCTGGGCCTTCAGGAGCTCTCGAAGGACGCGCACCGTGCCTCTGGCGTCGAGGGCGTCCGCGTTCTGCTCGACCCGCTCCCCATGGCCGGTGGTGAGGTAGAGAATTTGCTTGGCACGCGCCACCGCCGCGAGGCGCTTGGAGACCTCGGCGTCCAACGCCCGCAGCTCCCCGCGCGCCTGCTCCATCTCCAGGCCGGGGACGTAGACCTCTTTGTGGGCTGCGCGGCTCACCACCACCGAGCCATTGGCAGTCACCCCCAGCTCCCGGGCTTGCGCCAAGTCAATGGCCTGGTCCAGAAGGTGCACTTCCAAGCGCGGGTTTTCCCGGGCGAGGTCTCGTGCGTACTCAGCGACCGCCGCTCCCACGTCGTTGCCCGGAGGAAAGAAGAGCGTCAGCGTCACAGGCTCGGTCAGCCCGCGAACCATGGCGCGCGTTGCCTCGCTCGGCCGCGCCGTGCGGAAATAGGACAGGTCAGCTTTGGCATCGCGGGCGTCGGCCACCCACCCCAGCGCCAGCGCCGTGACCAGCACCGACGCGAGGCCCACCCCGGACAGGACCGCGTCCTGCACCCGTTGCTCCTCCACCGCTGGAGCGCGCCCCATCGAAGAGAAGGCCAGCTCGCCCAACGCCAGGGGGAGCAGCGAAAACAGAGCCAACAGGGCGCACACCACGCGGAAGGCCACCGCCAAACGGGGCGCCGACAAGGAGAGGTCCGGACCACCCAACGTCGGGAGTAGGTCCGACTGGAGGAAGTAAGCCAGCACCGCCAGAGTACCGACTGCCTGAAGCGCGGCGAAGGTCCGCTCCACCGCGGCGCGCCGGTCGTCCTCCTCGGCGCTGGAGCGACCCACGCGCACGGCGAAGGCACCCAGCGCAACGAGCACCCCGAGGCTGCTGCACGCAATGCGCCCCGCGCCCGCTCCCACCAGGCGCTCGCCGATGAAGATGGTGAGCAGCCCAGCGGCGAAGGCTGCCGAGAGCCAGGCGCTGCGTGGGGTCATCGCCAACGCCGCGCCTCCACCACCCGAGTGGCCGCGAAGAGCAACACCCAGCTGACCAAGAGGTAGTAGGCGACGTCACGCAAATGCACCACCCCGGACTGGAAGGGGACGAAGTGAAGGTTGTGCAGTGCCAGCGCCGCAAACAATCCAGCGAAGGGCGGTTCCGCCACCCGAGACAGCTGCCAGGCGAGGAGCAGCGCCACCAGCAAGGCGCCCCCGAGAAAGCCAGCGACAATTTGGGTGCGCGCCAGGGCCGAGGCGAATGTCCCCAAGGCCACACAGGCCGAGGCCAAAAGGAAGAGCCCCAGGTACCCGGCGGCCAGATGTCCAAAGGACACTTTGCCGTGCACCAGGATGAGAAGCGGCATGTAGGCGCTGAGCAGCGTCACGCCGCACAGGAAGGCCAGGCCAGCGAGGAATTTGCCAAGGACGATGTCCACATCCTGCACCGGAGAGGCGTACAGCAACGGCAACGTCCCGGCCTGGCGCTCCTCAGCGAGCAGCCGCATCGAGATGAAGATGGCGGCCACCATCGTCGTGCCGCTCGAAAAATAGAAGAAGCGGGTCAACACCTCCGCCGAGCGGCGCACTCCCTCCAGCGCGAAGGCATTGAAGAGCAGGCCGTCCACCGCCAGCACGGCGGCGAGGATGACCCAACCGGCCATTGTGCCAACCATGGCCAACAGCTCACGCCGCGCGATGAGGACGACGTTACGCGGGCTCACGTCTCCATCCCCCGAGTGAGTCGCAAAAAGAGCGACTCAAGGCGGTCCTGGGCGACGTCCAGTCGAACCAGGTCCAGACCGGCGGTCACCAGCGCCCGGGCGATGGCCGGCCGCAGCTCCTCGACCGCGTCGACGTGAAACTCGACCCGGTCCTCCTCGACCGACACCACCGTCACGCGCCTCACCCCGGGCACGCCGCGCAGCGCGGCCTCGGCGGCCCCGACCGGACCGCGCACCTGCACCACCACCGAGCCACTTCCACCCAGCCGCTGCTCCAGTTCGTGCTCGGTTCCCTGGGCGACCAGCTCGCCGTCTCGAATCACGAGCAGCCGGTCACAGGTTTGGGCAATCTCCGGGAGAATGTGGCTGCTCACCAGCACGGTGTGCGTCGTCCGCAGACTTCGGAGCAGGGTCCGCATCTCGATAATTTGCGCCGGGTCAAGCCCCTTGCTCGGCTCGTCGAGAAGCAAAACGGACGGTCCATGGACGAGCGCCTGGGCGACGCCCACACGCTGCCGGTACCCGTGGCTGAGCGCGCCGAGGAGCTCTCGGTGCACGCTGCGAAGGCCGGTGCGCTCCTCCACCTCTTCCACCGCCGCGAGGGCCCGCCCCCGGGGAACTCGGTGCAGCTCGGCCACAAACCTCAGGTATTCGCCCACCGACATCTCGTCGTACAGGGGAGGCTCCTCGGGCAGGTAGCCAATGCGCTGCTTGAGACTGAGCGGTGCCCGGGCAACATCCATGCCGTCGATGCGCACCGTCCCCGACGAGGGCAAGAGCACCGCGGCGAGAATTTTCAACGTCGTCGTCTTCCCCGCGCCGTTGAGGCCGAGAAAGCCGACCACCTCGCCGGAAGCAATCCGGAAGCTCAGGTCCCGAACGGCGGCGCGCGCCCCGTAGTACTTGGTGAGACCGTCCACCTGAATCATCTACCGCCCCTCTTTTCAGAGGGAGTTCGCAGCGTCAAGGCTGGAGCGCAGTCGGCAACGCCGTTGGCGGCCGAAGGGAGGAGCCTCCCCAACCTTGGCCGGCCCCATTCCAGTCATCGCGTGCTTGGAAGTCGGTCCAGCCCGAGGCAAAAGCGAAGGGCCTCGCGCAGCGCCGGCCAGCGGAAAGTGAAGCCGGCGGCCAACAGCACCCGGGGCACCACGCGCGCGGAAGCCAACACCGTCTCGGTCCCCATTTGCCCGAAGAGGCCCCGGACGGCCGCAGCCGGAACCGGAAGCACCGTCGGGCGATGCAGCACCTCGCCAAGCGCCTCGGTGAAGGCCTGGTTGGTGGCGGGCTCGGGCGCGGTGAGATTGACCGGCCCCCGGACGGCGGCGTTTCGCAACGCGAAGTGAATGGCGCCGACGACGTCCTCCAGGGCAATCCAACTGTAGAATTGTGTCCCCGGCCCCACCCGTCCGCCCAGCCCAGCACGGAAGAGGGGGGCGAGCTTGGCCAGCGCGCCGCCATTCGGACTGAGCACCAGGCCCGTCCGTAGCGTGACCAGCCGCGCGCCCAGTGTTTCGGCACCCCGCGCCGCGCTCTCCCAGGCCTGACAGACGTCGGCCAAGAAGCCAGTGCCGGCGGCGGAAGACTCCTCGAGCGCCTCGCTTCCCCGGTCGCCATAGATGCCGGTCGCCGACGCGGCAAGGAGCACCGGCGGCGCTCGGGTGCAGCCCCGCATCGCATCCACCAGGCGAGCCGTGCCCTCCACCCGGCTGCGGCGAATTTCCTCCTGGCGGGTTGCGCTCCAACGACCGTCGGCTATCGACGCGCCGGCAAGGTGCACGACCGCGTCGAGACCCTCGAGCATTGCCGGCGTGGCGCCCGTTCGGGGGAGCGGCTCCACCCGGTGGCCTCCGGTGGTGAGAAAATGGCTGAGCGCGGTGCCGATGAGGCCGTGTGAGCCGGTGACGCCCACCCGAAGCGGTGGACCGCCCAACGCGCTGTGGCGCGCAAGGTCAGCGGCCAGGAGCGCATGTCGGTAAGCGAAGAGGGACTCGAGCTTGGTGCGCGCAAGCGCGCCTCCGCCGACCGCGCCCAGCCAGCCGAGAGGCATCCGGTAGTGGACCTCGTCCTCGAGGAAAGAGCGGAGCGGGCCATCCGGCACCATGCGGTGCACTTGCTCGAAGAGCGCGAAGGGGCCGGACTCCTGTCGGTCACTGAAGGACACGCCGTCCTCGAGCGCGGTGTGCACGGCAACAAAGCGGCGAGGCAGCGGTCCCAAGTGAATCCGCAGCACGGTGCGCGCCCCCACCTCGATGCCTCCCGAGCGCTCGAGCACTTCCGCCGGGTCGAACGGCGGGTTGAGGCGCTCGAAGGCACCCGGGCGGGCGTGCCAGTCAAAGAGTGCCCGCGCGCTTGCCGGCATCGGGCTACGCGCGAGGTAGACCTCGGTTTGCGACATAGAGCTCTCCCGTGGCGGAGAAACGCCGCCAGAGCATTGTTCCCGGCCTGCGCTGCGTGCTTACTAGCGTCCTCCAGCAGAGGTTTCCTTTTTTGTCGACGGCCCCAGTGTGTGAGTCGGCTACGCCCGAAGCGCTGCAGCGCGCGGTGGACGTGCTTCGCCGCGGCGGACTGTTGGGGCTCCCCACCGAAACCGTTTATGGGCTTGCCGCGGACGCGGAAAATGAGCTCGCGGTGCGCCGCATTTTTGCCGTCAAAGGACGCCCGTCCACCCACCCGCTGATTGTCCACCTCGCCCACTCCGCCGCGGTGCGGGAGTGGGTGGCTGTCCTTCCAGCCGAAGCCGAGTCCCTGGCCGCAGCCTTTTGGCCCGGGCCGTTGACGCTGGTGCTGCCGCGCTCCACCCGCGCCTCGGACGCCGTTACCGGGGGCCAGGGCACAGTGGCCGTCCGCGTCCCGGCGCACCCGGTGACGCAGGCCGTGCTCCGGGCCTTTGGGGGGGGCCTGGCAGCGCCCAGCGCGAACCGTTTTGGGCGAGTCTCGCCCACCCGTGCCGAGCACGTGGTGGCAGACTTGGGCAGCGACGTTGACTTGGTGCTCGACGGCGGACCCTCGAGCCTGGGCGTCGAGTCGACCATTGTCGACTTGAGTGGACCGGTGCCGGCACTGCTGCGTCCGGGAGGGGTGACGCGTGAGGCCCTGGAGGAGGTACTGGGCCGGACTGTCCCCACCCGGCTGGTCGGCGACGTCCGGGCTCCGGGAATGCTGCCTTCCCACTACGCGCCACGCGCGGGCCTCGTCCTGGCGAGCCGCAGCGCGGCCGCAGCCGTCGCCTCGGACCTTCTTCGGGCCGGCCGTCGCGTCGCAGTGTGTGGCCCAAAGGACGTCGACGCCCCGGTGGGCGCGGTGCATCTGCCCCTACCGGACGACGTCGGGGAGCTGGCCCGAGCGCTCTACGACGTGCTCCGAGCCGTCGACGCCGCGGGCGTGGACGTGGCCGTGGTGGTGACGCCAGACGAAGCGGGCTTGGGCCTGGCCGTGCTTGACCGGCTCCGCCGCGCCGCGGCTCCGCGGGGCTGACGCGCCCGCTCCTTAAGCGGCGGCCTCGTCGGCACCTGGGCGACGGCTCGCGGCTTGCACCATTTGGACCAGGGCCCGGACCCAAGCGGGATGGGCGTTGAGGCTGGGAACCAGCGTCAGGGCTGCTCCCCCCGCGCGCAGGAAGTCCGCCCGAGCGCGGATGCCGATTTCCTCTTCCGTCTCGAGGCAGTCGGCGACGAAGGCGGGGCACAGCACCGCCAGGCGTCGGACGCCTTGCTGCGCCAGCTTACCGAGCAGAAGGTCGGTGTATGGCTTGAGCCATGGGGTGCGCCCGAGCCGCGATTGGAAGCTGACCGTGCTGTGCTCGGCCGCGATGCCAAGACGGCTCGCCAGCAGCCGTGCCGTGCTGAAGCATTGGGCCCGGTAGCACCAGCGGTTCTCTGCGGCGACCGCGTCACAACAGCCAGCCGATTGAAGACAGTGCTTCCCCGACGCGTCGCTCTTGAGCACCTGTCGCTCGGGCAGGCCGTGAAAGCTGAAGAGGACGTGGTCGGCCTGGGCCTCTAAGAGAGCGGGGCGGGCCACCTCGACCCAGGCGTCAATGAAGGCCGGGTGGTCGAAAAACGGCTCGACGACGCGGAGCGCCGGAACGTTCCAGGCCGCTCCGGTCAGCTGGTAAACGCGTTCGAGGGTGGAGCCGGTCGAGCTCGACGCGTATTGCGGGTAAAGCGGCACCAGGGTGATGGTGCGCACCCCGGCGGCGGAGAGCTTGTCCAGCGCCGAGCGCAGCGAGGGATTGCCGTAGCGCATCCCCAGCTCGACGGCCCATGTCGGGCCGAGCGCCTCCGCCACCCGCGCCGTCAGCGCGCGGCCATGCACCAAGAGCGGCGAGCCCTGCGCCGTCCACACCTTGCGGTAGGCCTCGGCGGAGCGCGCCGGGCGGGTGGGGAGAATGAAGAGCTCCAGGAGGGCCCAACGCAGCGGGCCCGCAATGTCGAGCACCCGCGGGTCGGAGAGAAACTCGCGGAGATAACGACGGACGTCGCCCTCCTCGGGCGCGTCTGGCGTGCCGAGGTTCACCAGCAGCAGTCCTTGCCGCTCGTGCATCAGTGCAGGGCGTGCGGCTGGGTAAGGGCGAACTCGGAGATGAGCGCGTCGAACCGCTTCCCATTCGGACGCTCCATCTGGTAGCTGCCGCGCATCGTCCCGAAGGGAGTGCGCAACATCGCCCAGCTGGTGTACTCAAAGCGCTCGCCAGGGTTGAGGTGCGGCTGTTTTCCCACCACCCCCTCGCCGCGAACTTCCTGCACGTAACCGTTGCCGTCGGTAATCACCCAATGACGGGTCCGCAGGTGCGCCGACTCATTGCCCAGGTTGACAATCTCCACGCGGTAGTTGAAGGCGAATTGTCCGCTCTCCGGCGAGCTGCGCTCAGGCCAGAAGGCGGGTTTCACCGTCACTCGGATTCCATCTGTGGTGGTGCTGGACATTCGGGCGAGCAGAATCCCAAGGACCTTGCGCGGCTGCAACTGGGCAAGCGCATTACCGCTCCGCTCGGGGCGGCCGGACGAAGGAGGCCAGCACCGCCGCGCCCAGGAGACCGGCGATGACCAGCAGTGAGGCCCACAGGGGGAAGTGAAACCAGGGGTCGACGACCATTTTCGCGCCGACGAAGGCAAGGACCGCGCCGAGTGCAGACTTGAGGTAGGCCATCCGGCCCATCAGCCCTTCGAGGACGAAAAACAAGGAGCGAAGTCCGAGGATGGCGCAGACATTGCTCGTGAAGACGATGAAGGCATCCTGGCTCATGCCCAGGACGGCAGGAATGGAGTCGAAGGCGAAGAGCAAGTCGGTGGTCTCCACCATCACCAGCACCAGAAACAAGGGTGTGAAGCGCCACCGCCCGCCTTCCCGGACGGCGAAGACGAATTCGTGGGTGCTCGTCTCCTCGGCCATCGGCAGCACCCGGCGCGCTGCCCGCACCAGTGCGTTCTCGCGGGGGGCCACCTCAGCCGCTTCCGGTCGCCCGAGGAGCTTCGCCGCGCTGAAGAGCAGAAATCCGCCGAACGGGACCAGCAGCCATTTGAAGTGACCGACGAGGGCCACCCCGGAGAAGAGGAGGAAAGCGCGGAGCAGCACGGCGCCAAACACTCCCCACAGCAACAGGCGGCGACGGTACTCGGGCCGGACTCGGAAGGCTTCGAAGAGCAGCAGAAAAACGAAGAGGTTGTCGACGCTCAAGGCGTACTCGACCAGGTAGCAGCTGAAAAACTGGAGCCCGGCGTCGGCCCCCCGGACCTTCCACAGGGCGGCGCCCAGGCCCAGGCTGAGGCTGACCCAGAGGGCCACCCAGCCGACCGCCTCTCGCTGAGAAGGGGCTCGCGTCGTGCGGCCACTCAGCCCGAGGTCGATGGCCAGCACCCCCAGCACGCCCACGCCGAATGCCACCCAGGCCACGGCCGGGCTCAATCGCCTCCCTCCTGCCAGGACAGCTGCACCAAGTGCGTCACGTCCGCTGCGGGCTGGCCCGACGCAAGACCACCAGGGCCCGGCCGGGAACCGTCACCAATTCGCCGGCCGGGTAGTCCCGGCGTCCGGCGGCATGCCCGTCGCTGGTGTCGAGCCACCATTCCCAATCGCGACCCCACTCCACCGCCGGCAGGACGAAGGGCACTGGACCCGAGCCGGCATTGAGCAGGATGAGAAGGGAGTCCCCCTCGCGCTTTTTCCCGCGCTCGTCGAACTCGCCGATGGCGTCGCCGCCCAGCAGGAAGCCGAGCGCCCGCAGCACCGGCTTTTGCCAATCCGCTTGCTGCATCTCGCTTCCGTCCGGACGGAACCACGCCACGTCCTTCAGCTGGGAGTCGAAAATGTGGTGGCCCTGGAAGAATCCCCGTCGCATCAGCACCGGCTGAGAGAGTCGCCCATGAATCAGGCTTCGGGTGAACCGCAGCAGCCGCTGGCGCTCCTCGGTGAGATTCCAGTCAATCCACGAAATCTCGTTGTCCTGACAGTAGGCGTTGTTGTTCCCACGCTGGGTGTGGCCCAGCTCGTCGCCAGCCAGCAGCATCGGAACGCCCTGGCTCAAAAAGAGCGTGGCCAGAAAATTGCGGACCATCCGGTCTCGCAAGGCGTTGACCGCCGCGTCGTCGGTGTCGCCTTCCACTCCCCAATTAAAGGAATTGTTGGCGTCACTCCCGTCGCGATTGTCCTCACCGTTGGCTTGGTTTCTCTTCGTCGAATACGTCACGAGGTCGCGCAGCGTGAAGCCATCATGCGCGGTGATGAAGTTGATGGACGCGGTGGGCCCGCGTCCAGACAGCTGGAAGAGGTCTGCCGAGCCAGTCAACCGGTAGCCGATTTCGGCTGCAAGGTTGTCGTCGCCTTTCCAGTAACGCCGAAAGGCATCGCGGTACTTGTCATTCCACTCGCTGAAGTCCGCCGGGAAGTTCCCCGACTGGTAGCCGCCTGGGCCCAGGTCCCATGGCTCGGCGATGAGCTTCACCCCTGCCAAGACGGGGTCCTGGTGCAGCGCCTGGAAAAAAGCCGCGTCCCTCGAGAAGGCTCCGCCTTGCCTTCCCAGGGCCGAGGCCAAGTCGAAGCGAAACCCATCGACGTGCATCTCCTGCACCCAATAACGCAGCGAATCCATGACCAGCGTCAGCGTCTGCGGGTGCTCCACGTTGAGCGAGTTTCCCGTCCCAGCTACGTCGACGTAGAAGCGAGGGGCCTTGGGAGTGAGGCGGTAGTAGGCTGGATTGTCCAGACCACGGAAGCTCAACGTGGGGCCTTGGTGGTTTCCCTCCCCAGTGTGGTTGTAGACGACGTCGAGGATGACTTCGATGCCGGCGCGGTGCAGCGCCTTCACCAGGCCCTTGAACTCGTTGACGACGTTGCGCGGACCGCTGCAGGCATGCGCCACATCCGGCGCGAAGAAGCCGATGGTGTTGTACCCCCAGTAGTTGACCAGCCCCCGCTCGCTCAGGAACCCTTCGTCCACCGCCTGCTGGACGGGGAGCAACTCGACCGCGGTGACACCGAGCGACTGCAGGTGGGCAATGGCCACCGGATGGGCAAACCCGCCGTAGGTGCCCCGCAACTCGGCGGGAATTTCCGGGTGTCGCTTGGTGAACCCCCGGACGTGTACCTCATAGAGAATGGTGCGCGACCAGGGAGTGCGCAGGGGGGCGTCTTCCTCCCAGTCAAACCCGCCGTCCACCACCATGCAGCGGGGCATGGCCTCGGCACTGTCGGTGGAGTCGGGGACCGTCTCGTCCTCCGAAGCGGCGAATGCCCGGTGGGACAGGTTGGGACGGCCGGTGAGACAGCGCGCGTACGGGTCGAGCAGCAGCTTGGAGGGGTTGAAGCGCAAGCCGCGCTCCGGCGCCCATGGGCCATATGCGCGCAGGCCGTAAAGCGTCCCAAGGGACAGGCCCGGGACGTATCCGTGGTGGACGCCGGCGGTGGTGGCCGGAAGCCTGAAGCGCAGCGTCTCGCGTGAAGGCTCCTCCTTGGCGAAGAGGCACACCTCCAGCCGCTCAGCGGTCTCGGAGAAGACGGCGAAGTTGACGCCACGCCCGTCCCAGGTCGCACCCAACGGACGTGGGCTCCCGAGCCAGACCTCTAGCGCCCCTTCGCTCATGCGTCCCTCGCCCCGCCCAGGGGTTGTAGCCCGACGGTGCAGAGGGTGCGGCTAGAATTCTGCCGGCATGTCTCTTGCCACTCTGCGTTGCACGCAGCACCCCGGCCGGCCGGCCGGCTGGCGCTGTGACGGCTGCCAGCGCAGCCTCTGCCCGGGCTGCGTCGTGGAAGTCGAGCTCCACCCCACCACCTACCTAAGGTGCGCCACGTGCAGGGGGACACCCGCCGTCCTCACCCACCCCGGTTCCGACGTCACTTTCGCCCACGCACTTCGAGGGACGCTTCTACTGCCGGTGGGCCTGGCGGGGCTGCTCGTCGTCTTCGCCCTGGCAGCCCTGGCGAGCGAGCTCGACGTGCTGTCCGCGCCCGCTCGTGGCGCCGCGCTCGTCGGCTGGAGCGTGCTCGGGTGGCTGGTGGGGGTGGCCATCATCCGCGCGACGGCCGAGGGGGCGACGACGCTGCACGGTGTGTCGGCTTCTTTCTTCTCTGAGTTGGCACTGCCTGCCCTCGCCGCGGCCGCGCTGACGGCCCCGGCTGTCTGGGTGCCGCGGACGGGTTGGACGGGGGCGTTTCTCGTCACCCTGGCCTCGCCAGTGGTGGTGTCCATGCTGCTTGGCGTCGTCGCCCTCGCACCTCTGAGGGAGGCGCTCGGGCCGCTGGAGGCCATGCGGAGACTGCAACGGCTGGGCGCAGACGGCGCCCTGGCGGTGGCATGCGTCGCCGGCCTGTGGCTTTTTGCTCGAATGCTGGGGGGCTTGGCCGAGGCGCCGGCCAGCGAAGTGCCCGCCCTCTGGGCCAAGACGCTGGGCGCGCTCGGTGCCCTGTCGCTCTTTCTCGTCCCCCGGGTGCTCGGACTTCTGGTGGAGGCCCGCGGCGAGGCGTTGGGCTACCCATTCCACCACCGGGCAGCGGTTCCGGTGCTTCCAGGAGCACGGGCGGAGCGGAAGGTGGCGTACCAACCCCCGCCTGTGGCCCCGCGGCCCATTGCCCTAGACGACGCCCCGGGCCAGCTCCAACCCCCGGCGCCGCCGGGCCGCTCTGAGGAGTAGCCGTCAGCCTGGCGCAGAGGCCCCCGCGCGCAGCGGTTGGCCGGCGACTGGCTTCGGCCAGCGCGCAAAGAGGAGTCGGTCGAGCGAGACGGCTCCTGCCCCTGCGAGCGCCAACCAGACGAAGCAAGCCAGGTAGGTGAATTCGATGAAGCCAAAGAGGGTGGCCACGCCGTCGATGTCCGCCCGCCGGCCGGTCGAGATGGCGATGGCCATGCTGAAGGCGAGCGGGAGGGAGGCAAGCCGGGTGAAGAGGCCGAGCAGCACCAGAATGCCGCCGACGAACTCGGTGGTTGCCACGACGCGGGCGTTGAGCCCGGGCAGCGGAATTCCCAGCTCGGTGAAGTAGCCGGTCACCTTCTCCAAGTCATGGAGCTTGCCCCATCCCGTGACGATGAAGAGGGACGCGAGCGAAATCCGGACCAGCAGTGGACCGGCCCATGCCAGCCTGTCCGCCCACGACCGAGCGCGGGAAAGAGATGCTTCGAGCGAAAGTGACATGAGAAGCCTCGTGTACCGGGTGTGTCACGGGAGACGGCTGGAACGCGGACCGGGTTACAAGCCCTCCGCGGAAACCGCGGGCGCCCCAGGGGCTGAGACGCCGGCCCGCGGGGTTGAGCCGGCGTTTGCTAGTGGCCCGTTTGGCCAGCGGCCAAGAGCGCGGTCCCCAGGCTGCGGCCTTGGAGGGTTGCCCCAACCCGGCGCGCCCGAAGGGTGTCGCCAGGTGCACGAAGCCCAGCCCCAGGTGTCTCGGGCGCCGGACGACTTCATCCGGCCACGGACGACTCGGCGCCAAAGCAACGAGGCTCGCCTGGAGTTGGGCGAGCCTCGCCGTTTCTTGTGTTGCTGCGCGACCTCGGCGAAGGACTCGCCTTCGGAGACCGTCAGCTGAGGTGTTTGTTCACCAGCTTGGTCATCTCAAACATCGAGACCTGCTTCTTGCCGCCGAAGACGACCTTCAGTTTGTCGTCGGCGTTAATCATCCGCCTCTCCTTCGCGTCCTGGAGGTTGTTCTTGCGGATGTAGGCCCACAGCTTCTTGACCACCTCGGTGCGCGCAATCGGCTTGTTGCCAACCACCTCGGCCAGGTCCTTCGAAGGAGTCATCTCCTTCATGAAGGCGGCGTTCGGCTTGCGCTTGGTGCCAGAGGCCTTCTTCGCGCTCTTCTTGGCGGGCTTCTTAGCGGCCATTCGTTCGCAATCTCCTCCCCGCTCGGGGGACGTTAGGGCTTCGTGCCCGAAGCCAGCGGCGTGACTATCAGGTTTCAGAGGGGAAAACACGGGCTACAGAGGTAATTTGCCCTCTGGGAGGCGAGGGCGAGCGGACGAGTCCATGCATGCGCTAATTACCGGAGCCGGCGGTTTCGTCGGCGGAGCCCTTCTCCACAGGCTGGTGGCATCCGGACATCGCGTGCGTGGACTGGTGCGCGGGGCGCTGCCACCACCACCCTGGGGGGCTTCCTTGGAGTGGGTCACCGGTGACGTCACGGAGCCGGCGTCCCTCCAATTGGCCCTGTCCGGCATCGACGTGGTCTTTCACCTCGCCGGAATCCGGCGGGCGCCGGCACGGAAGGCCTTCTTCGAGGTCAACGCCGAGGGTACCCGCAATGTGTGTGACGCGTCGTGGCGCTCCGGCGTCCGTCGCGTGGTGTTGGCGGGCTCACTGGCGGCGGTGGGCCCCTCCGGCCCGGACCGGCCGCACGTTGAGACTGATCCATTTCTCCCCGAGGAGTGGTACGGCGAGAGCAAGGCGGAGGCGGAGCGCATCGCTTTCCAGTCCCGCGGGCAATTGGAAGTGACGGTGGCCAGGCCGCCGCGCATTCTGGGGCCTGCGGACCGGGAAAACCTGGTTTTCTTCAAGCTCATTCGGCGCGGGTTCCGCCTCAGCATCGGAGGGGGACCGCGGCCGCTGTCGGTGGTGGACGTGGAGGACGTGGTGGACTTCCTGCTGTTACTGGCCGAACGCCCGGAGGCGGTGGGGGAGGCCTTCTTCTGCCCGGGGCCGGGGACGACGAGCCTGGAGGACATCCAGGACCAGGGCGCCGAAGTCCTCGGCCTCCATCCCCGCACGCTCAGGCTGTCTCCGGTGCTGCTGCGAGCCCTCGCGGCGGCGGCAGATGTCGTCTCGCAAGTCACGGGGCAACCCTTGCCTCTCAACCGCAAGCTGGCCAAGCAGCTGTTGGCTCCGGCTTGGACTTGCAGCGGCGAGAAGGCGGCGGCGCGCCTGGGGTGGCATCCAAAGGTGGCGGCGCGGGAGTCGATTGCCAAAAGCGCCGCGTGGTATCAGGCCCAGGGCTGGCTATGACTGCGAAGGCCGCGTTCTATGACGTCGATGGAACGCTGGTGAAAACCAACATCGTCCACACGTACGCCTACTACGCGATGAACCGGGGCTCGCTGTCGGGCATCGCCGGACGCACGCTGGCAGCGGCGGCCCAAGTCCCTCTGTATGCCGCGCTCGACCTCGTCAACCGCAAATGGTTCAACGAGTATTTCTACCGGGCCTATGCCGGCCTCAGCGAAGACCGGCTGGTCGTCCTCGGCGAGGAGATGCTGGAGGATGTGCTCAAGCCGGCCGTGTTCCCGAAGGCCCAGGACCTCATCGACGAGGCGCGGCGAGCCGGCTGTCGCATCGTCTTCATCACCGGGGCTTTGGACTTTACCGTGACTCCGCTCGCCCGGTTGCTCGGCGCCGATGATGTCATCGCCAACAAGATGCAATTCGTGGGGGGCATTGCCACTGGAAAGGTCATTCCGCCCATCATCGAGGGGGCAAACAAGGCCCACGCCATCCGCGACTACTGCGTCAAGCACGGGTTGGCGCTGGACCAGAGCTTTGCCTATTCCGACAGCTTCTCTGACTACGCCATGCTGGCGATGGTGGGACGGCCAACTGCGGTAAACCCGGACGTCCGGCTACGGTCCATTGCCCGCGCCTACCACTGGCCTGTGCTCGACTTGAGGTGACATGCGTCCGCTGAAGACATTGAAGCGGCTCTACGACGAGAACAACCAGGTGGTGGTGACGGAGAAGGGCAGCCCGCCGCGGGTCATCTTCCACGGCGAGGACTTCCTCCTGGAAGACCTCCCCTTGGGAACGCGGGTGGTGTTCCCTCGATTGCCCTTGCAACCCATGCCCAATCCCAAGGCCGCCATCCGCTGGGCGCTCAACCACCCGGAGGGGATGGACCCGCTGCATGCCCTGCTCCGACCGGGGATGCGGGTGACCATCGCGCTGGACGACATCTCGCTTCCGCTGCCGCCGATGGTTACGCCCGACGCGCGGCAGACGGTGTTGGAGATTGTCCTGGAGCTGCTCGCCGACTCGGGGGTGGACGACGTGCATTTGGTCGTCGCCAACGCGCTGCACCGCCGCATGACGGACGCCGAGCTGAAGCGGATGGTGGGCGAGAAAATCTTCAACGCCTTTCACCCCGACCGCTACTACAACCACGACGCCGAGGACCCAGACGGGATGGTGGAGCTGGAGCGGACCGCGCACGGCGAGGTGGTGGCCCTCAATCGGCGCGCCGCGGAGAGCGACCTTCTCATCTACATCAACATCAACCTCGTCCCGATGGACGGAGGTCACAAGTCAGTGGGAACGGGCCTGGCCAATTACGCCAGCCTGCGCGCCCACCACAATCCGAAGACCATTCGCGAGTCCGAGAGCTACATGGAGCCGAGCAAGAGCGCGCTCCACCGGAGCACCGAACGCATTGGTCGGGTCATCGACGAGAACCTCAAGGTGTTCCACATCGAGACGGTGCTCAACAACCGCATGTTCGACGGGCCCACCGGATTTCTCGGAAAGCGGGAAGAGGACTTCACCGAGGTGGACCGGCTCAAGTTCCAAGCCCTGCGTTACACCCTTTCCAAGCTGCCCCGGGTGGCCAAGCGCAAGCTGATGATGTCGGTGCCAGCCCCGTACGACATCATCGCCGTCAATGCGGGCGCTACCGAGCCCTGCCACGAAAAGACGCTCGAGGCGTGCTGGCGTCAGTACAGCGTCCCGGTGCAGGGGCAGAGCGACATCGTCATCTGGGGCGTGCCGTACATCTCCCCGTACAACGTGAATTCCATTCTCAATCCGCTGCTGGTGCAGGTGATGGGGCTGGGCTACCTCTTCAACCTCAACCGGGGCATCCCGCTGGTCAAGAAGGGCGGCGTGGTCATCCTCTGTCACCCCGCCTATGACGAGTTCGACCCCGAGCACCACCCGAGCTACATCGAATTCTTCAACCGGCTGCTCCCAGAGACGCGCGACGCGATGGTGCTGGAGCACAAGTACGAGCAGGAATTCGCCACCAATCCGTCCTACGTGCACCTGTACCGAAAGGGAAACGCCTACCACGGAGCCCATCCCTTCTACATGTGGTACTGGGGAGAGAACGGCCGCCAGCACGTGGGCAAAGTCATCGTCGCCGGCGCGGAGAACAACCACGTCCCAGAGTTGCTGGGGTGGGAACGCAGCGACACGCTGGCCGAGGCCATCGACTTGGCCCGAGGTGCCATGGGCCGCAGCGCCTCCATCACCCTGGTGAAATCCGCACCGATTCTCCAGACTGACGTCCGCCTCTAGACTCCCCTTGAGAGGGCCATGGCCGAACCTGCCTCGCTCGACGTCACGAAGGTCCTGACCGGCAGGCATCTGCTTTTTGCTGGCAGCACCGGCTTCGTCGGCAAGGTGGCTCTCTCCATGCTGCTCCACCGCTATGGGCGCGCCCTGTCTCGGGTGTCGGTGGTGGTCCGGCGCGGCTCTTCCGCATCGGCCGAGTCCCGCTTCTTCGACAAGCTCCTTCCAGGGGAGCCGTTCCGGCCGTTGCGTGAGGAGCTGGGCGACAGCGGCGCCGAGGCGTTCGTCCGCTCCCGCGTCCAGGTCCTGGATGGCGACGTGACGGAAGCGGCCTTTGGCCTCTCCGAGGAGACGGTGGCCGGGCTGCGTGGCTCGGTGTCGGTCATCGTCAATTGTGCTGGGCTGGTCTCCTTCAGCCCCTCGCTGGAGGTCGGCCTCAAGGTCAACACCCAAGG
Source organism: Myxococcaceae bacterium (assembly GCA_052147975.1). Classification (GTDB taxonomy): domain Bacteria; phylum Myxococcota; class Myxococcia; order Myxococcales; family Myxococcaceae; genus JADGRA01. Next base: position 41,077 of record JBKQJL010000142.1, read on the forward strand.
AGTCCAAAACGCCGTCGACCTGGCGCTGCACCTGGATGTTCCACTGGTACACGTGTCGACGGCTTTCGTCGCCGGAAACCGCTCCGGCCTCGTCTTCGAGGACGAGGAGATTGTGGGCTACTTCCCCAAGCGCGGTGAGCTGGACGGGCGCGACTTCTCACTCGAGCGGGAGCTTGCCGACTGCCGGGAGGAGGTGGCCCGGCTGCGGAGCAAGGCCGAGGACGCCGCGCTCACCGCTGTCTTTCGCAAGCGGGCCGTGGAGCGGCTGGAGCACGAGGGCCGCGACTGCCGGGACGAGAAGTCGCTTCGCCTGGCAGTGGGGCGCGAGCGAAAGCTGTGGCTCACCCAAAAGCTGGTCGACGCCGGCATGGACCGCGCTCGCCAGTGGGGATGGCCCAACACCTATACCTACACCAAGTCGCTCGGCGAGCAGGTGATGGCCGGCACGCCCGGGCTGCGCTACGCCATCGTTCGCCCGAGCATTGTCGAGAGCGCAATGCACTACCCGTTCCCGGGCTGGAACGAGGGCTTCACCACCTCGGCCCCGTTGGCCTATGCCGGGATGAAGGGTCAGCGCAGCCTTCCGGCGGGGGAGCGCACCATCCTGGACGTCGTGCCGGTGGACTTGGTGGCCGCGTCCCTCATCGCCATCACCGCCGACACGTTGAGCAGTCGGGAGCGCCGCGTCTTTCACCAAGCCTCGGGTGATGTGAATCCGCTCTACGCCGCGCGCTCGTCGGAGCTGGTCGGGCTGTACCGCCGCCGCTTCTTCCGCAACAAATCCACCGGCAGCAAGTTGTGGAACGAGGTGCAGAGCCGCCTCGAGCCGCATGCGGTGAGCAAGCGCGCCTTCGAGCTGCGCTCGACGCCGCTGTTCGCCACCGGAGCCCAGCTGCTTCGCGAGACGCTCGAACGGGTGCAGCCCGCCTGGGGGGCACCACGCGTCTCGGCGCTGCTTGAGCGGGCCCAGGACCGCCTTCAGGACGTGGAGGAGCAGGCCCGTTCCTTCTCCGCCCTGGTAGAGCTGTTTCTGCCCTTCATCTGGGACAACCACTACGTCTTTCGCTGCGACAACACGCGGAGCGTCTTCCGTCGCCTGCTGCCGGAGGACGCCGCCCGGCTGCCTTGGCACCCGGAAGCCATCGACTGGCGGCACTACTTCCTCGAGGTCCACCTTCCCGGCCTGGAAAAGTGGGTCTTCCCGACGCTGGACGAGGAGCGCGAGCGTCGCACCGCCATCCACGCCCACCGCGACCTGCTTGAGCTGTTTGACGCGGCTGTCCGCGCTCACCGTCACCGCGTCGCCTTCCGTCTGGTCGAGGGTGAGCGAGAAGAGCGCTTCACCTATGGCGAGACGGCGCGATGGGCGGCGCGGGTGGCGAGCTTCCTGGCACGGGCCGGCGTCGCGCCACGCTCCCGGGTGCTGTTGGTCAGCGAAAACCGGCCGGAATGGGCCTTTGCCTACTTTGGGATTCTGAAAGCAGGCGCGACGGTGGTCCCGGTCGACGCCGTTTCGAGCGAGGCCGAGGCGGTGAACATCGCCCGCCGGTCGGAGGCACGGGCCGTCCTGCTCTCCGAGAAGACGGCGCGCGACCTTCCCGGGTTGTGGAAGGCGCTCGCCGACGCCGGGCTGTCGACGCAGGTGTTCACCCTGGCCCAGGCCATGGAGGGAGACGACACCGCCCCGAACCGAATTGTGCCGTTGGCCAAGGCGACCTCGCCCGACGACGTCGCCTCTCTCATTTTCACCAGCGGCACCACCGGACAGCCGAAGGGTGTGATGCTCACCCATCGGAACTTCGCCTCGCTGGTACCGAAGCTGGCTGGCTCGTTCGACTTCGGCGTGGGGGACGGACTTCTCTCGGTGCTTCCCCTACACCACACCTTCGAGTTCTCCGCCGGCCTGCTCACGCCCTTCAGCCGCGGAGCGGAGATTACCTACCTCGACGAGCTCACCACCGACCGGCTGGGCCATGTTTTCGAGACGGGACGCATCACGGCGATGATTGGGGTGCCGGCGCTGTGGTCGCTGTTGCACCGAAAAATTACCCAGGAATTCGCCGCCAAACCAGCCCTGGTGGAGCAGGCCCTGCGCGGGCTGATGAGTGCACACGGCGAGCTGCGCAACCGGCGCAATGTGAATTTGGGCAAGCTCCTGTTTTGGCCCATCCACCGGCGCTTCGGCGGGCGCATCAAATTCCTCGTGAGCGGTGGGTCCGCCCTCCCAGACGAGGTGCACCAGGCCTTTCACGCGCTGGGATTCGACTTAAGCGAAGGGTACGGGCTGACCGAGGCCGCCCCGGTGCTGACGGTGGCGACCGCTGGAAACCGCCGCACTCCGGGGACGGTGGGCAAAGCCCTTCCGGGCATCGAGCTCCGCATCCACCACCCGGATGCCGATGGGGTTGGAGAGGTTTGGGCGCGGGGCCCGAGCGTGATGGCCGGCTATTTCGGAGACCGCCCGGCCACCGAGGCCACCCTGGTGGACGGCTGGCTGCGGACCGGCGACGTGGGTCGGCTCGACGGCGAAGGCCGCCTCAGCCTGTTGGGCCGCGAGAAGGACGTCATCATCGACGCCAGCGGGAAAAACGCCTACCCCGACGAGTTGGAAGAGCTCTACGGCGCCCACCCGCTGGTGAAGGAGCTGTCCATCGTCGGCCTGCCCGACGAGAGCGGAGGGGAGCGAGTCGCCTGCCTGTGCGTTGCGGACGCCAAAGACCGGCGGCGCGAGGAGGTGCGCTCGGAGCTGGAAGAGCACTTCCGCACAGTCTCCGCCGACCTGCCTTTCTACCGTCGGGTGAAGGTGCTGCGGTTCTGGGAGGGGGAGCTGCCGCGCACCAGCATCAAGAAAGTGAAGCGGCCGGACGTGGTGGCCGAACTGCAGCGGCTGGAGAAGCTGGCCTCCACGGGAGAGCGGGTGCGTGCCGCACCGGGAAGCACCGGCTGGCTCGAGGCCCTGGTGGCCGAAGTGGTGGGACGGCCGACGTCCGAGGTCACCGGCAGTAGCCGCCTGGTGGCGGACCTGGGCTTCGACTCGTTGCTCCTCACCGAGCTGTCGGTGGCGCTGGAGACGGCCGGTGTGAATGTCCGCGAGGTGAGCGACCTCACCGGGCTTCAAACGGTGGAGGACTTGCGGAAACTGGTGGCGAGCTCCGCTCGGCGCGGACGGGAGCCCGAGGCGGTGAAGGTCTCCGCAGAGGTGGAGGCCAAAGAGATTCCCGTCCCGCGGCCGGTGGCCTCGCTCGGTCGGACATTGCTGTCCTTTGGGCAGAAGGTTCTCTACGGCGGGGTTTTCGACGTCCAAGTCAGCGGTGAGGCCTTCATCCCCAAAAACAGAAACGTCCTGGTCATCGCCAATCACACCAGTCACCTGGACATGGGGCTGGTCAAGACGGTGCTTGGCGAGCAGGGCCAGCGACTGGCCGCCCTGGCCGCGCGAGACTACTTCTTCGACACGCCGCTCAAGCGCGCCTACTTCGAGAATTTTACCAACCTCATCCCGATGGACCGGCACGGGAGCCTGCGCGAGTCCCTCCGACTGGCGGGCGAAGCGTTGCACCAGGGCTACCACCTGCTCATTTTCCCCGAGGGCACGCGCTCGGTGAATGGCGTCCTCCAGGAATTCAAACCGACGTTGGGCTACCTGGCGCTCACCTACAACGTGGACGTGCTGCCGCTCTTCATCGAGGGCACGCACGCCGCCCTTCCCAAGGGGGCGATGTTTCCCAAGCGCAAAGCGCTGAGCGTGCGCATCGGGCCGCCGCTGCTGGTGAGCGAGCTCAAGCGCCGGACAGCGGGGCTGGCCCGCAGCGAGAGCTACCGGGTGGTGACACGCATTTCCGAGCAGGCGGTGCGAGCGCTGCAAAACCACAGCGTCTTCGACTTGGATGCCCACGCCGAGCTACTCGCGGTGCCGACCCCGCGGCGCTCCAGCGGCGGGGGCTCCGAGACGTGAACGTCCTCGTCACCGGCGCCACCGGCTTTCTCGGCACCGCGGTGGTGCAAAGGCTGGCCGAAGCGGGACACCGGGTGAGGATGGTGGGACGCCATCCGCCGGGCCCCGAGCTCCTCGAGCTCGGCGAGTTTCAGGCCATCGACCTGCAACAGCCCGGGGCCGTTCGACCGGCGCTGGCCGGGATGGAGGCGCTTTTTCACCTCGCCGGGCGCGTCTCCTTCGACGCCCGCGACGGCCGTGCCATGTACCGGCTGCACGTCGACGCCACGCGCGCCCTCCTCGAGGAGATTCGGGCCAATGGCGGAATCGGCCGGCTGGTCCTCGCGTCGACCAGCGGCACCACGGCCGTCTCCAAGACGGAGCGCATCGGCAGCGAGGAGGACACGGCTCCCCTCGATGTCATCGGACGCTGGCCCTACTACCTGTCCAAGGTTTACGAGGAGCGGTTGACCGTCGATTTTTGCCGCAAGCACGCCATCCCGTTGGTGGTGTGCAACCCGAGTCTGCTGCTGGGGCCGGGGGACACTCGGCTTTCCTCCACCTGGACGGTGGCGAAGTTTCTGCAGAGGGACCTGCCGGCCATGCCCAACGGGGGCATGTGCTTCGTCGACGTCCGGGACGCTGCCTCGGCCTTCGTCGCGGCGCTCAGCCGCGGAGAGCTGTACGGCAAGCACCTCATGGGCGTGAATCTCTCCATGGCCGAATTCTTTCAGCGCCTGGAGCGGCTTTCCGGCGTCCCGGCGCCGAGGCTGCGACTTCCCTCCCAGCTGAACGTCCTGGGGGCGCAGCTGCTGGAGCGCTGGGCCAAAGCCCGCGGACAGCAGCCGGCGCTGGACGCGGCCAGCGTGGAAATTGCGGAGCACTGGTTCTGGGTGGACAGCCGCAAGGCCGAGCAGACGCTGGGCTTCCGCGCCCGGGACCCGCACCAGACGCTGCTCGACACCGTGACCGACCTCATCGAGCGGATGCCGGAGCAGTCCAGGCCAGGCACGAAGGGCCGCCTCGCCGAGCTGCGGCGGGAGTGAAGGCCTTTCTCGCCTCCAACCCCGGACGCACTGCCGCCGGGCTGGCCCTTCTGCTGGCCACCGTGGTGCTCATCGCCCCCTGGACGGGCGCCGTGGAGGACACGGACGCCCAGCTGTACCAGGTGGTGGCGCGCCACATGGTGGAGGACGGACGTTGGCTGCAGCTGCGCTACCTCCAGGGGGTGCACCCGCAATTTCGCGAGCACCTGCCGTTTGGGCTGTGGCCCTGGGCGGTGGCCATTCGCTTCGCCGGCGAGTGGGCGCTCGCGCCGCTGGCCGGGCTCTTCACCCTCGGCACCCTCGTCCTGGTGGCCTGGCTCGGGCGTCGGCTCGGCGGTTGGGGGATGGCCACCTTGGCCGTGCTTCTGCTCGGCACCACCGAGTCCTTCATTATTTACGGAGGCCGGCCGCGGCTGGACCCGCTGTTGCTCCTCCTCGTCATGGCCTCCCTGGTCCCGCTGCTGGGTTGGCCGCCCAGCACGCGCCGCTGGCTGCTCGGTGCCCTCTTCGCCGCCGGCGCGGCGCTGGTGAAGGGGCCCTTCGGGCTACTGCCCTTCCTCGCCGCCGGGCTGAGCGTCGCCTTCGAGGCCCGTCGCCCGCGCCTCGTCGGCCGGGCCGTCCTTCTCACGCTGCTGGCCGCGGTGCCGGTGGGGGCCTTTCTCGTCGCGGACAGGGCGGCAGGCAGTGGCAGCTGGTGGACGGGCTACCTCGACGCGCAGCTGCTCGCCTCGGCCACCGGCGGGCGCACGGATGGCCTTGAGCCGCCCTGGTTTCCCTTTGCCACCGTCGCGGCGCGCTTCTGGCCGGGCCTCCCGCTTCTGGCGCTGGGCGTGGCCCGGGCCGCCGCTTGGCCCAAGACACTGGACGTCGCTGCGCCTCCCGCCCCCGTTGTGGCCAGACGGCTCGCCCTCTGCGCACTCCTGGTGCTGTTGGGCCTGGCCCTCCCCGAGCGTAAGGTGTGGCACCACGCCTTGGTGGCCTACCCGGTGCTGGCGCTTTTGGCCGCGGCCGGGGCAACGCCTTACCTGCGCCGTTGGTTACCGACGAAGCGTCGGCAGCGCGGCGCCGTGGTGGCGTTGGCCGTGCTGGTGGCAGCCGCGGTCGGCTTTTTGGCCTTGGGTGGGGGCGCCCAGCTGTGGAGGCCAAGCGTCATTGCCGCCGAATTTAGCCCCGAGTTGGACGCCCTTGCGCCGGGAGAGGCCGTGCTGGTGGTGTCGGACCCACCACACTGGCGCATGGTGGCTGCCTTGGCGGCGGAACGCCGGCTCGAGCCGTGGATGGAGCAGCGCCTCGGACAGACGCAGGACCATGGCGCGCGCCTCGCGCTGGTGGAGAAGCACCTGGTGCCCCCCGCCCCGTTGCCAGCGCCCTGGCAGGAGGCGGGCCGGGCCCGGGGCTGGGTGCTGCTGCGCCGACAGTAGGGCGCTTGGGCTGGGGGCCCTCAGGGGGACTCTCCGTGCCCGCGCTTCTCCTCGTCCAAGAGGCGCTGTTTGCGTGCGGCGCCCCAACGGTAACCACCGAGGCGGCCGTCCGAGCCGACGACGCGGTGACAGGGGACGAGGACGGCCACCGGGTTGTGGGCACAGGCCTGGGCCACGGCACGCGCTGCGCGGGGCGCGCGAATGGCGCGGGCGACGTCCCGGTAGCTGGCCGTCTGGCCGGAGGGAATGGCCTGGAGCGCCTTCCAGACGCGCAGCTGGAAGGCCGTGCCTTGGACGTCCAGGGGCACGGTGGGGGACGTCCAGGGGCTGTCGACGCTGTGCACTGCCTGTTGCACCCAAGCCTCCTCTTTCTGCCCGGCGGGCAACAACGAGGCCTGTGGGTACTCCTGCCGCAACTCGGACAGCAGCTGCGCGTCCGTGTCGGCGAAGGCCACCCGGCACACGCCGCGCGCAGTGGTGGCCACCAGGGTGCGTCCGAGCGAGCTCTCGGCAATGGCGTACGCAATGCGCTGGCCGGCTCCGCCGGCGCGGTAGGCCGATGGCGTCATCCCCAGCTGGGCCCGCGTCCTCTCGTAGGCGCGGCTCGGCGCCTGGTAGCCGGCCGCGTAAATGGCCGCGCTGACGCCGGCTTCCGTCCGCAGGGCGGCCTTGAGGTGACGAAACCGTCGGGCCTCAAGGTAGGCCTTGGGAGACAGGCCGGTGTGCCGTTTGAAGAGGCGCTGCAGGTGGCTTGGGCTGAGGGACACCGCCGCGGCCAGCTGCGCCAAGGTGGGCGGGGGTTGGACGTCGGACAGAAGCAGCGCCTGGACGCGCTCCACCACCGCCTCCGCCGGCCCGAGGGAGGCCTGGGGATGGCAACGACGGCACGCCCGGTAGCCCTGGCGTTCCGCCGCAGCGGCTGAGGAAAGGAAACGGACATTCCTCCGCAATGGCCGCCGGGACGGGCAGGACGGGCGGCAATAAATGGTGGTGCTCTCCACGGCGTAGACGAAGCGGCCGTCCCAGCGGCGGTCGCGCTCCAGCACCGCGCGCCAGCAGCGCTCCTCCTCGAGGTCCACCGGCTTCACCACGGCGTCGGCTCCTGCCTGCGAATGCATTCAACCCACCTCCCGCTCGCTGGGCAGGTACCCAGCGGCATTCGGTGGGTAGGGAAAGACTTGTGCGGTGTGGCCGGGCTGGGCCCGCACCCGCGCCAGCCATTGCACCACCGCCGGGTAACCGTCCAGCACGAAGCCACCCTCGTGCGCCAGGTGGGTGTAGGCATAGAGGGAGATGTCCGCGATGCAGTAGCTGTCCCCGCCAAAATAGGGCCACTCGGCCAGCTGGCGCTGCATGGTGGACAGCACCGTCTCGCCGAGTCGCCGCTTTGGCTCCACCAGGCCAGGGTAGCGGGACAGCTTCCCGGTGAGCGTCCAGTGGCGCAGGGTGGCGATGCTGGGCTGGTGGCATTCCTGCTCGAAAAACATCCACCGCAGCGCCTGGGCCTGGGCCTGCGCCGCCGTTGGCCAGTAGGCCGTCCCCTGGGCGAGGTAATAGAGAATGGCATTGGACTCGGGGAGGTAAACGCCGGGCTCCGGCTCCAGCACCGGGACGGTGCCGCTCGGGTTGATGCGGAGAAAGGCCGGGGTGCGGGCCTCTCCGGCGAAAATGTCCACCCACCTCGTCTCAAAGGGCGTCCCGAGGTGCGAGAGTAAGAGGCGGACTTTGTAGCCATTCTGGGAGGCGGCGTAGTCGTAGAGGCGCATGGGCACTTTTCTCCGGGGAGGCACGCCGGCCCCAGGAGGGCCGCCGCAAGGGGATGACTGACGGGGAGACTTGCCCGCCCAACGTCCCTCCCGCCCCCCGGTTGTTGCCCTCGAAGTCCTGTCGCGACGAAGCCCCCTTCCGGGGGGTGCCCTCTAGCGCAGCGAGGCCAAGGGAAAGTAGTGCTGGAGAATTTCCGGGTACGCCTCTCCCCGCGCCGCCCGTCGAGCCGCCCCGGCCTGGCACAGTCCAAGCCCGTGCCCGAGTCCCGTGCCCGCCACCCGGACGCCGCCCTCCTCGAGGAGGAAGTGGAAGCGGCCGCTCCGGACGGCGCCCCAGCCAAGCGCCCGGTCCAGTGCCCGCGCCACCGCGTCCCCGCTGGCGCTTCGCCATGTTGGCGGCCCCGAGACGCGGATGACGTAGCCGCCCTTCCCCAGCTGGGTGTGCAACTCTTCCGGCGAGAGGTTGGCAGCGGCCCCCAACAGTGGGCCCAGCGCCGCTCGGAAAGTGCCCCAGGGCACCACCACCTCCCAGGGCTGCGAGGGGCAGCCCGTGTCCGCCACCGCCGCGGCGCCGGTGACAGCGCTCGCGAAGACTTCCTCTGGCTCCCCGGTGTACCCGCCACAGGCGGCGTGGAATGGTGTCTCGGCAATGCGGCCGTCGGGCAGCACCAGCACCTGGCCAGCGGTGGAGACGGTGGCGGCGCGTGCCGCTCTCCGGTGGGCAGCCGGGGTGCCGCTGCCACGCAGAAGTTGGCAATGGGCCAAGTCGCACACGTCCGCGTCGGCATGCCTCGGGCCTTGCGCTAAAAAGAAGCTGCGCGCCACCACCGCCTGCGCCCGCAGGGCTTGCTCGGGCGTTCCGGGAAGCGTCTCGGCCGCCACCACCTCGGCCACGTAGCGCTCGAGGGGAAGCGTCACCACCAGCGCCAGCTCGGCATTCACGGCACGCACCGAAAGCGCGCCGCGGTAGCGCTGAGGCGGCTGGCCGGGCACCCCCAGCTGCCAGCTGGCGTCGGGCAGCCCGTAGGGTTGCACCACCACAGCGCCGTCCACCAACAGGGCCGAGCCGCTGGCCAGAAGCGTGTGCCGGCTCGGTCCGGACACCTCGAGCTGGTGTGGGTGAAGCCGTTCCAGCACCCGCACCCGCACTGTCCGGAAGGAGGCGGAGGGGGACAGGGCCAGCGCGGCCGCCAGCAGCAACCGGGCGACGGCGCTCACTCTCTGCCCACCACCCGGTACGCGGCGCTGGCCAAGGCGGACGTTCCCCCGGGCAGCCACAGCTCCACGCGGTGACGGCCAGTGTGGGCCGGCAGCCACCCGGTGAAGGGCGGCAGCAGCGGTAGCACCGCCCCCCCGTCCGTCCGCAGCTCGAGGCGCAGCGCCCCAGGCGGCGGTCGGACGCGGACGGGAATGGACTGCGCCCTGTCGGGAAGGCCCGACTCGAGAAGGTACTCGTCGCCGTCCTCTGGGCTGAGGAGCTCAGCGCTGGCCATGGCCTGGGACTCGTCGGGCCACGGGCCCGCGCGCCAGCCTTGCGTCCGGGCCCAGGCGTAGAAATCCGGGCCGACGTCGAGCACCGCGTGCCGGCTGGCACCGACTCCAGTCTCGCGGTGCATGTGGCAGTCCTCCTGGGGCGCGGTGCCGGGCAGAAACACCTCCTCCACCGCCGACGGACAATGCATGGTGGCGCGCTGGCCGGACAGGGCGCACACCCGGACCTGCTGGAAGTGGCTCCTGTCCACCAGCGGCCGGGCGGGCAAGCCCCGCATGGCCAGGGCCAGAATCCGGGCGAAGACGGGGCCCGCACCCGAGATGCCGGACACCTTGTGCATCGGCACGCCGTCGAAGTTGCCCGCCCACACCGCCACCGTCCGCTCTCGCGTGAAGCCCACCGTCCAATTGTCCACGTAAGCCCGCGAAGTGCCGGTTTTCGCCGCAACGGGGAAGGAGAGGCGCAGGGCGTTGTCCAGGCCGAAGGCCGGCGCTCGGGCCGCTTCGTCGGAGAGGACGTCGGTGAGGAGCGCGACGGCGTCGCGCGGGAGGAAGCGGTGTGGCTCGAGCTCGCGCGGCACCTCGAGTGGCCGCCCTTCCGCGTCGGTGGCGGCCAGCACGGACACCAGGGGGTGAAGCACCCCCCCGCGGGCGAGGCCCAGGTAGGCGCGCGCCAGCTCCCACAGGGTGACGTCGCCGTTTCCCAGCACCAAGCCGACCCCGTAGTGGGCCGCGTCCTGGGACAGCGACTGAAAGCCCGCGGCACGCAGCAGCGCCAGCACGCGCTCCACCCCGAGCGCGTCGGCCACTCGGACCGCCGGGACGTTGTAGCTGTTGGCCAGGGCCGCCCGCAGCCGTACCGGCCCGTGCACGTGCCGGTCATAGTTGCGCGGGACGTAGTCCCCGCCGGGCGTGGAGAGGTGCCACTCGACGTCACTCAGCAGGCTGGACGCCGTCCAGCCCTGGGCCAATGCCAAGCCATAGACGAAGGGCTTGAGCGCGCTGCCCGGCTGGCGCAATGCCCGAACGCCGTCGTTCTGCCCCTCGCGCTCGACGTCCAGAAAGTCCGCGCTGCCCACGTAGGCCAGGACTTGACCGGTGGCGTTGTCCACCACCAGGGCTGCGGCCTGGCCGATGCGCCCGTCCGAGGCGAGCTCCGCGCGCAGCGCCTCCTCCGCCGCGCGCTGCAAGGCAGGGTCGATGGTGGTCACCACCTCGACCGCCCGGGTGAGGCCGAGCTGAGCGCGCCGTTCCAGCAAGCCCGTGACGAGGTGCGGGGCCAAAAAGGGGTGGACCGGCGGGACCAAGTCCCACGGGGCGGCGGCCGCCGCGCGCGCTTCCTCCGCGTCGACGAAGCCTGCGCGCTGCATTGCTTCCAGGACGAGGCCCATCCGCCGACGCGCGGCCTCCGGGTACAGCGCCGGGTCTCCGCTGGCTGGCGCGCGCGCCAGGCCGGCCAGCAAGGCCGCCTGGCCCAGGGAGAGGGCACGCGCCGGACGGCCGAAGTAGGTGTCCGCGGCCGCTTCGACGCCGACCAAGTCTCTGCCCAGTGCCACCCGGTCTAGGTAGGCGCGCAGCAGGGCTTCGCGCGACAAGTGCAGCGTGAGGCGCACCGCCCACAACGCCTCCTGCAGCTTCCCGAAGAGGGTGCGCTCGCGGGGAACCAGCTGACGCGCCAGCTGCTGTGCCAGCGACGAGGCGCCGCTCACCACCCGGTGGGCACCCAGGTTGTCGCGGAGGGCTCGGGCCACCGCCAGAGGGTCCACGCCCGGGTGGCTCCCGAAGCGCCGGTCCTCGGCGGCGACGAAGGCCTGCACCAG
>JBKQJL010000143.1:0-3923 GCA_052147975.1 Myxococcaceae bacterium
CAGTGTCTTTTCAGTTGGTCCGGAACTCGGCGTCGACGACGTCGTCCTTCTTCGGCGGAGCCTCGCCGCCCGGCGCTCCTGGAGCGCCCGGCGCCCCCGGGGCTCCGGGGCCACCGGCCGCTGCGCCGGCGGCCCGGTACATCTCCTCGGCGGCCTTGTGGCTCGCCTCCTCGAGGGCGCTCATCGCGCTCTGCAGCGCAGCCTTGTCGGTGCTGTCGCGGACCGCGTTCAGCCCAGCAATGGCGGACTCGAGCTTGGAGGCACTTTCCGGCGAGAGCTTCTCCTTGTTCTCCTTGAGCAGCTTCTCCATTTGGTAGGTGAGGTTCTCGGCTCGGTTCTTCAGCTCCACCACCTCGCGCCGCTCTTTGTCCGCCGCCTCGTTGGTGCGGGCATCGGACACCATCTTCTCCACTTCGGCTTTGTTGAGGCCGGAGGAGTGGGTGATGGTGATGCTCTGCTCCTTGCCCGTTGCTTTGTCCTTGGCGTTGACGTTGAGGATGCCGTTCGCGTCGATGTCGAAGGTCACCTCCACCTGCGGAACGCCCCGGGCCGCCGGCGGAATCCCGGTCAGCTGGAAACGCCCCAGGGTGCGGTTGTCAGCGGCCATCTCCCGCTCGCCCTGCAGGACGTGAATCTCCACCTGGGTCTGCCCATCGGCAGCGGTGGAGAACGTCTCCGCCTTCTTGGTGGGGATGGTGGTGTTGCGCTCGATGAGCTTGGTCATCACCCCGCCGAGCGTCTCGACGCCCAACGACAGCGGCGTGACGTCCAGCAGGAGGATGTCCTTCACATCGCCCGACAGAACGCCGCCCTGGACCGCGGCACCGACGGCCACGACTTCGTCCGGATTCACCGAGCGGTTGGGCTCCTTGCCGAAGAGGCGCTTCACCGCCTCGGACACCTTCGGGATGCGCGTCGAGCCACCGACCAGGATGACCTCGTGCAAGTCCTTGGTCTCGAGACCCGAGTCCTTGAGGCACTTGCGGCAGGGCTCGAGGCTTCGCTCGACCAGCGGGTCTATCATCGACTCGAACTTCGCGCGGGTGAGCTTGACGTTGAGGTGCTTCGGGCCGTTCTGGTCTGCGGTGAGGAAAGGCAAATTGATGTCGGTCTCCATGGTGCTGGAGAGCTCAATCTTCGCCTTCTCCGCGGCCTCCTTCAGCCGTTGCAGGACCATCTTGTCCTTGGAGACGTCGATTCCGGTGTCCTTGCGGAACTCCCCAATCAACCAATCCATGATGAGCTGGTCGATGTTGTCGCCGCCGAGGTGGGTGTCGCCGTTGGTGGCCAGAACCTCCACCACGTTCTCGCCCACTTCCAGGATGGAGATGTCAAACGTGCCGCCTCCGAAGTCATAGACGGCAATCTTCTCGTCCTTCTTCTTGTCCAGCCCATAGGCCAGCGCCGCGGCAGTCGGCTCGTTGATGATGCGGCGGACATTGAGGCCGGCAATTTCGCCGGCGTCCTTGGTGGCCTGCCGCTGGGCGTCGTTGAAATACGCCGGCACGGTGATGACCGCGTCGGTCACCTTCTCGCCGAGGTAATTCTCAGCAGCCCGCTTTAGCTTGAGGAGCACCTGTGCCGAAATCTCCGGCGGGCTGAACTGCTTGCCGTCGATTTCGACGCGGGCATCCCCGTTGGGGCCCCGCACCACCTTGTAGGGGACCAGCTTGGCCTCTTCGGTGACTTCCTCGAAGCGGCGCCCCATGAAGCGCTTGATGGAATAGATGGTGCGCTCGGGGTTGGTGATGGCCTGACGCTTCGCCACCTGCCCAACCAGCCGCTCGCCATCCTTGAGAAACGCCACCACGGAGGGGGTGGTGCGACTGCCCTCCTCGTTGGTGAGCACCTTGGGCTCGCGACCTTCCATAATCGCAACCACGCTGTTGGTGGTCCCCAGGTCTATGCCGATGATTTTCCCCACGAAAAACCTCCAGAAGAGGAATACTTCCCACTAGGCGGAAGCTAACCAGCGCTCACTGGGTGTCAAACCGCACTGGGCCTTCCTCCCCGAGCGGGTGCTACCCAGGCTGCGCACCCCACCGTCACCGCCGTTTCACAGTCATGCCTTGGCACCTCCTCGAAGAGGCGCTAAGGGAGCGACATTGTTACATCCGGGCGACAGGCAAAACGCCCTCGAAGCTGGCCAGAAACCTGCACCCCTCGCGGTGTCATGCCGCACCGCGGCAGCTCGCCCGGGACGCAACCATTTGGAGCTCTTACCCGCCCCACCCGCCCCTGCCGTCTCGGCCCCGCCAGAGCGCCGGGCTGCCGGCGCTTCGCGCGTGGCCGTCCTCCTCAACGCCCATGCCCGCCGGGTGACGCCGGCCGTCCTGCGCGCCCTCTCCCATGTGGTGGCCCGCGGCGACCTCTACGTCTCGCGCTCGCCGCTGGACGCCAGGCGCATCGCCAATGCGGTGCTGGAGGGCAGCTACCATACCGTCTTCCTCGGCGGCGGTGATGGCACCTTCATGGGCTTCGCTGACGAAGTCCTCAACCTGGCGGCGCGCAAGCGCATCAGCCGGCTGCCGCATTTTGGCGTGCTGAAGCTCGGCACCGGCAACGGGCTGGCCGCCTGGGTGAATGCCTCGGGGGTGCAAAGCGGCGGCATGGTGGACGACGTGCTGCGGGCCCGCAGTGGCGAGGTCCCCGGCTACCGCCTCCTCGAATTGCTGTCGGTGGAAGGGCGCCGCGCGCCCTTTGCCAGCCTCGGACTGGACGCCCAGCTCCTCAATGACTACGTGTGGCTGAAGCAGCACGTCTCCGGCAGCTGGCTGTCCAGGCTGCTCACCGGCTCTCGGGGCTACGCGGCTGCAGTGCTGCTGCGCACGTTTCCCCAGGCGCTGCTGCGCCCGACGAGTGTCGAGTGCGAAGTCCGTAACACCGCCGACACCCCCGCCATCCGCCTCGGGGCGGATGGCCAGCGCCTGGCCTCCTTTGCCCCGGGGGAGGTGCTCTACCGAGGCCCGGCGATGCTCGCCGCGGCGAGCACCGTCCCCTACTACGGCTACGGCATTCGCATTTTTCCCTTCGCCGGCACCCAACCAGGCACCATGCACCTGCGGGTGGGCGTGGTGCAGCCACTGGCGGTGGTGGCCAACGTCGGCCGCATGTGGCGGGGAGAGTGGTTTCCGCCCGGCGTCCACGACTTCCTTGCCTCCAGCGTCGAGGTGCGCTTCGCGCACGAGGTGCCCTTCCAGCTGGGCGGGGACGCGGCCGGTGTGCGCTCGGCCCTCCGCCTGGCCGTCGCCCCCGAGCGCCTCAGCCTCTTGGACTTTTCAGCGCCGTCGCCCCGACTGGCCGCCGGCCTTTAGCCGCGTTCCCGCGCCGGCGGCGGTGCCTCATTGGGCTCGCGGCGGCGGCCCGCCACCAGGACGAAGCTGACGCCCGCTGGGCCCAGTTGGACGAGGGCCGCCTCTTCGTCGGGGTGGGCTGGGCGCGCCCCGTACAGCTGCACCAGCTGAGGCTCACTGAGCGCCTCCGCCCACTCGGGCTCGAAACCGCTGCCCACCAGCTCCGCGAGCTCCGCTTGCGGCGAGCGCAGGCTGTGGCCGAAGGCGCGCTCCCACGCCGAGAGGTCACGGGTGGCCAGCCCCACTCGGGCCGCCACCACCGCCACCAGTCTTCCCCGAGAAGGCACCAGGGCCGGCCGAAGCAGTTTGGCCAGCGGCCCCAGCGCACTCGCCCGCGCCCCAGAGATGGCGAGCTCGAAGGCGGACTCGGGCAAGGAGGGGGTCTCGCCAGCGAGCGTCAGCAGCGTCAGCCGGCCGAGCACACCCGCCGCATCGGCCTCCAGCTGCACCCGCTCGAGGACCGCCGGGGCGGTGTCCGCCACGGTGATGCGACAACCCAGCTCCCGGGCCAGCAAAACCGCCACGCTCGGGCCACGCACTCGGAATTCGAGGACGCGAGAGGTTTGCTCG
>JBKQJL010000144.1:0-10720 GCA_052147975.1 Myxococcaceae bacterium
GCCAGGGTTATGTCGGCGTTGGCGCTCTGGGCGCTGGTGGGTGAGAGGACGCCGTCGATGGCAAGCGTCAGGGCCTCGGTGACTTCCCAGTCCAGGCCCACCGACACCGCGACGATGGCGGTGGACGTCCCCTCGAACGAGCCGCCGGTGGGGGCGGGCGTCGCAAACTCATAGGTGAAACCGAGCGCGGCGCGAAAGGTGAGCGCGTCCGTGACGTCGATGTTGGCTTTGAAGAGGTCCGCCACGTCTCCGGCCCGCGGGTTGCTTGGCGTGGTTTGCGTCGCCTGGCCCCCCACCTCGTTCGAAACGCTGCTCGCCTCGGCACCTCCAGGAGGCCAGAGCAGCAGCAGACAGGCGCAGATGGGCGCGGGCCTCAGCCACCGGCGACGGAACCGGCGCGGGTGTGGGGCGAGCATTGGAAGCAGGAAGGCAGAACGAGCCGTCGACAACGGACCTCGAGCATAGGGCCTCACCGCTAGGCGCACCGAGGCCTCTCCCAGGGTTTCTCTTCAAAGCCCTCCCTTTGGGGCGTGGGTGGCTTCAACACTGAAGCGGTGTGGCAGTTGCGGGGCCCTCGTCTTTTTTCGACAGGAGGGCAAATGCGGTTTCCTCCGGGCCTCGTCGC
Organism: Myxococcaceae bacterium; assembly: GCA_052147975.1. Taxonomy (GTDB): domain Bacteria; phylum Myxococcota; class Myxococcia; order Myxococcales; family Myxococcaceae; genus JADGRA01. Next base: position 626 of record JBKQJL010000144.1, read on the forward strand.
CCAGAAGCGTTTAAGGCTACCTTCGGCGTCCATGGGACTTCTCAAACGTGCTTGCGCTGGCTGTCTCTGTGCCCTGGTGCTGGCTGGCTGCCCTGCGGCCACGGTGGGCGGAACGACTCCGGACGGCGGGAGTCCAGACGGCGGCGGGACACCCGACGGCGGGACACCCGACAGCGGTCCCCCGGACGGAGGCGGGACACCCGACGGAGGAGGCAACCAAGACGCGGGGACGCTGCCGGACGGGGGCGCGGTGCTGGCCATCACCACCTTCGGCGTGCACGGGAGCCGAGACTCCCTCTACGTCGACTCGGCCTTCACCAAGGCCCGCCTTTCGGCCATCGCCCTCGACGGCGGGCTGAAGCCCGACCCAGCCTTCACCCCGGCGGTGGTGGGCGACGTCTATGCCTCTCCGCTCTTCCTCGAGGCTGGGCTGAATGGCAAGGACGTCCTCTTCGTCGCCACCGAGGAAAACAACGTCTATGCCATCGATGCGGCCGCTGGCACCGTGCTGTGGAGCACGCCGCTCGGACCGGGCGTCCCGTTGAGCCAATTTACCTGTGGAAACATCAACACCCTCGGCATCACCAGCACGCCCGTGTTGGATGTGGCGCGCCGAGAGCTGGTGGTGGTGGGCACGCTGGACGTGCCCGCCAATTCCCAAACGCCCCACCACATTGTCTACGGGCTCTCCATCGACACCGGGGCCGTGCTGTGGAGCATCGACGTCGACGCCACCCTGGGCAGCACCGGTTTCGACACCAAGGTGCAAGGGCAGCGCGCCTCGCTTCTGTTGCTCAACGACGTCGTCTACATCCCCTTCGGCGGCTACTACGGAGACTGCGGCACCAACTGGGGCTACGTCATGGCCGTCCCGCTGTCCAACCCGACGCCCGGTGGCGTTTTTTTCTACCAGACGCCCGGACAGGGCGGCGCCATCTGGGGCCCGAGCGGCATCGCCACTGAGGGGACGTCTGTCTTCGCCGTCACTGGCAACGGTGAGGGAAACCAGCCCACCTGGGCCTCAGGCGACTCGGATGCGCTGCTGCGCCTCACCGTCGGGGCCAACAGCCTCACCTTCAGCGGGCTGCCAGCGGACTTTTTCGCTTTCGCCAACTGGCAGGAGCTGTCGGGGAGTGACGCCGACTTCGGCAGCAACGGCACCGTCCTTTTCGAGTTGTCGGGCGCCGGCTCCGGGCAGCTGGCCCTGTGCATTGGCAAGTCGCATGACGGCTGGCTCGTCGACCGCGCCAACCTGGGCGGCTTTTACGACGGCGGCACCTACCCGCCCCTGGCGCACCTGGCCAACATCGCCTCGGACGACGCGAGCGGCGGCATGGCCAGCTACCAGACGCCGTCCGGACGCTACGTCGTCTACGACGCACCCTGCGACGGCAGCGGCAACACCTTGGGAGCGCTGAAGGTGACGCCGGGAAGCCCCCCGACGCTGTCCCAGGCCTTCTGCGTCAGCCAAGGCGTTTCCGGCGCGGACACCGGCGGCTCGCCCATTGTCACCACCAGCGACGGCACCAACGATGCTGTCGTCTGGGGCATGGGCGCCTACGGGGACAGTAAGCTGTACGCCGTGGACGGCGACACCGGGGCGCTTCTCGTCAACTCCACCGCCATGACAAACGTCATCCACTGGGTGGCGCCGCTGGTGGCCAAGGGCAGCCTCTATGTCCCAGTCAACGGCCGGGTGTACGCCTTCCGGGTGCAGTAGCCGCCGCCGGGCGAGAGGCCTTACCCCGACAAAACGAAACGGGCCGCCCCCGACAGGAGGCGGCCCGTGAAGGGCCGGAGGCGAAAAACGCGGCCACCCCGGGCCAAGCAGGGTGGCGCCCAGCGCCGCCTTAGGTGGAGGTCTCGACCGTAAACGTGTCGCAGGCCGTCCAGGTGAACTCGATGCCCTTTTGGGTGTAGCCGAAGATGTTGACCGAGCCGCTCTCGTTGGCGCGGACTTCCAGCGTGCCGCCCGTAATCCCGCCGCCCGAGTCGCAGCTTTGAGAAATGGTCAGGTTGAGGAAGTCGAGGCCGACGGTCCAGGCGAAGGTTTCGGTTTGCCCATTGCCGGTGGCGGTTCCGCTGTTCTGGCTCAAGCAGGAGCCGTTGATGGAGGTGGCGGTGTAGTCGATGTTGCCCGTCCAGGCGCCGTCCCAGCTGAAGCTTTCGCTGCTCGAGGTGTAGGTGACGCTGAAGTTGAGATTCCAGGTGACGTTGCTCGACGTCGCCGTGAGGGTCCCATTGGCCGTGTAGGTATAGCCCTCGGAGGAGTAGGTGCAGTTGGCGTAGGTGAGCGTGTTGCCCGAGACGTTGTAGCAGCCGCTGGTAAAGAGCTCGCCGCTCTTCGTCTTGCTGGCGAGCACCTTGGCCGCGTCCGTGGCCGGGGTCCTGGGCGAGGCCACCGCGGCGGCATTCAGCGCTTGGGCGCCAATGTCGTCGGCCAGCGCCGGCGCATCCGAGTCGCCTCCTGGGTCACCCGAGGAGGCCGAGACCACCACTTCGCTGACCGACGTCGACGCAGAGCTGGCCGTGGTGGTTTGCGTCGGGGTCGGCGCCTGCGGCGCGCTGTAAGTGAAGGTTGTGAGCGCTGGAGCGTTGACGCTGCTGGGGCTGCTGCTGCTGCTGCACGCTGCGAGCACACCGGAGGCGAGAATGGCGAAACACCGTTTCATGAGTAGACCTTTCCTTCGTGTGGAAATGGCAGAGCTCGTCGAAAAACTGCATCCGCTGCGTTGTCGTAGCCGGGCCGCGCCGCGCGTCCAACGCGGGGAGGCGTCCAGTTTCGGCCGACGGCCGTTGGACGGCAAGAGCCAACCCTAAGGCCCTGGTGTGACGCAAGCTGTCGTCGGTGGGCCAGGCGCCCCCGCTTTGCGCGCCGTGGCCCGGGTCCCGGCCGACTCCAGGAGGCGCTGCCGCAGCGTCCAAGCACTTCGCCTTCATCGAAAGTTTCCTCCTGAAGCGCCCAACCCGCAAAAAGCCCGGGCGACGTCGCACCGCCGTCATTGTTTCCCAAGCCACCAAACAGCAGCTGACTCGCCGTGAAATGGACGTCCCCGTGAAGTCCGACAGGCTTGTGGGCAGTGCGTGAATAAACGGCTGCGCCGGCCGCGTCTGTGGCGCCGCAACCCAAAAACCCCTGGCTTCCCTTCCCCCGGACTTGAGCGGCGCTTCCGCTTCCACCGGGGCTCGTTGGCCGACGAAAGACACCATGCCCCACCCCTCCAAGAGACTCTTCGCCGCCGTCGCCCTCCTCGGCGTCAGCGGCCTTCTGGCCTTCGCCTGCTCGAGCTCCACGTCGAGCGTCTCCGCAGCGCAGGCTTGCGCTGACGTCGCCACCGCACGCTGTCAAAAGGAGCAGCAGTGCAACCCGCAGGCGCTGCTCACCACCTACGGGGACTTGGCCACCTGTGAGTCAACCCAGTCGACGACGTGTGTCGACAACCTGGCCGCTCCGGACACCGCCAACACGCCGGCACACACCGAGGGCTGCGCCCAGGCGACGCCCAGCCAGACGTGCGACGACTACGCCTTGGGCAACGTCCCGGCGGCCTGCACACCTCCGGCCGGCACGCGTGACGCCGGAAGCGACTGCGCGGTGTCCGGGCAGTGTGCCACCGCCTATTGCCTCATCGAGAAGACATCTACCTGCGGCACGTGCACCGAGACACCGGGGCTGGGCGCGAGCTGCTTCAACAGCAGCTGTGGACCCGGCTTCCTCTGCGACAAGGTGTCCTACCTGTGCGTCACGCCGGTGGCGGCCTCCGGCGCTTGCGATGACACCAGCGCCTGTGCCCCGGGGCTCACTTGCCTTGGCAACACCGCCACGGCGCTCGGCACCTGCGTGGCGCTGGCCACGCTGGGCGAGTCCTGTGACTTGAGCGACGGCGGGAGCCGCTGCGACGGACGCTTCAGCCTCTACTGCAACACCGAGGCGGGCAAAGTTTGCGCCACGGCAGCCACCGCCACCGCCTCTCAGGCCTGCGGCACCATCGACGGGGGAGCCGTCGACTGCGTGGCGGACTCCTTCTGCCAGAAGGCGGGCGATGCCAAGGCGGGCACGTGCGTGGCGGCCGCGGCCGACGGCACGGCCTGTGACACGGCCAACGGCCCCATCTGCACGCCCCCGGCGCGGTGCGTCCTCACCGACGCAGGTGTCACCACCGGACTGTGCCAACCCACCAATCCCGAGGCCTGCAACTAACCCCCATGGGGACTGGCCTCGCGCCTGGGGGCGAGCCGCCAGCCAACAGGGGCAGCCCGGGACGGCCCCTGGTGAGCGGAGTGGGCTCCGGGCTATGCCCCCTGGGGCCACTCCAAAGGCCCTTCCCTTTTCCGGCCGGGGGGGCCAAGGCGGGCTCCTCCCATGGCAGACGCAGCCCTTCCGGCCATCTCGGACACTGCCCGCTGGGTGGCCTACTACCGGGCGCTCGAGTCCGAGAGGCCCGACGCACTCTTTCGAGACCGCTTCGCGCGGCGCCTCGCAGGCCAGCGCGGTCAAGCCATCGCCGAGAGCATGCCCGGTGCGGCGCGCGGCACCTCCTGGCCCATGGTGGTGCGCACCTGCCTCATCGACGAGCTCGTCCACACCTCCATCGCCGAGGGCGTGGACCGCGTCCTCAACCTGGCGGCCGGGCTGGACACCCGTCCCTACCGGCTTTCTCTGCCCGCCTCCCTCCTTTGGGTGGAGGCCGACTTGCCGGCCGTCCTCAAGGAGAAAGAGCGCCTGTTGGCCGGCGAGCAGCCCGTCTGCGAGTTGCGGCGGGAGCCGGTGGACCTGCTTCAGCCCCTGGCGCGCCAGGCCTTTCTGGAGCGCGCCCTAGCGGGCTGCAGCCGCGCCCTAGTGCTGACGGAGGGCTTGCTCGTCTACCTCGAGGCCGCAGAGGTGCGTGCGCTGGGGAGGGACTTTCTGGCGCAACGCCCCGTTGCGTTTTGGATGCTGGACCTCGCCTCGCCCACCATCCTGCGCATGCTGCAGCGGCGGACGGCGTCGCGCTTGGGCGCCGGCGCTCAAATGAAGTTTGGGCCGCCCGAGGGGGTGGCCTTCTTCGAGGCCATGGGGTGGACGGCCCTGGACGTCCGCTCCTACCTACAGGAGGGCGCGCGGCTCAACCGCCTGCCGGCGCTGTTGCGCCTCTTGGCGCCGTTGTCGAAGACGGACCCGCGCCATCCCGGTCGACGCCCCTGGTCGGCGGTGGTGCGTCTCGGACGGCCGCCGGCGCCCCGTCCCCCGTCCCCTGGGCGCTGAGCGGCTCAGAGCGTCGGCGGAAAGCTGAGTAAGTGCGTCTTGTACGTTTGCCCGTAGGCGCCGTTGGGCGTACCGGTGTAGTCGGTGATGAGCACCAGGCACGTTCCGCTCCAGTCGTCCCACACCCAGCCCAGGTAGCTGGCGCCCTTGCCGTCCAGCCACGTCATGACGGTGGTGATGAAGCCTCCCTCGCAGTCCTGCTCGCCAATCTCGGTGGCGATGACTGGGTGCAAGGCGGCCACCGGGGCCACGTTGCTGTCGAAGCAGCTGGTGGTGTTGCAGGTGTTGAAGTCATAGACGTGCCAGGCCGCGGCGAGGTTATTCAGCGGGTCGGTCGGCACGTGGCTGTCCCACTGGCTCAGGCTGTTGGAGTAGGTGACGCCGCCCAGCACCACCAGGTTTTGAGCGCCGGTGTTGCGGACGGCCGTCACCAACTCCTGCATGCCGGCCACCGGGTAGCTGACGCCGGAGCAGGTGCCTCCGGACTGCCAGCACGTCCAGGCGGCGTCGGTGTCCTGGTTGGAGTCCGGGTAGGGCTCGTTGAAGAGCTCGAAGATGAAGTCTCCGCGGTCCTTGAAGTAGGTGGCCACCTGAGTCCAGAACGTCACCGAGTGGTCCTGGTCGGGCATGGGGTTTTGTCCCAGGGCCTGCGTCGTGCCGGGGGCCGACCAGTGCAGCTCCAGAATGGGGTACAGCCCCTGCGCCGCGGCACGTTGCGCGAAGTCGGCAATGGCGGCCTGGTAGTTCGCCCCGGCGTAGGCCGCCTCGACGCCGTTGATGGCCAACCAGCAGTCTTCGTTCAACGGAATGCGAATGGCGTTGACGTTCCAGCTTCGGATGGCCTGCAGCGAGGCGTCGTCTGAGGGCCCGTCAAAAATCCCATTGCCCTGGATGCAGCTGTACTCCGTACCGGAGCGACTGACGCCCCGCAGTTGCACCTCGTTGCCACTTGGGTCCACCAGCTTGTTGCCGGAGGCAGCGAGCACCGGAAGCACCGCGCCGCCATCGGCCGGCCCCCCGTCGGGCTTCGTCCCACCGTCAGGTGTCGGCCCTGCGCTGGTGCCCCCATCCGGCGTGAGACTCGACTGCTCGCCGCCGTCCCCCACCGTCCCGCTGCAGCCCGGGGAAAACCAAGCCACCAGCAGCGCGCCCAACATGAAGAGCGCTCGAGCGTCGACGGGTGGCTTGCGCATCGGGGCGCGAACCTACCAGCCGCCGCAGCGACAAATGCGCATGCCCACGTGGGCACACCTTGTCCTGAAACCTCTCCCTCACTGATGCCGAAGCGTGCTTTCGAAGTGCGCGGAATTTTCCGGCGCGGATCTGGCGCCAGAGGACAACGTCGTCACCGCTGCAGGGTGCGCTCGAAGAGAACGGCCGGCTGCCCCTTGTACGTGGTGCGCCGAAACTCGCGGTACCCGCACTTCTCTGCCACCCGGAGGGAGGCGACATTCTCGGGATGGATGAGGCACACCGTCCTCGGCGAGTCGAGGTGTGCTTCTCCCCACGCCAGAGCGCCGCGGACGGCTTCGGTGGCAAACCCGCGGCCATGCGCCCAGGGCGCCAACACCCAGCCGCATTCCGGCGCCGGGCCCAACGGAGGCTCGAGGTCGCGCATGAAGTCGCCCAACCCCACCTCGCCGACAAAGCGCCCGGTGCCTTTCTCCTCCACCAACCAGAAACCGTAGCCCAACAAGGCCCAGTGCCCGACGTACCGCAAAATCCTCATCCACACCTCGTCGCGGGCAAACGTCTTGCCCCCAATGTGGCGCGTCACGGCCGCGTCCCCCCACATGGTGCAGCACGCGTCCAAGTCAGCGAGACGGTGGCCCCGGAGGACGAGGCGTTGCGTCTCGACGCTGGGGATAGCGCTCGAGGTGTCCAGAAGCCCAACCATGTCAGCTTCCGGGGGGGTGGCGGAACAGGCTTCGGGCAAAAACGGAAAGCCCCCCGGGAGGGCCTCCGCCCGCCTGCCTTCGGCTTGACTCCAATATGACTACCATATGACTATTATGTGAGTCTTAAATACAACCTACGGAGGGCCTGTGGAAAGTGAGCTCGTCGTCCCTGAGGGCCCCCGCCGGGGGCAGGCGCGCCCGGCGGGGCTGGCCCCAGCCTGTGGGGCGCTGCCGCCCGGTGCCCCGACGCCGCCGGTCCGGGTGGCCCGCCGGGCCCGGCGGCTGCAGCCACTGGACCGCCGCCTGCTGGCGCTTCTCGGCCTCTGCCGCTACCTGACGGCGAAGCAGGTGGTGGCCCTCGGGTTGGCCCCCCGGACGGAGAAGGGCGTCGCGCGGCGGCTGCGGTGCCTGGCCGCGGAGGGCCAAGCCCATGGGGACAGTCTCCCCTCCCCGCTGTTTCGCTCAGTGCCCTACCGCACCTATGCCGGCGATCCCATGCATCTGTGGGGGCTGGCGCCGGCGGGGAGTCGGGTGGCCACCGCCGAGCTGGGCCGCGAGCTCAAGGCCTTCGGCACGGACGTCGGCGCCGTCTTCGCCGAGCATTTCGTCTTCCTGACGGACTTCTTCGTCCGGCTGGCGCAGCCCTCGCTGTCGGTGGGCGTGCATCCGCGGGAGCTGCCCTTCCGCTGGAATGTGGCCGAGGACGTCGAGCTTCCCTGGCGCGAGCGGGACGAGGCCGGGTGCGAGAAGCCGCGCGTCATCCGGCCGGACGCCGTCCTGGAAGTCCCCGGCGCCCGCCGGCGCTTCTTCATCGAGTGCGAGATGGGGACGCACACCTTGACGCCCGTTAGCCCGGACAAGCCTCAGGCAACGGTGCGGAAGCTCGAGCGCTATGACGCCTACGTCTCCGGCTTCGCTGATGTGCGTTGCCGCCTCTCCCACTACCGGCGCAAGTACCCGGACGGCTGGCCCTGCGAGGTGCTCTTCCTGGTGCGCAGCGAGAGCCGCCGGCGGGCCACCGAGGAAGCCCTCGCGCGCTTCTTGGAAACCCTGGCCGGTACGCGGCTGACGGCCCGCGCCTTCACCCTCGAGCAAGCGGCAGCGCACTGCGCCTTCTACCTTCCGCCCAAGGGGCCGAGCCAGCTGCCCCGCGGCGCCCCAGCCGAGGCCCCCGCCGCCCCGTTTTACGGGGAGGCCGAGCACGCCGCGGTGAAGGACTTCGTCCTACAAATGACGGCCGCCCTGGCCGAGGCCAATACCCGGCTGCGCGGCAGCGGACTGCTGCCCGTCCCGGGGCCCGTCTCCAAAGCGGCGATGCTGGACTTCCTGCGCCGAGCCCAGGCGGAGATGCTGCGGCGGCGCGCCTCCTTGGCCGTTTGCGCGGATGGCTAGGGCCGCACGCCGGCGACCGCTTCTGGCGCGGCTCGCCCTCGCAGCCCTCCTGGCGCTGGGCCTCACCGAGACGGTGTACCGGGCTTCCGTTGGCACCTTCCCGCTGGCACTCCCAACGCCGTTGGCCGGCCGCCTTCGGCTCGAGTTGCGCCCCTACGCGCAGTGGCGGGCCTTCGGCCTCCACCACCCGGGCACCACCGGGCTGGGGGCCCTCGCCGTCGCGGGGCTGGCGGTGCTGCTGGTGCGCCAGTGTCTCATCCTCCACGCCGCCGCCAAGGCGCGGCTGAGCGGGACGGCCGTCCGGGCCGTGGACTTCACCTTTCCAACCCGCACCGTGGACGTCGTGCGCGAGATTGCGCGGCGTCCAGCGGGGCACTCCTTCGTTGGGCTCAGTCCCAGACGGACGGCCCTCGGCTGGCGGTGGAAACCCATTTACCTGTCCCCGCGGCAGAAGGCGACGCACCGGCACGTCATTGGAAAAACGGGAAGCGGGAAGACGACGAGCATCCTCTGGCCAAGCGTGCTGCAGGACGCGCTCGACGGCAAAGGCGTCCTGGTGCTGTCGGCGAAGGGCTCGGACGAAGAGGTGGGGATGATGAAAGCCATCGCCGCCCTGTGCGGACGCGCCGAGCAGCTGCGCGTCTTCTCCCTGCCGTCCTGGAACGCGCCGGAGCTCTTCACCCACGCGTACAACATTCTCTACGTGCGTCCGCGGACGCGCACCACTCCCGGCGGCGATGCGGTGGCCACCGCTCAGCGCGTCTTCTCCGTGCTGCCCATGGGTGACAACGTCTTCTACAACACCCAGGCGGAAGTCATGTTCACCAACCTCTGCCGGCTGTTGCACGGCCTGGTGGACGCGGCCGGCAATGGCATTCCCTTCGTGCTGCGGGACGTCTCGGTGTGCCTGAAGGCCATCGGCAACAGCGGCGGGTGGGCGCGTGCCTTGCGCCACTGCCTGGACAGCTCGCTCGACCGAGACGCGGCGGCCCAGGTGCGCGCCCAGGTGAAGCAGCTCGACCGAGACGCCCTCAAGTCCTTCTCCGGGGTGGTGGGCGCGCTGGACAAATTCCAGAGCGACATCGTCAATGCCTATGCGCCGGACATTGTTTTCGAGGACATTCTGCAAACCAACGGCCTGGTGTACGTGCAGCTGCCGGCCAACCTCTTTCGCATCCAGGCGCCGGCGCTGGGCAAAGTCATCCTCATGGACGTCCAGCACGAGGGCAGCCTGCGGCAGGTCTTCCGCCGCGTCCGCAACCAAACGCCCTTCAGCGTGACGGTGGACGAGTTTTACAACTTCGCCGACCGCAGCATCGTCGACAGCCTCAACAAGCTGCGCGACGCTAACCTCGAGTACACGCTTGCCCACCAGTCGCTGGCGGACTTGGAGCTCGTGTCCAAGGAGTTCGCGACGGCGGTGTGGGACAACACCCGCACCAAAGACGTCCTCAGCCAGGACAACCCCCCGCTAGGCCGGCCCGAGGACGGGTTCGAGTGCGGACTGTTCGCGAACTCCGATCAGGCCGAGGTCGGTGATCGCGTAGTCGGGGATCGATG
>JBKQJL010000145.1:0-6518 GCA_052147975.1 Myxococcaceae bacterium
CTCCGCACTGTGTGTTGGGGCCCTGCTGACGGCCGCCCGAGAGTCAGCTCCTCACGTCAATGCACGCCGCCGTCAAGGGTACGTGGGGTACGTCGACGTGTGGTCCGCGTCGAAGCGCGCCCTGGCCGGAAGCACGCCCAGGCGCGCGGCGTCGGTGGCGCCGGTGGGTTCCACCCACGGCCAGACGTTGCTGCCGAAGAAGGCCGGCTTGCTGCTCAGGTACAGCGAGTTGGGAATGGAGCGGTTCGGGTCGCTTGGGTCCCAAGTGACGGCGTTGGTGACGTAGTCAAAGTTGCCGTCCATGTACGTGCGGGAGATGACGAGGGGGTCCGCCATGGTGGGCCAGGTGTCCTCGTTGTAGCCGAGCTCCCACATGTAGACGGACGAGGTGGGCGTCACGAGGTTGTCCGGCGGGTCCTGGTAGACGAAGCCTGTCTGCCCCGTCATGAGGGGCATGTTGGGGAAGCCGAGGACATTGCCAACGAAGGAGAACCACCAGGCGGCCGTCTGTAGCCCGACGGCCCGGCGGTTGGTGGTGTCCACCAGCGTCAATGGGGAGGCTGAACGGCGCAGTCCAGTGAAGTGGTTTCGAAAAACCATCCCGTACGTGGAGTTGCCCCAGTAAACCTCGTTGTCGAAGTTGAAGGACTCGTTTCCCTCGAAGAGCTCCATGTGCGCGCCGGTGTAATGGCTCGCGCTCAGGCCGTCCTCGACGTAGTCTAGGTAGCCCGCCCCGTAGCCGTCGGTGAGGTAGTTGTAGCCGAAGACATTGCCTCCGCCCGAGGCGCGGCCCACCGTCACCTTGTTGAAATTCCAGACAACGTTGTTCTCGTAGAGGTTGTCGCTGGCGTACTGGTTGATGCCAATGCCATAGCCGCTGCCGCCCGGGTTGGGGTCGAGCGTGGTGTGCATGTACGAGTCCCGCACCTCGCAGCGGAAGGTACCGTCGAGATTGACGCTGTGCCCGAGGCTGTTGGCGCTCTCGACATTCACCACCCAGGAGTAGGCAGTGGCGAAAAGGTGAATGTTGCCGCCGCCGTCGCCGCCCTCGCCATTCGACACATACAGGTTCTCAATTCCGGAGTACTCCACCGCGTCCTGCTGCGGGCCACTGGCGTAGGACGAGAGCCGGACGACATGCGCCTCGAGCGCCACCTCAAACGTGGCGTGAAGCGGGGTGGTGAAGGTGAGGGTGTTGCCGCTGATGCTGGCAATCTCCACCACCTGCCCCACCGGGCGGTTGTCTTCGCAAAACCAGGCGCGGGAGGGGTCGCCGGGGGGCGCATTCACGCCCCAATACACCGTCGCCACTGGCGGCACGGTGTAGCTCCGGTTCTCGTCGGACACCTGGTCAATGACGACAATTTCCCCCACCTTGTAGCCGGGGTTGCTAGCCAGGGTGACGCTGGAAGTGTTTTTCGCAGAGTCGACAGTGAGGTTGACGGGCGTGGTGTAGTTGTAGAACTGAATGCCAATGCTGATGACGGGGTAGCTCGTCCCCGCCGGCTTGACGAGAAGTGTGGCCGTCGGCCCGCTGCCGCGCAGCGTGACGTTGGACTTCGTCATCTGCAGCCCCTGCCCCGAGATTTTGAAGGTACCCGCATTCAGCAGCACCACCTCGTTGGCAGGACAGCTGTCCAGGGCCGCCTGGATGGCGGCCGTGTCATCCCCGCCGCTGGGGGACAGCGTCTTGTAGATGGTGGTGCGGTTGGGAATGCCTCCGACAGCATTGAGGCCGGGGTTCCACAGGGTAAGGCGGTCCGGCGTAATGACGGGGTTGGAGCCGACGTTGACGACCGCCGTGCCGGTGCTACGCGCTGCCGCCAGGCTGGTGGCCTGGACGTGGTAGACGCCCGGCGTCGCCGGCGCGGTGTAGTTGCCCGAGCTGTCCACCGTGCCCCCGCCGGACTCCTGCACCGACCAGGAGACACCAGAGGACTGCGGAGGCGTGGTGCCGCTGACAAGGGCCGAGAAACTGACGGAGCCATTGAAGACGGTGTAGGCCGCCGGAGGCGAGACGGCCACCGAGATGCCGTCCGGTCCGCCGTCTGCACCATTGCCACCAACGTTTGCCGTGCACCCAAAGAGGCAGAAGGCGGACAGGGCTACAGACACAAGTGTGAGGGGCTTCCGCATTGCGCTCCAAAAGCTCGGGGACTAAGGCGGCGCGCCGCAGCTCAAGGCCACAACCCGACTCACCTTCCCCAAAGGGGAAGAAGAGCTACCCTGCGCTTCAACCCAATTCAAGCGCACCGGCTTGAAGCTCGGCTGCGCGCCGCGCCAACCTTTTGAAGTCTCTGAGGGATGAAGTAGCGCAGGAAAACTCCACACCGTGCCTGAGAGGGTCCTCACGGCCCCGGGCCATGGATGGCGTCGAAACGCTCCTTCGCTGGCAGCACCAGGAGCCGCTCTGCGTCGGACGGGGCGGTGGGCTCCACCCACGGCCACTTTCGCGTGCCGAAGAAGGCCGGTTTCTGGCTGAGGTACAGGGAGGCGGGCAGCTTGTGGATGCTGTTGTTTGGGTCCCAGAGCACGCTGTTGGTGACGTAGTCGTAGTTGCCGTGCCGGTAGGTGCGGCCCACCACAATGGGGTCCGCCTCCTCCGGCCACGTCACCGTGTCATAGCCAAGCTTCCACATGGGCACAGTGCCTTCCACATTCATGTGCTTCACGTCTGACTGGTAGAGGAAGCGACTTTGTCCTGCAGCCAGTGGCATTCCGGGAAAGCCCAGCACGTTGCCGACGAAGGAAAACCACCAGCCGCCCGTCTGCACGCCCACCGCGCGGCGGTTGGAGGTGTCGGCCAGCTTCAACGGCGCGGCCGAGCGCCGCAGCCCCGTCCAGTGGTTGCGAAACACCATACCGTACGTCGAGTTGCCCCATTGGGACTCGGTGTCGAAGTTGAAGCCCTCGTTGCCCTCGAAGAGCTCCATGTGCGCACCGGCGTAGTGGTTGGGCCCTGCGCCCACCTCGACGAAGTCCGGGTAGCCCGCCCCGAAGCCGTCCTGGAAGTAGTTGTAGCCGAAGACGTTGCCGCCCCCCGACGCGCGGGCAATGGTGAGTTTGTTGAAGCTCCAGACGACGTTGTTCTCGTACAAGTTGTCGCTGGCGTAACGGTTGACGCCAATGCCATAGCCGGCGCCCCCAGGGTTGGGGTCCCGCGTGCTGTGGAAGTAGGAGTCGCGCACCTCGCAGCGAAAGGTGCCCTCGAGGTTACAGCTGTGGCCAATGCTGCCGGAGCTCTCGACGTTCTTCACCCAGCTGTAGGCGGCAGCGAAGAAGTGGATGTTGCCGCCCCCGTCCCCGCCGTCCCCATTGGCCACCGCCAAGTCCTCGATGCCGGAGTACTTCACCGCCGGCACGGGCGGCCCGTTGGGCGCCTCAGAAATACGCACCACGTGCGCCTCGAGCGCCTTCTCGAAGCCCAGGTGCAGCGGCGTGGTGAAGGTGAGGGTGTTGCCCTGCACGCTGGCAATTTCCAGCGCCTGGCCGATGGGACGGTTGTCCTCGGCAAACCAGCCGCGCACCTCGCTGCCAGCTGGCGCGTGCTCGCCCCAGTAGACTTTGCGCACCGGGGGGATGAAGTCCGAGCGCTTGTCGTCCGAGAGCTGGTTGAGGAGGACAATTTCCCCCACCGTGTAGCCGGGGTTACTGGCCAAGGTGACGGTGCGCGCCCCTTTGGGGGCGTCGGCCACCAGGTTGACGGGGGAGGAGTATTTGAACCAGCGCAGCCCAACAATAATGACGGGCATGCCCTCCCCATGCTTCTCGAGCAGCGTCTTGTCCGGCCCGCTTCCCCGCAGCACCACGTTGGAGCGGGTGATGGCCAAGCCATCCCCATAAATTTTGAAGGTACCGGGCCCCAGCTGCACCACCTGGTTGGGCGGACAGCTGTTGAGCGCTGCCTGAATGGCCTTGGTGTCGTCCTCCCCGTTGGGAAGCAGCGTCTTGTAGACGACCGTGCGGTGGGGAATTCCCCCCACCGCGTTGAGGCCGGGATTCCAGGTGGTGAGCCTGTCCGCTGGAATGGGCCCCTTGGTGGGCTTCTCCGGCGCTGGCCGTTTGCTGGCCGTCGCCAGGACGCGCGGTGCCGTCAAAGCGGCCGCCGCCAGCAGCAAACTCACCGCAACCGGAGTGGATGCGCGCATGGGCTTCCTCCATAGTCCACCCGCGGGCCCGGACGCACGAAGGGACAAGGGGTAAGCAGAAAGCACGCATGGCCATGGAGGCGGACGTCGCCGTCGTCGGCGCGGGGGTACTGGGGCTAGCAGTGGCACGCGCCTTCGCGCTGGCCGGCCGCGAGGTTTTCCTTCTCGAGTCCGAGCGCTTCGTCGGCTTCCATACGAGCTCCCGCAACTCAGAAGTCATCCACGCCGGGCTGTACTACCCGCCGGGCTCCCTCAAGGCTCGCTTCTGCGTAGAGGGCAAAGCGGCCCTCTACACGTACTGCCAACAGCGCCACGTGCCGCACGCCCGGCTGGGGAAGCTGCTGGTGGCCACCTCGAACGAGGAGGTGCCGGCACTCGAACGCATTGCCGCCGTGGCGAAGTCCAACGGCGTGGACGACTTGCGCTGGTTGACGGCCGACGAGGTGGCGCAGCTCGAGCCGGAGCTCGCCTGCGTCCGGGGCCTTCTCTCCCCCAGCACCGGCATTGTGGACAGCCACGCCCTCATGGGCGCGTTGCGGGCAGACGCCGAGGCCGCCGGCGCCCACCTCCTCCTCGCCACGCCAGTGGTGTCCGGCCGCGTGCACGCAGGCGGCGTCGAGCTCTCCTTGGGCGGAGATGAGCCCGCCCGGGTGACATTTCGCACGGTGGTGAATGCGGCCGGCCCCTGGGCCCAAACTGTCGCCCGCACCCTCGAGGGGCTACCGGCCACCTCCATTCCGCCCCAGCACTTCGCGAAGGGCCACTATTACGTCCTCTCCGGCAAGTCCCCCTTCCGGCGCATGGTGTACCCGGTGCCCGTCCCCGGAGGCCTCGGTACCCACGTCACCTTGGACCTCGCAGGCAAAGCGAAATTCGGCCCGGACGTCTCTTGGGTGAAAGGCGTCGACTACACGTTCGACGAGGCGCGGGCGCCTGAGTTTTACGCCTCCATCCGCCGCTACTGGCCCGGGC
Organism: Myxococcaceae bacterium; assembly: GCA_052147975.1. Classification (GTDB taxonomy): domain Bacteria; phylum Myxococcota; class Myxococcia; order Myxococcales; family Myxococcaceae; genus JADGRA01. Next base: position 5,121 of record JBKQJL010000145.1, read on the forward strand.
TACGGGACGGACAGCTGCAGCCTGGCTACACCGGCATTCGCCCCAAGCTGAGCGCCGAGGGCGAGCCGGCCGTGGACTTTCTCGTCCAGGGCCCGGAGGCCCACGGCGTCCCCGGCCTCGTCCACCTCTACGGCATTGAGTCCCCGGGCCTCACCGCGGCACTGCCGCTGGCGGCCCACGTCCTGTCCCTGCGCGGGCTTGCCGCCTAAGGCAAGCCCGTCGGCCACCGGTTGGCCAAAAGCCCCTACACAGCCAGCGGAGCCACGGCCGCCAGAAGGCTCGCGGCCTCGAGCGCCGAGGCTGCACGGCGCACCTCATGAAAGGGCAGCTTGGCGCGCTCGGCAATGTCCAACAGGGACGCCGTCCCGTCGCTTTGGTTGAGCACCCACAGCATGGCCATTTGTCGCGCCTGGGCGTGGCTTTGCCCGCCCAGCGTCCCGTAGAGGCCGCGCTTGCCCAGCTGCGGCTCGCCCTTGGGCGAGAGGTTTCGGTAGGTGCGGTTAGCCTCCAGCACCTCAAACACCTCGAGGTACCGGCACAGCGTGTCGACGACTTTTTCCGGACTCACGAGGGAAAGGTTGTCCGCGGAGGTGTGGTACTCCGGGTACTCGCCGTAGGGCGTGCGGGTGAGCGAGCCCACGGCGAGGTTGAAGCCGGGGCTGCAGTACTGGCGCTCGTCGTAGCCGTAAGGGGTGAAGTCCCGTACCTCGTAGTCCGCGCCCGAGTGCTGCAGCACGTGGACGGCCGCCCTGTCCACCTCGGCCGTGGCCCGGCGGCTGCGTTTGTAGGTGAGGCGCCCCTTGTCCCCGACGCACGCGGCTACCAGCCCATGGGCAATGCGGTGGGCCGTCCCCTCGTTTCGGGCCAGCCAGGTAATGGCGCCGATGGTGCCGGGGACGAAGAGGAAGCGGTAGGTGTAGCGCGGCCGCAGCTGCAGCAGCATGCGCGCCAACACCGCGCACATGGCCATGCCGGCGCAGTTGTCATTGGCCAAAGAGGGGTGGCAGCAATGCGTGGACACCAGCACCTCCGCCTTCTCCTGCCCGGGCACGACGAGCTCCCCATAACTGAGGGCGCCCTCGGTGAGGGTGGTGTCAATCTCCACGCGGTACTGCCCAGGCCGAAGCCGCAGCCGCTCGGCGTGGGGAAGACAGAAGCCCCACGCGTCCTTGTAGTAGCTCGTCCGGTAGGGGATGAGCTCCGGGGCCTCGGGAAGCGAGTGCAGGTGCGGCTGTAGCTCCTCCAAGGAGACGTCCCCGGAGAAGGGCACGCTGTAGTTGAGGACGCTCAGGCTGGAGCGCGCCGTGTCCACCAGCAGTGTGCCGTCCGGCCCATACAGTTGCGCTCGACGCAAATTCCACTCCCGGGGCACCACCCAGTCGAGGACGGCCGTCCCGG
>JBKQJL010000146.1:0-17176 GCA_052147975.1 Myxococcaceae bacterium
GGCGGGCTCGGCGCGCCGAGCCTTGGCCGAGGTGGTGCGGGCCTCGTCCCGGGCACGCAGGGCGTCCGCGGCCAGCAACTCGAGCCGGTGACGCTCCTGCTGGTGGGCTTCGCTCGAGAGCTGGTGACGGTCCACCTCGAGCTCTCGCAGCTGGTCGAGCAGCCGGGACGCGCGCAGCTCCGCCTCTTCGGCGGCTTTGGAGGCCCCGGCGCGACGGCCTTCCGCTTCCGCCGGGCGCCCGCGACGGCGGCCCACCCACAGCACCACCACCGCGGCAAGCAGTCCAAGGGCCAGGACGACGACGCCAGGGAGCCAGTCGGTGCGCGTCACTTTTTCAGCTCCGCCCGCACCGCCTCCAGGTAGGGGTCGCTTTGGGCCGCGGTGCCCTCGGAGGAGGCGACGCTGGCCTTGGGCGAGGGTGGCCGTCGGACCAAGCGGGCAATGACGACGGCACCGAGAAGGAGCACCGCGCCCGGCAAGAGCCACACCAGCCAGTTGACGCCGTGGGCGGACGGCTCGAGGAGGGCCCACTCGCCGTAGCGGGCCACGAAGTAAGCGCGGATTTCATCGTCCGTCTTCCCCTCGGCGACCAGCTCCCGGACTCGGTCCATTTGGGCCCGAGCGGCGGAGGAGCCGGAGTCGGCGATGGAGAGGCCCTGGCACATGGGGCAGCGCAGCAGCTTCCCGAGGGCCTGCACCCGGGCCTCGCGGACCGGGTCGAGGAGGGCGCTTCCCGCCTGCTGGGGCGCGTGCGGCGTCGCCGACAGCAACAGAGTGAGGAGCAGGGCAGTCATCGGCTCGCCCCGGGGGCGCTGCTGCCCTGCTGAAGGGCCTGCAGGCGCCCCGCCAGCTCCCGGACGTCGAGGAGCGGCCCGACGAATTTGTCGCGGATGATGCCTTGGGCGTCGATGAAGTACGTCTCTGGGACGCCCGTCACGCCGTAGTCCACCGCCATCCGCGACTGCGGGTCAATGAGCTGGGGGAAGCTGGGCGCCATGGGCCGGGCGAATTTCCGCGCCTCCTCGGGCGTGTCCTCGAAGACGACGCCGAAGAAATTCGCCTGGCCCTCGAAGCGCTGTGCCGCGCGCGCCAGGGTGGGGTGCTCTTGCTGGCAGGGGCCGCACCAGCTGGCCCAGAAGTTGAGCACCAGCGGTCGCCCGCGCAGCTGTGAGAGTGTCACCGGCTGGCCGGTGTCGAGCCGGGTGAGGGTGAAGTCCGGAGCCGGCTTGTCCTTGAGGCCGAAGGGCACCTGGTGCGGGTCTCGGCCAAAGAGCATGGCAAAGGCGAAGAGCAGCAACCCCACAGCGGCGGCGAGGCCCAACAGCAGCACCAGCGGCTTGCGCGTCAAGCGGTGCCTCGGGCGGCTCCGGCCGCGCTGCGCTCACCCTCCACCACCGGGACGCTGCGACGCCTCGGCCAGGCGGCCACCAGGGCACCCAGGACGAAGAGGGGGATGCTCCACCAAATCCATCCCACCAGCGGCAACGTCCACATGTTGAAGCTGGCGCTGCCGCCCTGCGACGTCTCATTGAAGGCGAGCAGGGTGAGGTACAGGTCCTCGAAGGCGCTGGAGTCCACCGCCGGACTGCCCACCGGGTCGGTGCTTCGCTCATAGAAATTCATCCGGGGGGCGAGCGTGCCGTGTCCGCCGCGTGGGCTGGTGACGTCCAGCCGGGCAGCGACCCAGTGTCGGCGGGCGTCCGAGCCATTTTCCAGGCCGACGAAGCGCACCGTGTAGCCACTCAGGCTGAGGGTTTGTCCCGGCGTCAGGGTACCGGTGGTGTGCGACACATAGGCGGACGAGGCGGCGATGGCGACAAACACCAGCACCACCGCCAGGTGCACCAGGTACCCGCCCGTCCGTCGGCGCGAGCGCGCCGCGCTGCGGGCGAAGGACGTCCAGGGCGTCTCGCCCTTCTCGCGCATGCGCACCCAGGCGGGCAGCAACAGCTCCCGCAGCGTCACCGTGGCCACGAAGCCGGCCAGGGTGAAGACGGTGAGGGCCGCACCGCCGCGCAGGCCAAGGGCCAGACAGCCGGCCAGGACCGCCAGGCCGACCAGCGCGGGCAAAAGAAACTGCCGCCTCCACACGCCGCCGTCGGCCCGTCCCCAAGGGAGGGAAGGGCCGACGCCCATGAGGAAGAGAATGGCGATGCCCAACGGAATGGCCATCCGGTTGAAGTACGGAGCGCCCACGCTCACCCGGACGCCGAAGAAGGCCTCGCGCACCAGCGGAAACACGGTGCCCAAGAGGATGGTGAAGGTGAGTCCGGCGAAGAGGAGGTTATTGACCAAAATCGCCGTCTCGCGGGAGGCCACACCGGGCAGCGGGTCCTCCGGCGCGAGCATCGGCCCGCGCACGGCGAGCAGCCCAATGGACACCACCACCACCACTGCCAAGAAGACGAGGAACGTCGGGCCGATGTCGGACTGGGTGAAGGAATGGACGGAGTTAAAAATTCCGCTCCGTGTCATGAACGTCCCAAGCACCGTCAGGGCAAAGCTGGCGAGGGCCAGCGACATGGTCCACAGCGTCAGCACACGGCGACGCTCCTGCAGCATGGTGGAGTGCAAGAAGGCGGTGGCGGTGAGCCAGGGAAGAAAGGAGGCGTTCTCCACCGGGTCCCAGGCCCAGTAGCCGCCCCAGCCGAGGACCCGGTAAGCCCACCAGCTTCCGAGGATGATGCCGACGGTGAGGAAGGTCCAGGCCAGCAGCGTCCAGCGGCGAAGCGCGTTGAGCCAGGCCTCGCCCAGGTGCCCGTCGAGCAGCGCCGCCACCGCAATCCCGAAGGGGACCGTCATCCCCACGTAGCCGCAGTAAAGCATCGGCGGGTGGATGACCATCAGCACGTCGTTTTGAAGCAGGGCGTTGGGGCCTGGTCCGTCGGGGGGAACGGGAAACACCGGCCCGAAGGGGTTGGCCGGCCCAGCGATGAGGAAGGCGAAGAAGGTGGCGGCGCCCAACATCGCCCCCAGCGCCAGCTCGACGTTGCGACCTCGCGAGTTCCGCTGCGCCCGGGAGAAGGCGAAGAGGTACGTCCCTAAAATGGCCCCCCAGAAGAGGATGGAGCCCTCGAGCGCGCTCCACAGCGACACCACCGTGTACACCACCGGCGTGGCACGGCTCCCCACCTGCGCCACGTAGTGGACGCTGAAGTCGTGCGCCAAGAGCGCCCACACCATGGTGAGGTTGGCTGCCAGCATGCACAGGAAGAAGCCGGTGGTGGCCCGGACCACCCAGGCGCGGGTGGAGGGGCGGCGTCGCAGTCCCCCCTCGATGCCCACCACGGCGCCGAAAATGGCGCAGAGAAGCCCACCCAGGACGAAAGCGTAACCGAGCGTCCCTCTCATTTGGGCCTCGCCGCCGAGGCGGTGTCCGAGGACAGCGTGTCCTTCCAGTGGTCCCCTTCGCCGGGCTTCGGTGGGCGGTATTCGTTGGAGTGGTTCACCATGAGCCGGTTGGAGTTAAAGACCTGGGCCTTGTCGAAGGTTCCCTCCACCACAACCCCAATGCCTTCGCGGAACATTTGCGGAGGCGTCTCACGCACCTTCACCAGCACGCTGACGGCGGTGGGCGTCGGGTCGTTGGCCACGCGGAAGGTGAGCTCGGTGTGGCCCGCATCCCAGGCCACCGTGCCTCGCTGCACGATGCCCCCCAGGCGAATGGTGGCACCGTAGGCCTTGCTTCCGGCGGCCAACATCTCGGCCGGAGTCCAGTAGTAGACGAGGTTACTGCCCAGGTCGCCCAGGGCGATGAAGGCCAGTGCTCCGCCGGCCACGAGCAGGGCGGCGAGTGCGAGCCAGGTGGTGCGCTTGGGGGCCATCTTTAGCTCACGGTTCCTTCCTCGGCCGACGCAGCCAGAGGCTTAAGGCGTACAGGGCGAGCGCGCTCCAGGTGAGGCCGTAGGCCGTCCAGACGAAGCTCCAGCCGCCTTGAATGCGTCCCACTTCGGCAGTCAGCAGCAGCGCGCTCATGTCGCCACCTCCGCCACCAGCGGCGGCGGGGCCACCTCGCGCTCGGTCCGAGCGAGGGCGATGAGGTACCGGGTGGAGAGGAAGACGAGCCACAGCGCGAAAAAGGCGAACGCATTCCAGCGAAGCGCGCGCACCATGTCCGGGTCGACCGTGCTGGGCGAGGACTGCATCTGGTGGAGGCTCCGCCACCAACGCACGCTGAACCAGATGATGGGAATGTCGACGGCGATGATGATGCCCACCACTGCCGACCACACCGCCCGTCGCTCGGCATCGTCGATGAAGCGCCGCAGGGCGAGGTACCCGGCGTAGGCCACCAAGAGAATTGCCTCGCTGGTGAGCCGGGGGTCCCAGCTCCAATACACGCCCCAGGTGGGCTTGCCCCAGATGCTGCCCAGCACGAGCCCCAACGCGCCGAAGAACAGGCCGACTTCGGCCGAGGCCTCTGCCAATGCGTCCTTTGGCCAGCTCGGTCGGAAGAGGTACGCCACCGAGCAGAAGAAGTTGAGCGTCACTGCCATCAGCGCCATCCACTGCGAGGGGACGTGGACGTACATGATGCGCTGGACGTTCCCCATCTCGCGGTCGGGAGGCGCTCGGAAGAGGCCATACCAGGCCCCGGACACGAGCAAGGCCAGGCCGACGACGGCCAAGACGCCGCGCAGGGCGGGCGGCCCCTGCACCAGCGCATACAAGCCACCGGCGACCACCAGGACTCCAATTACCGTCAGCAGTGCGTGAAACATGTGTTGAGCCGCCTAATCCTCGAGAACCCGAGGAAACAAAACAAAGCCAAGACTCCAATAGACCAGATCGAACCCGGCTAGAAGCCCAAGCCAGGATTGAAACTGAAGCATTGGGTCACCCTCGAAGACCAGGGACGTCGCCTTGGCCGCTGCCACCAGGGCTGGAATAAGGAGGGGGAAGAGCAGTAGGGGCAACAGGACGTCCCGGGCGCGCGCCTGGCTGGCGATGGCCGCGTACAGCGTCCCCGGTCCGGCGATGGCCAGCGAGCCGAGGACGAGGATGGCAGCCATCGCGGCTGGGCCCTCCACCAAAGTGACGCCGGCCAACGCGGCCAGCACCGGGAGAATGACGGCCCCCAACAGCATCAGCAGGAGGGCATTGGCCAGGGACTTGGCCAAGAAGAGTGCCCGAGCATCGGCCGGGGCGAGCCGCAGGCCGTCCAGGGCCGCGTTTTCCTGTTCCACCCGGAAACTCTCCCCGAGCGCCAGGACAGAGGCCAACAGGATGGCCAGCCACAACGTCCCCCCGGCCGCCCGGCGAAGGATGGTGGTGTCCGGGCCAAGGGCGAAGGAGAACAACAGCAGGGTGGCCAGGGCGAAGAAGACGAGCGCGTTGGCGCGCGCGCGGGTGCGCCACTCGAGGAGCAAATCCTTGCGCACCAACACCCAGGTGGCCCCGAGCAGTCCCGGAAGGCGGCCCTCGCTCATGCCGCCGCTGCCCGTCCGGCGGCCAGGTGGAGGTGCTCGGTGCAGAGGGTTTTCCCGTGCTGCACCTGGTGGGTGGCCAGCACCACCGTCGTGCCCGAGCGCGTCAGGCTGCGAATGTGCTCCTCCATCTCGGCAATGCCAGCCGGGTCGAGCTCCCCAAAGGGCTCGTCGAGCAGTGCCAGCGCCGGCTGCTTGAGCAGCAGCCGGGCGATGGCCAGGCGCTTCTTCATCCCCGCGGAAAAGGTGCGTACCGTCTGGTCGGCCCGCCGGCCGAGGCCAGCGCGCTCCAGCACTCCATCCACTTCGCCCGCCGGACGGCCCAGGAGACGCGCCAGCAGCAGGCAATTTTCGCGGGCGGTGAGGTCCTCGTAGAGAAACGTGGTGTGGGCCAGCAGGGCGATGCGAGGCCGGAGACTTGCCCGGGCGGAGAGGGCATCCTGGCCGAAGAGCAGGACCTGGCCGGTGGTGGGGCGAAGCAGCGTGGACAAAAGGCGCAGCAGCGTCGTCTTACCGGAGCCATTGTGCCCGGTGAGCAGCAAGCTTGCGCCGGCGGGAAGGACGAGGCTCAGGCGCGCGAGGGCCCACCTCTGGCCGTAGCGCTTACTGACGTCATGACATTCCAGAGCGTTGGACACGTCCAAAGGGCAGGGGCTGGGCGTACGGGCAGCCCTTCCTGTCGTGTTTCGGCGTCTTGCGCAACATTCAAAGAGGGCCGAGTCGCCGCCCCGAGGCAAACCTTTTACCGGCCGGGCTTGAGCGGCTCGGGCGGCGCTTCTTGGACGGAGAGCGCGGCCAGCAGGGCACTGGCGGCCGCGCCCGGGTCGGCGGCGTCCAACACCGCGCTTTGGACGGCGACGCCTGCCACCCGGCCCAGGCCGGCCAGGCGCTCGAGCCGGATGCCGCCCAGCGCGAACGCCGGGCAAACGGCAAGGGCGCCAAGCCGCGCGTACCCTTCTGGGCCGAGCGTGGGGCGGCTGTCCTCCGGCTTCGAGCCCGGGGGAAAGACGGGGCTCACTAGGAGCAGGTCCGCCCCTTGGGCGCGCTGAAGCTGGGCCTCGTCGTGGACGGCAGCGCTGACCCAGCGGCCTGGTGGCAGCTGGGGCCGGACGTCGGCCGGCGTGGGGGCCTCCACGGGCAGGTGCAGGTGCGCGCCGACGAGGAGCGCGACGTCCAGGCGTCCGTTGATGAAGAGGGGGTTATTGTGGCGGGCGCACAGTGTGGCGAGCAAACGGGCCTCGGCGAGGAAGGGCCGCGTCAGAGCCTCCGGGTGGCGGTGCTGCACGCCGACTTGTGGGCCCAGTGCACATGCCCGCTCGAGCGCCCAGAGCAGCCGTTGCTCGCCCTGGGACCAGTCGGTGACGAGAAGCAGGCGCAGGCGGCGGGCTCCTCAGGCCACCAGTCCGTCCAGGGGACTCGACGCCGAGCCGTAGGCCTTGCGGGGAATGCGGCCTGCGAGAAAGGCCTGGCGACCGGCTTCCACGCCCAACTTCATCGCCCGCGCCATCCGCACCGGGTCCCGGGCTCCGGCCACGGCGGTATTGAGGAGGACCCCGTCGCAGCCCAGCTCCATGGCCACGGCCACGTCGGAGGCCGTCCCGACGCCGGCATCGACGATGACCGGCACCTTCACCACCTCGCGGAGCAGTCGAAGGTTGTGGGGGTTGCGGATGCCCAGCCCCGAGCCAATGGGCGCTGCCAGTGGCATGACAGCAGCGCAGCCGGCGTCCTCGAGCTTGCGGGCAACAATCAGGTCATCGGTGGTGTAGGGCAGGACGACGAAACCCTCCTTGACGAGCGTCCGGGCGGCGGCCAGCGTCTGCTCGACGTCCGGAAAGAGCGTCTTCTCGTCGCCCAGCACCTCGAGCTTGACCCAATGGCTCATCCCGAGTTCCCGGGCCAGCCGACACGTCCGCACTGCGTCGTCGGCGGTGTAACAGAGGGCGGTGTTGGGAAGCAGGGTGAGGGCTGTGGTGTCAATCCAGCTGAGCAAGGACGCTGCGCCCTCGGCCTTCAGGTCCAGGCGGCGAACGGCAACGGTGACCAACTGTGCGCCCGACGCCTCGTGGCACTGCTTCATCACCTCGAAGCTTGGGTACTTCCCGGTGCCGATGAGTAGCCGCGAGCTAAAGCGCTTTCCGGCGATGACTAGGGCGTCGTCCATAGCCCCCCGTTTTACGCCCCGCCGCCCACGAAGGTCACCACCTCCAGCACGTCGCCCTCGGCAAGCCGGGTTTCGGCGTGCTCGGCCTGGCGCAGAATGGTGCCATTGCGCTCCACCGCCACTCGGCCTCGGATGCCAAGCATCTGGAGGAGCTTGAGGACAGTGGTGCCCTCGGGCGCCTCGCGCCGCTCGCCGTTGACGACGACTTGCACGGGATGGCCTCCGGAGTTCACGGGGCCCGGAGACTTGGGTCTTCGAGGTAGCTGTCGGTCAGCCGGCGCGTTCGCCGGAATCGCGCTGCTTGCCGGTGCAGCTGTGCCCGGGCCAGAAGCCAGGCGCGGCGCCCGCCTCCGAGGTCTTTCAGGCTTCCTCGAAGGAGCCCCATCCGCTGCAGGCGAAGCTCGGTGAGCCGCACCACATGGGCAAGAAAGGCCTCCGCCTGCGAGAGCACTTCGTGGTCCCCGCCGAGCCGCCGTTGGACGTGGCGCGCCAGCCGCGGAAGCGCGAGCAGCGACAGGAGGTTCATCCCGAGGAGGACGGGAGCAAGCGAGGCGCGCTTCTGCACCAGGGCGCAGGTTTGCTGCTCGCCAAAGGCGACATGGCGCTCCTCTTGGCGGGCGGCACCCTCGAGCAGACGGACGATGGCCGGCTCGTCGACGGTGTCGATGAGTGCCTGGAAGACGGCCAGCACCATGCCCTCGCCGACCGCCATCTCGGTGCTGACGTGCTCGGCGAAGTCGCGGCCCATGCTTCCGGTGGACAGCCAGCGCACGACCGGGTGGGGCGGGCCGGGCCGTGTCCCCAGCAAGGCGTGCAGGCGCAGAAAGACGCGCACGTGCGTCAGCTCCTCCGTCGCTTGTCGGGCGAAGAAGGCTGCTGCTTCCAGGCTGGGAGCGGCATACAGCCAATGGCCACATTGGATGCCGGTCACCTCGCCATAGAGGAATTGGTCCGTCACCCAGCCGAGCAACGCCGCATCGCGTGGAAGCCGGAACTTCGCACCGTGGAAGTCGAAGCGCAGTTCCTCCCGAGAGACGAGCATCGGCTCGACGTCGGTTGCGAGGAGTCTTGGCTCGGGCTTCATTCCGCGCTTCAGTCTAACCTTCGGGCCTGGCCCCTGTGGACCCCACCTCCTTGCACCAAAAGGCCTACGTCGCCGACGCGCACGCCGACAGCCTGCTGTGGAACCGCGACCTCCGGGTCCGACAACGGGGTGGACACCTGGACTTCGTCCGCCTTCGCGAGGCCGGCGTCCGGCTGCAGGCCTTCACCATCGTCACTGAGGGCTTCCCTTGGGTGGGGGGGTTTCGGCCGTTCGCCGCATGGAGGGGCTGGCCCAAAGCGGCGCGCCGGAGTCCCTGGGCGCGGGCGCAATTTCAAATCTCCCAGCTCCGCGACTTTTGCGCCGACCCGGCCGCCGGGGCCCGGCTGGTGACTCGGCGTGCGGAGTTGGAGGCCGCCGAGCGCTCGGACGCCCTGGCCTGTGTCCTCGGCATTGAGGGGGGCCATGCCCTTGAGGGGCGCCTGGAGCGAGTGGCGGAGGTCGCCGCACAGGGCGTCCGCTTCCTCAGCCTCACCCACCTGTCCTCCAACGCCCTGGGGGGCGCCTCGACGCCAGGCATGCGGGCCCGGGGGCTTTCTGGCTTCGGGGCCGAAGTGGTGCAGGCCATGGGCGCTGCCGGCTTGGCGGTCGACGTGGCGCACGCCTCGCCGAGGCTCCTCGAGGCGCTCCTGGTCCAACGGCAGGCCAGGGTCTTCTGCTCACACACCGGGGTGCGGGGCGCGTCTGGCAGCTGGCGCAACCTCAGTGACGGTGCGCTGAGCCGGCTCGCGGACCGCGGGGGGGTGGTGGGAATTCTCTTTGGCACCGAGTACCTCGGTGGCCGGGGGCTGACGGACGTCGCCCGGCACGTGGAGCATGCTCTCCAGGTGGCGGGCGAGGACGCGGTGTGCCTCGGGAGCGACTATGACGGCTTCGTTTCGCTGCCACGCGGCATGCGCGACGTGCGCGACTTGCCGCGGCTTACCGAGCTGCTGTTGGCGCGGGGCCACCCGTGGCGACTGGTGGAGAAGGTGCTCGGCCTGAACCTCCGTCGCTTTTTCGCCGAGGTGTTGGGGTGAGGCGCCGCCCGCTGGTTCGCCCGCTGACGCTGGAGGACTTGTCTCGGTGCGAGGGGCTGTGTGCCGCCATCCGCTGGCCGTGGGAAAGGCCGAAGTGGAAGTTGCTCCTCTCGCATGGCGAGGGGTTCGGGGTGGACGCGCCGGACGGCTCGCTGGCGGGCAGCGTCGTCCTCAGCCGCTTCGGCGACGCGGCAGCGAGCATTGGACTGCTCGGCGTCACTCCAGCGTGGAGCCGGCAGGGCTTGGGGCGGGCCCTCATGGAGCGGGCGCTGGAGCGCGCGGGGAGCGTCCCCGTTTTCCTCTACGCCTCCGAGCAGGGGCGAGGGCTCTACGCGCAGCTTGGTTTCGGCGTGGCCGGCGCGGTGCGCCGCCTCACCGGCGAGCCTTCGGTGCGGGCGGTTTGCCCGCCGCTTGGGGGCCGGCGGCTTCGGCGCATGGAAGCGGCTGATTTGGCGCAGGTGGCCCGACTCGACGCGCTCGCCTTCGGCGGACCTCGGCCAGCGCACCTCAAAGCGCTTCTGGCCTTGGCCGAGGAGGCGCGGGTGGCCGAGGACGGGGAGCATCTTTTGGGTTATGGCCTCGGGTGGTCGGTCGGGCCGCGGCGAACGCTGGGTCCCATCGTCGCGGCTGACACCCAACTGGCCATCGCGCTCGCGGGGGAGCTTGCCAACGGCCACCGTGGGCCGCTCCGCATCGACGTCCCGGAGGAGTTTCCAAGCCTGCTGGCGTGGGGGACGGCGCTGGGGCTTCGCCCCGACGGGGCCGCCCCACTAATGGTGCTGCACGCCAGCCGTCCGCCGGGGCGTCGCGAAGCGCTGTGCGCCCTGGCCATGCGAGCGCTGGGCTGAGTGTTCCCGGCGCGGAAAGAGGCGCCCGTCCGCACAGCAGCCCACGGGCGCGGCTGGCGCCTCTCGGGCCCAGCCGAGCCAGGTGCCACGCTGGCGGCCGGTGGTTCGAACCACTAGTCTACAACGGTGCCCTTACCGCGCTACCGGGGCCTGGAGCCCGAGAAGCGGCGCCAGCTGGTGGACGTCGCGGTGGCGCAATTCGCCGAGCACGGCTTTGCAGGGGCGTCCCTCAACGAGATTCTGGCCACGGCGGGCTTCGGGAAGAGCTCCTACTACTATTACTTCGCCGATAAGGAGGACCTCTTCGCCACTGTCGTCGAGGAGGTGTGGGAGCGCTTTGAGCGGGACCTGCCGCCGCTTGCCCTGCAGCAGCTAAGTCGCGACAGCTTCTGGCCGGCCGTCGAAGCCTTCTCGGGTGCGCTCGCCTCGGCGGCCGCTCGACACCCTGCGCTGGTCGCGCTGGCCCGCGACTTGTGGGCCTTCTGGCGACGGCCGCGGCCACGTTTCCAGGAGTTGGTGGACAGGGTGGTTGGCCGGCAGCGAGCGCTGCTCGAGCGCGGGCGCTCCCTCGGCTGTGTTCGCACCGACATCGACCTCGACTGGCTACTCGCCATCGCCGAGGCGGCCGACCAGGCGGTGGACGAGCGGCTGCTGAGCAAAGGGGAACTGACTTCCGAGGCGCTCCAGGAGCACGCGCGACTGGCGCTGGACACCTTTCGACGACTGGTCGAGCCGCGCCGTCGAGCCGCACCGGATGCGCCATGAGCCCCCCGGGCGCCACGGTGAAGGGCTCCATTCTCCTCACCGCCAGTCGCCTCACGAAGGACTACGCGATGGGCGAGGTCATCGTCCACGCGCTGCGCGACGTCGACTTCTCGCTGCGGGAGGGCGAGTTGGTGGTGCTGCTCGGACCGTCCGGCAGCGGCAAATCCACGCTGCTCAACATCCTGGGAGGCCTCGACACACCAACCCAAGGCAGCATCTCGTACCGAGGAGAGGAGCTGTCCCAGCTGGATGAGGCCGCGCTGACGCGCTACCGGCGGGCGCACGTGGGCTTCGTCTTCCAATTCTACAACCTCATCCCCAGCCTCACCGCCCGGGAGAATGTGGCCCTGGTGGCGGAAATTGCGGCAAACCCGATGAGCCCCGACGAGGCATTGGAGCGGGTGGGGCTCGGCGGCCGGAAGGACCATTTCCCCTCCCAGCTCTCGGGCGGGGAGCAACAGCGGATTGCCATCGCGCGGGCCATCGTCAAGCGACCCGAAATTCTGCTCTGCGACGAACCCACCGGGGCGCTCGATGCCGCCACGGGCCGGGTCGTCCTGGCGGCGCTCGAGAGCGTCCACCAAGAGCTTCGCACCGCCACGGCACTGGTCACCCACAACGCGGCCATCGCGCAAATGGCCGACCGGGTGGTCACCCTGCGCGATGGTCGAATCGCCATCGACACAGTCAATGGCCAACGCTTGCGCCCGGCGGACATCAGCTGGTGAAGATGCTCGATCAAAAACTGGTGCGTGATTTGGGGAAGCTGCGAGGGCAGGTCATCACCATTTCGTTGGTGGTGGCGTGCGGCATCGCGACCTTGGTGGTGTTTCTGACGTTGGTTCGCTCGCTCGAAGCTGCGCGCGACAGCTACTACGCGCAGACGCGCTTTGCCGACCTCTTTGCTCACCTGGACCGCGCGCCCCTCTCCCTCTTGAGCCGGCTGGAGGAGATTCCTGGCGTGGCCCAAGTCGAGGGCCGCGTCGTTGGCGACTTTCGGCTGGAGCTACCCGGCGTTGCCGAGCCTCTCCTCGGACGTTTCGTTTCGCTCCAAGGCCTGGTCGGGACGCGGCTCAACGAGCTCCTCCTACGGGAGGGGCGCCCTCCGGCGCCTGGAAGCTCGAGGGAGGTTGCGGTCAGCGAGGCCTTCGCCGTGGCCCGGGGGCTTCACGTCGGCGACGTGCTCACCGCGGTGCTGGGGGGGCATGAAATCCCGCTCCGCGTGGTGGGCATCGCGTTGTCTCCCGAGTTCGTCTACATCGCTAACCCACGCACCCACATCCCGGACGAGCAGCACGTGGGCGTCCTGTGGATGGAGCGGCAAGCTCTCGCCGACGGGATGGGGCTGCCCGGGTCCTTCAATGATGTCGTCTTGGGGTTGCGTGCCAATGCGAACCCGGAGGACGTCCTCCCGGCGGTGGACCGGCTGCTGGAGCCCTACGGAGGTCTTGGCGCGGTAGGTCGCGACCGGCAAGCATCCAACAACTTTCTCACCCTGAAGCTCGAACAGTGGAAGAGCATGGCCCGCCTCCTGCCGGTGCTCTTCCTGGCCGTGGCAGCCTTCCTCTTGAATTTGGTGCTGTCCCGCATCATCGGCACGCAGCGCGAGCAAATCGCCACGCTCAAGGCGCTGGGTTTCTCGAGCGGGGTGTTGGTGCGCCATTACCTGCTGCTGGCCCTGGTGGTGTGCCTGTTGGGCGGTGCGCTGGGTGTGGGGTTGGGAGCTGTCGCCAGTGGATACATGCTGCAGGTCCTCATCCGCTTCTTTAGCTTGCCCATCGCCACTTTTCGTTTTGACGCCGCCGCGGCAGGCGCCGGCCTCGCGGCGAGTCTGTTGGCTGGGGCTGCTGGAGCCTTCTTCGCCGTCCGCCGGGTGGTGGCTCTGCCGGCGGCAGAGGCGATGCAGCCCGAGCCGCCCGAGAGCTTCAAGCCGACGCTGGTCGAGCGGCTGAGGCTCGACCGCCTGGTGGGGGTTGCCGGCCGGATGGTGCTTCGGGACATTGAGCGCCACCCGCTGCGCCTCTTGCTTTCCGCGCTGTCGGTGGCCTTCGCCACGTCCATCCTGCTCGTCGGTAGCACGCTCAGCGACTCGCTCGACCGAGCGCTGGAGGTGCAATTCACCAAGGTGCAGGCGGAGGACGTCACCCTCGGCTTTGACCATCCCACCTCGGCCAGCGTGCTTCATGCGCTCCAAGACGTCCCGGGCGTGGACTACGCCGAGCCGCTGCGCCTGGTGCCCGTCCGACTCCGTGCCGGATGGCATGAGCGGGAGGTGACACTGGTGGGAGTCGCGCCGGAGGCAGTCCTGCGCCGACCGCGGGACATCCAAGGCAAGCCCCTGCGGCTACCCGCTGGAGGGCTGGCCCTGTCCCGGCCGCTGCGCGACATCCTCGGGGTTGGCGTGGGAGTGGAAGTCGAGGTGGAGGTCCTGGAAGCCGGGCGCCGCCGCTTCCGTCTCCCCGTCACGGCCTTCGTCGAGGACTTCGCCGGCCTGAGCGCCTACCTGGACCTTTCGGAGTTGGACCGGCAGCTCGGGGCGGCGCCGGCCGCATCCGGAGCGGTGCTGGCGGTTGAGCGACAGAGACTTCCCGACATCTCCAGACGCCTGGGGCGCATTCCCGGCGTGGCCAGCATCAGTCGCCCCGACGCCGACCAAGCGCAGTTCCTGGTCGAAGAGGCAGACGCCCTACAGGCTCTTCAGCTGCTGCTGATGGTTTTCGCCGCCATCATCGCCACCGGGATGGTCTTCAACAACGCCCGCATCGCCCTGGCGACGCGGAGCCGTGATTTGGCCACGCTTCGCATCCTGGGCTTCACCCGGGGCGAAATGGCGGTGGTGCTGGTGGGCGAACAGGCGGTGCAACTTGTCCTCGGCATCCTCTTCGGAGTGCCCCTGGGTTTTCTCTTCGGCATGGCGACCATGCGGAGCATTCCGGCGGAATTCTTCCGGCTGCCCGCGGTGCTTTCCTTCCGCGCCGGTGTCGAGGCGGCCGCCATTGTCCTCGTCGCCGGGACGCTCAGCGCCTGGGTGGTGCGCCGCGCCGCCGACCGGCTCGACCTCGTGTCGGTCCTCAAGGCGCGTGATTAGGAGGCAGTCATGAAGAGAAGGCTACTCTTCGGTGCAGTCGGCGTGGCCCTTCTCGCACTTCTTCTCTGGGGTCTCTGGCCCAGGGCGCTCGAGGTCGAAGTAGCGCGCGTTGTCCGCGGACCTTTCCGCCAGACCATCGAGGAAGAGGGAAAGACGCGGGTGCGCGAGCGCTATACCGTTTCGACTCCAGTGGCCGGCACGCTGGCTCGAATCGAGCTCCACGCCGGAGATGCCGTCGAGCCGGGGACAGTTCTCGCCCGGCTGCTACCCCTGCCGAGCCCGATGCTCGACCCTCGTTACCGCAAGGTGGCAGAGGACAAGCTCGCTTCGGCCAAGGATGCCCACCGCGAAGCTCTCGCCGCCATTGCCCGAGCGGAAGCCGCGGCCAGCCTCGCGGCGAGCAATCTCTTGCGGACCCGCGATTTGGTGTCCAAGCAGGCGCTGCCGCCGCTCCAGCTCGAGCAGGCCGAGGCAGAGAACCGAATCCGCGAGAGCGAGCTCGAGTCGTTGCGCTTTGCGGAGAAAGTGGCCGCGCACGGGGTGGAGGAGGCGCAAGCGGCGATGGGAAGCTTCAACAACAACCAGTCCGGGGCTCACGAGCAATTCGAGCTCACCTCTCCCATCAGGGGCAGGGTTCTCCATGTGCTGCGCGAAAGCGCCGGGGTGGTCCCCACCGGAGAGGCGCTGCTCGAGTTGGGTGACCCAGCCTCGCTCGAGGTGGTGGTGCAGCTTTTGTCACAGGACGTCGTGCCGGTTCGGCCGGGGATGGCGGCGACGCTCTCCCATTGGGGCGGGGAAGGGCAGCTGCAGGCTCACGTGCGCCGGGTGGAACCGGCGGCGTTCACCCACCTGTCGGCCCTCGGCGTCGAGGAGCAACGGGTGAACGTCCTCTTGGACTTCGACGACAAAGCGGTGGGGACCTCGCTTTTGGGAGACGGCTTCGCCCTCGAGGCGACCATTCTGCTGTGGTCGGGTGAAGCGGTGGCGCAAATTCCCACCAGCGCGCTGTTCCGTCAGGACAACGGCTGGGCAGTCTTCGTGCTCGAGGGCGGACGGGCGGTCATCCGCAAAGTGGCGGTGGGGCACCGCGGTCCCCTTCAAACCGAGGTGCTCGAGGGCCTCGCGGTGGGAGACCTCGTGGTCGCCCATCCAGCGCCCACTCTCAAGCCCGGGGCGCGCGCCAAGCCGCTTCAGGCGCGTCACCTCACCCAAGGAGGGTGGTCATGGGCGTAAGGGCTCTTCGAGGTGCCCTGTTGGCCTGGACGTGGGCGCTCCTGCCTGCCGCGGGCTTGGCCGAGGACCGAGTCCCTTCTGGGACACTCACGCTCGAGGAGGCGGTGCAGACCGCCCTCAGCCGCAACCCGGACTTGCGCGGTCGGCGCTCGCTGGCCGGCGCAGATCGCGCCGATGCCTGGTCGGCTCGGGGCCGTCTGCTGCCGTCGGTGAGCATCGCGGGCGCCTATGCGGACGTGACATCTCCGGAGAAGCTCAGCTTGGCGGGGGTGGTGGGCGGCGCCGGGAGCGGGGGCACGGCGGCGCAGCCCATTTCCATCAGCGGCGTCAACGTGGGACTCGGCCTGGTGACCGCCTCCCAACCGCTGCTTGGGCTGCTGCACCTCTCTTACGAGTACGCCTCGGCCTCCGAGCGTGCCGACGCCTCGGTGGACGGTGTGCGCACGCTGGAGGGCCAGGTGCGCGAGCAGGTGGAATCAGCGCTGCTGGCGTTGCTCGAGGCTCGCGCCGAGCGAAACATCGCGCAAGGAAGCTATGAGCAGCTGCAGGCCCAGGTGCAGGTGACCGAGGCCAAGCTCGTCGACAAGGTGCTGACGCGGGGAGACTTGCTGCGCGTCAAGGTGGCACTCGCCAACGCCGACCAGGACCGGATGCAAGCAGACGTCCAAGAGCAAATCTCGCGGGCGTCCCTCCTCACCCTCATGGGCTTGTCAGCAGACCAGGAGGGTGTGGACTTCGCGGAGCCGGTGGAGTTGGAGCGCCTTCCCGTGCCAGTGGACGCCTCGCAAGCCCAAGCCGAAGCGCTCGCGCAGCGGTCTGAAGTCCACGCCGTCTCCAAGGAGAGCCAGGCCGCCCATGACGGCCGCGTGTCGTCAGAGCTGAAGCTGTTGCCGGAAGTGAATGCGACGGCGGCCTACCTCCGGGTGCAGGGACTCTCCGGCATCCCTCCCAACTACTACGTTCTCGGTTTCACCCTGAATTGGCAGCTTTGGGATTGGGGTACAACCTACTACCAGGCGCGTGCCGCGTCTGAACGGGAGGCCGCCGCCGACGCCAAGGTCGACAGCGTTCGAGCCCAGGTGAGGCTCGACGTCCTGCGCCGCATGGCCGAGGAGCGCGCGGCCGCCCACGCCGTCCAAGTGGCACAGCAAACCATCGAGGAGGCAGAGGAAGCCTTTCGCGTCACCGCCGCCATGGCACAAGCCGGGGCAGCCACCACCACCGACGTCCTCGACGCGCAGTCCGCGTTGACGCAGTCGAAGCTGCATGCAGTGCGCGCGCGCTACCAGGAGCTGCGGGCGCGCTCGGCCCTCAGCCGGGCCCTGGGCGGGTGACACGCAGCTCCTTGGGGATGCCTTGGGAAGCGGGCTGGAGTTGTCGGCCGTCGTCTTGTTGTTGTTGCGGGAAGTCGGCACGCTGTTTGGCTGAGAAGTCGCTGGCTGACCCCTCAACTCCCGCGGGGCTTGGTGCCGAAACGCGTGGCGGCGCTTCATTGAGAAATGCGTGCACGCTCGGTGGGTTAAATTCCCGA
>JBKQJL010000147.1:0-21337 GCA_052147975.1 Myxococcaceae bacterium
AGACGGCCGGGGCGTTGGCGAAGGCCACGTCGGCGCTGGGGACAGTGAGCGACAGCGTCCAAGGGATTTTGAAGGAGGGCTCGACGAAGCACGGAAAGGCGCGGCGCGCGTCCACCGGCTCGAAGAAGGTGTAGAGGTAGGCGGTCGTCCCCTCGTCCACGCGGTAGATGCCGCGGCTCCGCTCGGGGTCCACTAGCCCGTGGTAGCGGAGCTGAAGCTGGGCCTGGCCCGGGCCAAAGGGCACGCCGAGTCGGATGAGCAGGAAGTCTCCCCGGCGTGCGCTGGCCGTCACCGCGAGCGGAGTGGCGCCGGACTGCAACCCGGCCTCCTCGATGCTGAGCCCCTTGGCGTGAAGCCAATAATGGTCCGCCGCTTGGTCGAATTCTACCTCGATGGTGGCCGTGCCGGAGAAGGTGGACTGTTCCGGGACGAGACGCAGGGCGAGCGCCTCACGCACTGGGTGGACGCCCGGGGGAAGCCTCAGGGCAGGAGGCTGCTCGGCGTCGGCGGCGATAGTCCCCGCGTCGGCTGTCACCGAGAAAGCAGCCGGTGGTGCAGAGGTTGCGCAGCCAACCAGAAGGCAGCCGACGGCTGCCGACAGGACGGCCCGACGTCCAAGGCCGACTGAGCGGACGCTGCATGTGTGTGGCGCAAGCACTTCGGCTGCAGGCCCGCCTAGAGCGCCTTGACCTCGGAGACGAGCTTGCTCAACGACGCTTTGGCATCGCCGAAGAGCATCGACGTCTTGTCATTGTAGAAGAGCTCGTTCTCGATGCCAGCGAAGCCCGGATTCATGCTGCGCTTCAGGACGATGACCGACTTGGCCTTGTCCACGTCGAGGATGGGCATTCCGTAGATGGGGCTTTTCGTGTCATTGCGCGCTGCTGGGTTGACGACGTCGTTGGCCCCAATCACCACCGCCACGTCCGTCTCCGGAAAGGCCGAGTTAATGGCCTCCATGTCGTACAGCTTGTCGTAAGGAACGTCGGCTTCGGCGAGGAGGACGTTCATGTGTCCCGGCATGCGGCCAGCCACCGGGTGGATGGCGAACTTCACCTCGCCGCCCTTCTTCTCGATGAGCTCGGCCAGCTCGCGCACCTGGTGCTGCGCCTGGGCCACCGCCATCCCATACCCGGGGACGAAGATGACTTTGCTCGCGTAGCCGAGCCGCATGGCCGCGTCCTCGGCGCTGACGGAGCGGACACTCAGTCCCTCGGCAGTCTTCGCGCCGGCGGTGACCTGCGGGGCGCCGAAGGCGCCGAACAGCACGTTGCCGAAGGAGCGGTTCATCGCCTTGCTCATGATGATGCTCAGTAAGAAGCCGCTCGCGCCGTCCAGGGCGCCGGCGATGATGAGGACGTTGTTGCCGATGGCGAAGCCGGTGGCGCTGGACGCCAGGCCGGCATAGGAGTTGAGCAGCGACACCACCACCGGCATGTCCGCCCCGCCGATGGGGAGCACCAACAACACGCCGATGCAGAGCGCCAGGGCAATCATCAAGTAGAAGAGCAGCGTCGCCGTGGGGAAGAAGATGAGGTAGCAGAACAGGCCGAACGTCACTGCAAAGAGGGTCAGGTTGATGGCGTTCTGGCCGCGGAAGGTGACCGGCCTGCCGGTGATGAATTCCTGCAGCTTTCCGAAGGCCATGAAGCTGCCGGTGACGGTGAGCGCCCCGAAGAGCACCTCGAAGCCGAGCGCCGCCATCTGCCCGTGGCCGATGCCGTGGCCCCCGTGCCAGTACTCGGCCACGCCCACCAGGGTGGCCGCCAGCGCGCCAAAGAGGTGCGAGATGGCAATTCGCTGTGGCATGGCCGTCATCGGAACGAACATGCCGAGCGGGTAGCCGATGACCGTGCCGAGGATGAGCCCCCCGGCAATCCAGTCGAAGCGGACAATGTCCTGCTGAAACAGCGTGCCGACGATGGCCAACAACATTCCCACCGCAGCCTGCTGCATGCCCCGGCGCGCATGCTCGGGGCGCGTCAGACTCTTCAACCCGAGGATGAAGAGGATGGAGGAGGCGAGGTAAATCGCCTGAATGCCGAGTTCGCGACTCACTTCTTCTCCGCTGGGGGAAGCTCGTGGCGCCGGAACATCCGCAGCATCCGGTCGGTGATGAGAAACCCGCCGACCACGTTGATGGTGGCCGCGGTGACCGCGATGAAGCCCAGCACCGCGCTGGCCGTCCCGCGGTTCGCGCCGGCCACCACCAGCGAGCCCACCAGGGAAATGGCGGAGATAGCGTTGGTTGCCGACATGAGTGGGGTGTGGAGCAGGGGCGGGACCCGGGTGATGACCAGGTAACCGACGAAGCCGGCGAGCACGAAGACGTACAGCTGGATGATGGCAGTCGGAGTCATGGTGCGAACACCTCTCCTCGGTACGTCAGCAGCATGGCGCGGGTGATTTCGTCGCTTGGGTCGAGCACCAGCTTGCCGTCCTTCACCAGGTGCTGAACGAGTGTCAGGACGTTGCGGCTGAACATCTGGCTGGCGTGGATGGGGACGCTGGCCGCCACGTTGAGCGGACCGAGCACCAGCACCTGGTCAACCTCCACCCGTTCGCCCGGTCGGGTAACGGCACAATTGCCCCCCGTCTCGGCGGCCAAGTCCACCACCACGCTGCCTGGCTTCATGCGCTGCAGCATGGCCCCGGTGATGAGCTCCGGGGCGGGCTTGCCCGGCACTTGTGCCGTGCCGATGACGAGGTCGACCGAGGGTAGGTGCTCGGCGATGGCGGCCAGGGTGCGGGCCCGCTCGTCCGCCGTCTGCTGCTTGGCATAGCCGCCCGCGGTCTGCGCCTCGGCCGAAGCCAACTCTCCGCTCACAAACGAGGCGCCCAGGCTCTTCACCTGCTCGGCAGCCGCGGCGCGAATGTCGAACGCCGACACCACCGCCCCGAGGCGCTTGGCGGTGGCGATGGCCTGAAGCCCCGCCACGCCCGCCCCCAGCACGAAGACACGTCCGGGGGCCAGCGTTCCGGCGGCCGTCGTCAGCATCGGCAACAGCCGGGGGAGTTCGCCGGCGCCGATTAGCACGGCCTTGTAGCCAGCCACGGTGGCCTGCGAGGAAAGCACGTCCATGGACTGAGCGCGGGTGATGCGCGGCACCCGTTCCAGCGCCAGAAACGCCGCCTTGTGCTGGTTGAGCCGCGCCAGAAGCCCCTCGGTGGGACCGGTGCCCAACAGCGCGACCACCGCGGCCCCCTCGTCGTGTAGCCGAGACACTTCCGCGTCCGTCGGGCGACGCACCTTGGCGACGAGGTCGCTGCGACTCCAGACCTCTTCGGCGGGTGCAAGCCGCGCGCCGGCCTTGGCGTACGCTTCGTCCGGAGCAAACGCAGCCAGGCCTGCCCCCACTTCGACAACCACTTCGACGCCGGCCTTCACCAGCCGACTCACTGCGTCAGGAACCAGCGCGACCCGGCGCTCGCCCTCGAGGGTCTCTCGCGGAACTCCAATGCGCATGTCCCCTCCGGTTGGTGTCGCAGTCCAACTGTCCACTCAGTTTGCACGTTGACAAGTCGAACAGCACGAGAATACGAGACTTACAGCGCATGTTGGTGGAGGGCAGGTGCTGGAACACCACCAGACGGCTCCCCGGCGGGCCCGCCCGCGCTGCCGTTGGGCCGCGGGGCTGCAGTCGGCCACGGCGAAGCCCTCGCCGAAGCGGGGATGCCATGCCCGTTGAGCATCGCAACGCCGTCGTCGCCGGCGTCGTCCTCGCCGCTGGAACGTCCAGCCGGATGGGGCGGAACAAGCTGCTTCTGCCACTGGGCAAGCAGAGCGTCGTCCGGCGGGCCGTGGAGACGGCGCTTGCCGCGGGGCTTGAGCCGCTCTTGGTGGTGCTGGGCCACGAGCAGGAGCGTGTCCAGGCCGAGCTACGCGGGCTGCGCTACACGCCGGTGCTCAACCCGGCCTACGCCCAAGGCATCAACACCTCGGTGCGCTGCGGCATTGCTGCGGTGCCGGCGGAGGCGCAGGCTGCGCTGGTGATGCTCGCGGACATGCCCTTTGTCACCTCGGACATGGTGCGGACCGTCGTCGAGCGCTACCGGGCCGGGACCTCCCCGCTGGTGGTCTCCAGCTACGAGGGAGTGGACGCCCCACCGATGCTCTACGAGAGGTCTCTGTTTGCCGAGCTCCTCGCCCTCGAGGGCGACGGCTGCGGCAAGCGTGTGGTGAAGCGTCACCGGCTGGAGAGTGTCCAAGTGCCTTGGCCGGCTTCGGCGCTCGCGGATTTGGACGTCCCGGCGGACTTGGACGCGGCCTTGGCCGAACTGGGGGGGCGCTGAGCGTGCGCGCCGAGCTCCTCCAGCTGGCGGCGGACCTGGCGCGGCGAGGCGAGCCCTTCGTGCTGGCCATCGTGGTGCGGCGCGAGTCTTACAGCTCGGCACAGCAGGGGGACATGGCCCTCATCACCCGGGAGGGGGGGTACCATGGCTGGCTCGGGGGAAACTGCACCCAGCCGACGGTGAAGCGCGAGGCACGTCGGGCGCTTCTCGACGGCCGTCCACGTTTGCTCTCCCTGTCCCCGCAGCCAGTGCAGGAGCAGCGGCCGGGCATCACCGCGCTCCCCATGACGTGCCAGAGCGGAGGCAGCGTGGACATCTACCTGGAGCCCATCCTTCCTGCACCGCGGCTGCTTCTGTTCGGGCTCTCCCCGGTGGTGCGGGCGCTGGCCCAGCTCGGCAAGGGACTCGGCTATGCAGTGGACGTGGTGGACCGGCACGCCGCGCCCGGCGCCATCCAAGGCGCAGACCGGACATTCAGCAACCTGTCCGCGCCCGAGCTGCAGGCGCCCTCCGGGGAGGCAGCGACGCGACTGTTTGCCGTGGTGGCCACCATGGGCGAGGACGACGAGGCGTCGGTGGCCGCGGCGCTTGCCGCGCGGCCCTCCTACCTGGGCGTGGTGGCCAGTCGCACCCGCTTCGCTCAGCTGCGCGAAGCGCTGCTCTCGCGCGGCGTGACAGCCGAAGCGCTGGAGCGCGTGAAGAGTCCCGCTGGCCTGGACCTCGGCGCGCGGCTTCCAGAGGAAGTGGCCCTCAGCATTCTCGCCGAGGTGGTGCAGCTGTTGCGGCTCCGGGCCGACACCGCCTCGGCCGAGCCGGTGGCGGTCGAGCGCGAGGAGCTCGACCCGGTGTGCGGCATGACCGTAGTGGTGGCCACTGCGCGCCACGTCGGCGAGCACGCCGGGCAGACCTACTATTTCTGTAACCCCCGCTGCCGGGAGAAATTTCTCGCGGCTCCCCAGACGTACCTCAAGGCGCCCGCACCCCACGGCGCACCCAGCAAGGCTGGCTAAAGTCCATGGCGATGGAAATCACCAAGACGTTCACCGTGAAGGCCGCCCCCGCGGCGGTGTGGACGTTTCTCACCGACCCGCAGCGCGTCGCCCGCTGTCTTCCCGGCGCCGCCATCGGCGAGCAGCTGGACGACAAGACGTACACTGGGACAATGACGGTGAAAGTCGGTCCCGTCTCCTCCAGCTACAAGGGGAAGGTGACGTTCGAGCGGCTCGACCCCAGCACCCGGACGGCAGAGATTCGAGCCTCGGGCCAGGACATCCGGGGCAAGGGGGGCGCCGAGCTGCAACTCACCAGCAGCGTCCGCGACGTCGGTGGCGGCCAGACCGAAGTCACCGCTGTCTCCCAAGTCAATATTACCGGGCTGCTGGCGCAAATGGGCCGGGGGATGGTCCAGGACGTCAGTGACCAAATTTTTCAGATGTTTTCCGAGCGGATGCGCAGCGAGCTCGAAGCCCCGGCCAATGCGGCCGCACCGAGCCCTTCCGAGGCGGCCTCCGCGCCGGTCAGCGCCGCGGCTCCGGCATTGGACGTCGTCGCGCTCGGTGGGACGGCCGCTCGTCGGGCCGCCAAACGGCTGGCCCAGCGTCCCGTCTTCTGGGTCGCGGTCCTCATCGTCGTCGCCCTTCTGTGGTTTGTGTTGTCGCGCTGAAGCGTCCCCTGTTGCTGAGGAGCGAAATATGATCCCAGCTGCCTTCGACTACCACGCACCGAATAGCCTCTCCGAAGCGGTGGCCTTGCTCACCAAGTTCGGCGACGGCGCCAAGGTGCTCTCCGGAGGCCAAAGCCTCCTGCCGTTGCTCAAGCTGCGCCTCGGCCAGGCCAGCCACCTGGTGGACATCGGCCGCATCCCGGGGCTCGAGTACATTAAGGAGGCGGGCGGCATGCTTCGCATCGGCGGACGGACGCGCGAGTCCGCCCTCGAGCACTCCGAGCTCATCCGGACGCGCTACCCCATCCTCCTCGACACCGTCCTGGTCATCGCCGACCCGTTGGTGCGCAACATGGCCACGGTGGGGGGCAACCTCGCCCACGGCGACCCGGGCAACGACCACCCGGCGACCATGCTCGTCCTACAAGCCCAAGTGGTGGCCACCGGTCCGAAGGGCGAGCGCGTCATCCCCATCGACAAATTCTTTCGCGGGCTGTTCTCCACCGCGCTCCAACCGGACGAGATTGTGACCGAGATACGCATCCCCATGCCGGCGCCCCGAAGCGGCGGGGCCTACGTCAAGTTCGAGCGCAAGGTGGGTGACTACGCCACTGCCGCTGCCGCGGCCTACGTCACGCTGGGGACGTCGGGCGCGGTGGAACAGGTCGGCCTGGCCCTAACCAACGTCGGTCCGACGGCAGTGCGGGCCACCGCCGCCGAGAAGCAACTCATCGGGAAGAAGCCGGACGCGGCGGCGCTCGAGGCGGCGGCGCGGACCGCGGCCGAGGCGACGTCGCCCAGCGCCGACCGACGCGGGGAGACCGACTACAAAAAGGAGATGGGGCGCGTGCTCGCCGGTCGCGCCCTCAAGAAGGCAACCGCGCGGGCGGGAGGTCACTAGTCATGGCGACGCACACCATCAAAGTCACGGTGAACGGGGTGGAGCATCAAGCGACGGTCGAGTCGCGTCTCCTCCTGGTGCACCTGCTCCGGGAAAACCTGAGGTTGACCGGGACTCACATCGGCTGTGACACCACCCACTGCGGAGCGTGCACCATTCTGCTGGACGGGCAGCCGGTGAAGTCCTGCACCGTGCTCGCGGTCCAGGCCGATGGGCGGCAGCTGACGACGGTGGAGGGCCTGGAGAAGGACGGCAAGCTCCATCCCGTCCAAGAGGGCTTCTGGGAAAAGCACGGGCTGCAGTGCGGCTACTGCACGCCGGGGATGATGATGACCAGCTGCGCACTGTTGGCCCGCAACAAGAAGCCCACCGAGCTGGAAATCCGAGAGGCCATTTCCGGAAACCTCTGCCGCTGCACGGGCTACGTCAACATCGTGAAAGCCATTCAATCGGCGGCCGAGCGGCTGGCCTAGGAGAACCCCATGCAACTCAGAACCACTCCCGAAGTCAGTGGCATGGGCCACTCCATGAAGCGCAAGGAAGACCCGCGCTTCATTCGCGGCAAGGGCAACTACGTGGACGACATCCAGCTGCCGGGGATGCTGTACATGGACATTGTCCGGAGCCCCTTCGCGCACGCCAAAATCAAATCCATCAACGCCGAGAAGGCACTCAAAATCCCCGGCGTTCTGGCCGTCATCACCGGCGAGACGTTGGCCAAGTACAACCTGCACTGGATGCCGACGCTGATGTCAGACACCCAGATGGTGCTCCCCACCGAGAAGGTGGTGTACCAGGCGCAGGAGGTGGCGGCCGTCATCGCCACCAGCCGCTACGTGGCCGCCGACGGCGTGGAAGCGGTGGAGGTCGACTACGAGCCGCTCCCCGTGGTGGTTGACCCGTTCAAGGCGCTCGCTCCCGGCGCGACCGTCATCCGCACCGACAAGAAGGACAAGAAGGACAACCACATTTTTCACTGGGAGGTGGGAGACCGCGCCGGCACGGACAAGGCCTTCGCCGAGGCCGAGGTGGTGGTGAAGCAGGACATGCACATCCCTCGCATCCACGTCGCCTCCATCGAGACCTGTGGTTGCATCGCCGACTGGGACCGCGTCAACGGGAAACTGACTGTCTACATGACCACCCAGGCTCCCCACGCCATCCGGACGGTGTTTGCCCTGGTGGCCGGACACGTCGGCCTCTCCGAGGAGCGCATCCGCATCATCTCCCCCGACCTGGGCGGCGGCTTCGGCGGCAAAGTCCCAGTGTACCCGGGCTACGTCATTGCCGTGGCGGCGTCGGTCGTTATCGGCAAGCCGGTGAAGTGGATTGAGGACCGGATGGAGAACCTGCAGGCCGACTCCTTTGCCCGCGACTACCACATCCACGTCGAGCTGGCCGCGAAGAAGGACGGCACCATGCTTGCCCTGCGCAGCAAGACCCTGGCCGACCACGGTTGCGCCGACGCCGCCGCCAACCCCTCCAAGTTTCCGGCCGGACTCTTCAGCATCTGCACCGGCTCCTATGACTTGAAGCATGCCTTCGCCGAGGTGGATGGGGCCTACACCAACAAGCCGCCCGGAGGCGTGGCTTACCGCTGCTCCTTCCGCGTCACCGAGGCGGTGCACATGATTGAGCGCGTCACCGACCGGCTGGCGCAGGAACTGAAGATGGATGCCGCCGAGCTCCGCCTCAAGAATTTCATCCCCAAGGAGAAATTCCCTTACCATTCAGCGCTGGGCTGGGAATACGACAGCGGGGACTACGCGCGCGCGCTCAAGCTGGCGATGGAGCGCATCGGCTATGCAGCGCTGCGCAAGGAGCAGGCCGAGAAGCGTGCCCGCGGCGAGCTGATGGGCATCGGCATCTCCAGCTTCACGGAAATTGTGGGGGCCGGGCCCTCCAAGCACTTCGACATCCTCGGCATCAAGATGTTCGACTCGTGTGAGATTCGCATCCACCCCACCGGGAAGGCTATCGCGCGCTTCGGGACCAAGTCCCAGGGACAGGGCCACGAAACGACTTACGCCCAAATTGTCGCCGAGGAGCTCGGCATCCCCGCCTCCGCCGTCCAGGTGGAGGAGGGCGACACGGACACCGCGCCCTACGGCCTCGGCACCTACGCCAGCCGCAGCACGCCCACCGCCGGCGCGGCCGGCGCCATGGCGGCGCGCAAAATCCGGGAGAAGGCCAAGAAAATTGCCGCCCACTTGCTGGAAGTCTCCCCGGAGGACTTGGTGTGGGAGCCAGGGAAATTCTCGGTGAAAGGAGCGCCCCAGCGCTCCAAGACAATCCAGGAGATTGCCTTCGCCGCCTACACCAACCACCCCCAGGGGATGGAGGCTGGGCTCGAGGCGGTCTGCTACTATGACCCGCCGAACCTCACCTTCCCCTTCGGCAGCTACATTTGCGTGGTCGACATCGACCGCGGCACCGGGCAAGTGAAAATCCGCCGCTTCATCGCCGTGGACGACTGCGGAAACATCATCAACCCGATGATTGTCGACGGGCAGATTCATGGCGGCCTGTCGATGGGCATGGCGCCCGCGTTGCTCGAGGAGATTTCCTACGACGAGAGCGGCAACGTCCAAGGCGGCAGCTTCATGGACTACCTCGTCCCCACGGCCATGGAGACGCCCTCCTGGGAAACCGACAAGACGGTGACGCCGTCGCCCCACCACCCGTTTGGAGCCAAGGGCGTCGGCGAATCGGCCACCGTCGGCGCCCCCCCGGCCATCGTCAACGCCGTGGTCGACGCGCTGGCCCACCTGGGGGTGACGCACC
Source organism: Myxococcaceae bacterium (assembly GCA_052147975.1). Classification (GTDB taxonomy): domain Bacteria; phylum Myxococcota; class Myxococcia; order Myxococcales; family Myxococcaceae; genus JADGRA01. The sequence goes on from JBKQJL010000147.1 coordinate 9,642, forward strand.
TGGAAATCCCCATGACGCCCGAGCGGGTGTGGCGGATTCTCAAGGAGAAAGGCGTGGCCGAGTAGCCCGCCTCGCCCATGCTGAGCACGGCCGCGCTTCAGCTGTCCGTGCGGCGCGACCAGCGCCGCGTGCTGGCGCTGCTGCTCGCCCTCTGCGCGGCCTCCTGGAGCTGGTCGCTGCGCGAGGCGATGCAGATGGAGGGCGGGCTGCACCACCACCCGTCGGTCAGCCTGTGGCCCCTCAGCTGCATGTGGGGGGCGATGATGGTCGCGATGATGGTGCCGCCCGAAGTGCCGGCGCTCCTCTTCTTGGTGCGCACCGAGCGGCGAGCCCCGCTGCCCCGGGCCCTCAGCTACCTGCTCGGCTACCTCTCGGCGTGGATGGTGGCCAGTCTCGGGGCGGCCCTCTTACAAGCGCGGCTCGGGGTGGCCGGTCTCATGACCGCGCAGATGACCACCGGAAGCCGAATGCTTGGCGGCAGCTTGCTCCTCGCCGCAGGGGCGATGCAGCTCTCGCCTTTGAAGCGCGCCTGCCTCAAGCGCTGTCGCTCGCGTGCCCGCCTTGCCGGGCCGCCCGGGGAGACCCTCTGGGGGCCAGTGGTGCGGGGCAGCCACCAGGGCCTTCTGTCCATCGGTTCTTGCGGGTTGTTGATGCTGGTGCTGTTTGTCACCGGCGTCATGAGCCCTTGGGCGATGGTGCTCCTCACCGGCTTGCTGCTGCTTGAAAACGTGGCGCCAGAGCGGTGGCCGGTCCGCTGGGCAGCGGGGCTGGCTTTGCTCGGATGGGGGTTGTGGCTGCTTCTGGTATGAAACGGCCCATGGGAAGTGGGGAGGCCGAAGCGGCCCGCTGGCTCGAGGGCAAGACGCTGGCCATGGAAAACGCGCTGGCGCCGTTGGTGGAGGTCAACTCCTTCACCGAGAACGCCGAGGGCGGCCGGCGTGTCGGTGCCCTTCTGAGAGAACAGTGGCAGCTGCCGGGCCTCGTGTGCGAGGTGGTGGCGAGCACGCGCTACGCCGACCACCTGGTCTTCCGTTCGGCCGGAGCCCCGGGGTTAAAGCCCATTGCGCTGCTGGGCCACCTCGACACCGTCTTTCCTCCCGGGAAATTTGAAGGGTACCGGGTGGACGGCGGGCTGCGCCGCGGGCCGGGGACGCTGGACATGAAGGGCGGTCTGGTGGTGGTGGGGGCCGCCCTCCGGGCGTTGGCCGAGACGGTGGGGCTCTCACGGCTTCCGCCGCTGCGGGTGGTGGTGGTCTCCGACGAAGAGGTCGGCTCGCCCGAGGGGCAGGCCGTCATTCGTGCCGCCTGCGCCGGGAGCGCCGCCGCGCTCGTCTTCGAATCCGGCCGCGCCGAGGACGCCATCATCACCCGCCGCAAAGGCACCGGGGCCGTGGAAGCGCTGGTCCATGGCAAGGCGGCGCATGCCGGAAACCACCATGCCGAGGGGGCCAACGCCCTCTGGGCAGTGGCCCGCTTCGTGGATGCCGTGCAACAGCTGACCGACTACCCGCGCGGCATCACCGTCAACGTCGGCAAGGTGGTGGGTGGCCAGGGCAAAAACACCGTTCCGGACCAGGCCGAGGCGCACGTCGACTTGCGCTTCTGCACCCGGGCCGACGGCGAGCAGCTGCTCGAGCGCTTTCACCAAGCGGCGCAGCGCGCCGCTGCCTCGGTTCCCGGAACTCGCATCGAGCTTTCCGGTGGCATCAGCCGTGAGCCGCTGGAGCGCTCGCCAGAGAGCGCCGCGCTCTTGCAAGCCTACGCCGCCTGCGCTCGGGCCTGCGGACTCGGTGGAGGCGAAGCCGGGCTGATTGGCGGCGGCTCGGACGCCAGCACCACCAGCAGCAGCGGCATTCCCTCCATCGACGGCCTGGGCCCCCGCGGAAAGGGCTTCCACACGGTCGAGGAGCACATTGAAGTCTCCACCCTCGTCCCCAAGGCCCAGGCGCTGGCGCGCTTTCTCGCCCTTCGCGCTGCCGGCTAAACGCGGAACAGCGCCGTGCAGGACACAGAGTTAGGCCCCCCGGTGCAGCTGCCTCTGGACGGGCGGCTCGACTTGCATTGCTTCCGCCCGAAGGAGGTCCCCGCGCTCCTCGAGGCGTACCTCACGGAATGCCGCCGGGCGGGCGTGCTCGAGGTGGAAGTCATCCACGGCAAGGGCACCGGGAGCCTGCGCCGGCGCGTCCAGGCGCTGCTGTCCGCCAGGGACGACGTGCTCGCCATCCGCACCGCCGACGAGGCGCGCGGCGGCTGGGGGGTGACGCTGGTGACGCTGCGCGCCGTCTTAGCGAAGGTGTGAGACGTCATTCCAGGTCCACACCACTCGGTTCCCGCGCTCCACGCCGAGGACGCTCAGCGAGGAGGTGGAGAGGGCCAGCCGCGCACCGCCCTCGGGTGGCAGCTCCATCCACCGGGCGGCCAGCACGCGCAACAGGTGGCCGTGCGCAAACAGCGCCAGGTTTCCCTCCACCTTCGCCACCTCCGTCAGCAGACGGTCGACCCGCGCTCCCACCTCGGTGGCCGTCTCTCCGCCCGGGCAGCCGTCTCTCCACAAGGACCAGTCCGGACGGGCGGCGAGAATTTGTGGCGACGTTTGGCCTTCGTACTGGCCGTAGTCCCATTCCATGAGCTCCACCCGCTCCTCGGCGCGGGGCCCGAGGCCGGCCAGCGCGCACGTCTCCCGCGCGCGCGCCAGCGGGCTCACCAAGACACGGGCGAAACTCATTGGCGCCAGGCGGTCGCGCAGACGTTCCGCGTCGGCCCGCCCCCGGTCGGTCAAGGCAATGTCCACCCGACCGGTGTGCTGACCGCTTCGCGTCCACTCCGTCTCGCCGTGCCGCACGAGCACCACCACACGCTGCGAGGGCTCCATAGAGGTTGACAGACTAGACAACTCTTCACATTCCTGACGCCTTCAGCATGTAGTATCCGCACCCCATGGAGACGCTGGTGCTGAGCACGGGGTACGAGCCGGTTGCCCGTGTCCCGTGGCAGCGGGCCATCCACCTTCTCTTCTTGGGGAAGGTGGAGATTGTCGAAGAGTACGACGACCGGCTGGTTCGCTCGGTGACGGTGTCTCTGAAGATGCCGTCGGTCATCCGCTTCCTCCGAGCCATCCGCGGACGCAAGCGGGCCATCAAATTCAGCCGGGAGAATGTCTACGCCCGCGACGCGGGGCGCTGTCAGTACTGTGGACAGCGGGTCTCGCGGCAGGACGCCACCTATGACCATGTCGTGCCGCGCGCCCACGGCGGGCACACCACCTGGGAGAACGTCGTCATCTGCTGCTTCCCCTGCAACCAGCACAAGGGGGGCCGGACGCCGCCTCAGGCGGGGATGACGCTGCTGTGCGAACCGGTCAAGCCGAAGAAGTTGCCTGAGACGTTTCGTCTGTCTTTCGGGTACGAGCCCGGCATGCCGCACGCCTGGCGCAAATTCCTGCGCGACGTCGCGTACTGGCACGGCGAGCTCGAGGACTGAGGGCCACCTGGCCGGGGACTCCACAGGGTCCCCCTTGCCCCGTGGTTCTCCGCTACCCCGGCATTGACGCGAAACTCACCCGCCTGGGGCCACGCGTGCTGTGCTTTTCCTGCGCCAGCGGAGTCTGTCTGGGGTGCCGACGGCCCGCGGCCACCGAGGCCCGTCCGTGGCGCGGCCAGGCAGGTCGGAGAGGGTAGGTGGAGCGGGGGTTGACGGCCCTCGCTGCTGCAGGCAGCGTCAATAGACTCATGGCCACCATCCTCATCGTCGATGATGATGCCTTCGTCCGTACTCTGTTGAAGGACGTACTCGAAGGCCGCGGCCACGCGCTCCTCGAGGCGGAGGATGGGCGCGAGGCGCTGGATGTGCTCGGCGAGCGGGTGCCGCAGCTGGTGCTACTCGACCTCTTCATGCCTCGGCTGAGCGGCATGGAGGCCCTGGCAATGATGAGGGAACGCTGGCCGTCGGCCCGCGTCCTCGTCATCAGCTCGCTCGACAGCGAACGGTTGGTGGCCGAGGCCCTGGAGGCCGGCGCGGCCGGCTACATCACCAAGCCCTTTCACCCCATGGAAATTACTTCGGCCGTCGACCGGGCGCTCGCGAACTGACGGATGGCTTCCTCCTATTGGATAGGTGATGCAGAGGGACGCGTGCTCGGGCCGGTGGGCCTGGACGTTGTCCAAGAGTTGGTGAACACCGGACGGCTCCAGGACGTCACCCGCGCCAGCACCGACGGGCACCGCTGGGGCACCCCCGAGCAATTCCCGGAGATTTTGGCTCTGCTGCTGCATGCACCGAAGCCGGAGGTGCTGCTCGAGCTCGAGCGCCAAGAGGCTGGCCGGGTGTGGGAACAGCTGCGCACCATGCAAGGGAAGACGCCGCACGAGCTCTTCCACATTGACGAGGACGCCTCGGTCGACGCCTACCGCAACGCCTTCTTCAAGCTGGTGAAGCGCTTTTACCCGGACCGCGTGCGGGCCCAGGCTCACCCCGACTTGCGCCGGGCGTACTCGGACGCCTTCCACTTCCTCAGCCGGCTGATGGTGCACATCGAGAACGAGCTCGCCGCCGGCCGGACGGTGGGCGCCATGCCCGCGCCGAGCGACACGCCCCTGTCCACGCCGGTGGCGAAACCAGCCACGCCCGTCCACTTTCCAGCCCCGGAACGCCCCAAGCCGGCCATGCGTCCCTTGCCGCGCAGTCCGGAGCCGGCCACGCGCCCCACCTATGAGCCGGCCGAATTCGTCGGCCTCGAACGGCGTGACGACCGGGTGGAGGTGACGGTGAAGGTGACCGCGCGCAACAGCGCCATGTTCACCCAGCACCCGCTGGTCAACCTGCAGAGCGGCGGCGTGTTTCTGGCGTGCCACACCGCGCTGCCCTTGGGGACGCCGGTGGAGGTGGTCTTCCGCTTCGACGAGCCGGCGCGAGAAATTAAGGCCCGCGGCCGCGTCATTCTCGAGAATGCAGGGGCAGACCCCCGAACGCCGGTGGGCTTTGGCGTGCGCCTGGTGGGCCTGCCGGCCTCGGAGAAGAGCTTCGTCCAGGCCTTCCTGCTGCGGGCTGCCACTCGGCGCTAGTCCCCCCCGCAGCCCCCCAAAGGGCACCGCCCGCGCCAGGGGGGCGGCAAAGGCCAAAGGCGCGGGTGCGCCTCCTTGGGCTGTCCCCGGTTGTTGAGCGCCAGCGCGGCGCCCAGAGTCTGTAAAGTCCCCCTTCGGAATGCGACGCCCGGGGACAGCCCTGTGAGGTCTCGGACTGCGCCCGACGGCGGCGGCCGCTGTCCCCGCTGTGCGCTCAAGGTTTCCGTGTGCGCCTGCTCCCTTTTGCAGGGGCTCCCCGTCCGGACGCGCTTCGTCGTGCTGCGCCATGTGCGCGAGGCGGACAAGAGCAGCAACACCGCGCGCTGGGCTGCCCTGTTGTTGCCCGGCTGCGAGCTGCGGCCGTGGGGCGGGCGTCCCGACTCGGCGCGGCTGCAGGACTTGGGCCGGCCCGGAGACTGGCTGCTTTTCCCCAGCGAGCTGCCATTGGCCGCTACCCCTCCGCCCGGCGTCCCCCCCCAGCGGGTGGTGGTGCTGGACGGCACCTGGCGCCAGGTGCGCCGCATGCTGCGCTCGCTGCCGGCGGTGCGGGGCCTTCCCCGCCTCAGCGTGGCGGCTCGGCCTCGTCGCTTCGGCCTGCGGACGGCTCCCTCCCCAGCCCACCTCTCCACCCTGGAAGCCATGTCGGCCGCAGTCGCCGCCCTCGAGAGCGAGACGCTGGCGCTGGCCTTGGACGCCTACCACCGCGAGCTGGTGGCCCGGGCCCTCAGCGCGCGGGGCCGACGTCTCCGCGAGGCCGCATGACGGCCCTTCTGCTACTCGACAATGTGTCGCGGTCCTTTCAGGGCACGCCGGCGGTGTGGCCGTTGACGCTGGCCATCCCCCAAGCACAGACGACGGTGCTGGTGGGCCAAAGCGGCTCCGGCAAGTCCACCCTCTTGCGGATGATGGTGGGGTTGGTGAAGCCGGACACCGGGCGCGTCCTCTTCCAGGGGCGGCTTTTGACGCCGGCCAACGCCCCCGAGGAGCGGCGGCGGATGGGCCTGGTGCTCCAGGGCGGCGGCCTCTTTCCGCACCTCAGCGTGGAGGACAATGCGGCCCTGGTGGCTCGGTACCTGGGTTGGCAAAGCAGCCGGGTTGCCGCACGGCTCAAGGCGCTGCTCGAGCGGCTGCAGCTGCCCAGCGCGGTGCTGCCACGCTTCCCTTGGGAGCTCTCCGGCGGCCAGCGCCAGCGGGTGAGTCTTCTGCGCGCCCTCATGCTGGAGCCGGCACTGGTGCTCCTCGACGAGCCGCTCGGGGCGCTTGACCCGATGACGCGCTCCGAGCTTCAGGAGGACCTCCGCGCCACCTTCCGTGCCCTGGGGACGACGGTGGTGCTCGTCACCCATGACCTCGGGGAAGCGGCGTACCTGGGGGACACGCTGGTGCTGCTGCGCGACGGCCGGGTGGTGCAGAGCGGGACCGCCGAGGACTTCATCCAGCGGCCGGCCGACGCCTTCGTGGAGCATTTCGTCCGGGCCCAGCGGTCCCTGGAGCCGCGCCGGTGAGCCAGGGCGCTTCGGTGGTGCTGTCGCTGTTGTTGGCCGCCCCAGTCCAAGTGGGAAGCAAGGTCTTCACCGAGTCCGTCGTCCTGGGAGAGGTGGCTACCCGGACCTTGACTGCGGCCGGGCTCCCGGCCGTGCACCGGCGGGAACTCGGCGGGACCCGCATCCTCTGGGAGGCACTGCAGCGCGGTGAGCTCGACGTCTACCCGGAGTACAGCGGGACGCTGGCCGAGGAGATTTTCTCGGGCCAGGTGCCGGCGACGCTGGAGGCCTTGCGCCCGGCGCTGGCCAGCCGGGGGGTCCGCATCGCCGCTGTCCTCGGCTTTCAGGACCGCTATGCGCTCGGGATGAAGACCGCCCTGGCGGAGCAGCTGGGCATCCGCCGCATCTCCGAGCTCGCCGGCCATCCCCAGCTGCGCTTCGCCTTTAGCAACGAATTCCTCGACCGGGCCGATGGCTGGCGGGCCCTGCAACGGGCCTATGCGCTTCCCCAGGCAGACGTCCGGGGGATGGACCATGACCTCGCCTACCGCGGGCTGGCGACCGGCGCCTTCGAGGTGACCGACCTCTATTCCACCGACGCCGAGGTGCAGCTTTTCGGGTTGCGCGTCCTCGAGGACGACCGGCACCACTTCCCGGACTACCAGGCCCTCCTGCTGCTGCGGGAGGCCGCCGCCACACCGGAGGTGGTGGCGGCGCTGGGCGCGCTCGATGGGAGAATTTCTGTCCCGCAGATGGTGGCAATGAATGTCCGGGCCAAGGTGCAACGGGTGCCAGAGGCGCAGGTCGCGGCGGACTTTCTCAAGGCCGGCGGCATTGACACCGGCGCTCCGCAGCTGCCCGGCCGGGCCCGGCGTTTTCTCGGTTACCTGCAAGCCCACCTGGTGTTGGTGGTCGTCTCGCTGGCTGGCTCGGTGCTGGTCGGCCTTCCCTTGGGCATTCTCGCCGCCCGCCGCCCGCGGTTGGGCCAAGCGGTGCTGGCGGCGGTGGGCGTGCTTCAAACCCTGCCCTCGCTGGCGCTGTTGGTGCTGATGATTCCGCTGTTGGGAATTGGGGCGCGGCCTGCCATCGCGGCGCTCTTCCTCTATGGGCTGCTTCCGGTGGTGCGGAACACGCATGCCGGCTTGACCAGCATCTCCGGCGAGCTTCAGGAGGCGGCCGAGGCGCTCGGCGTGTCGGGCTGGGAGCGCCTGAGGCGCATCGACTTGCCCTTGGCCTCCCCCGCCATTCTGGCCGGCATCCAGACGTCGGCCGTCATCTGCGTCGGGACGGCCACGCTGGGCGCGCTGGTGGGGGCGGGGGGCTTCGGACAGCCCATCCTCACCGGCATTCGCTTGGACAACACGGGACTGCTGCTCGAGGGCGCCATCCCCGCCGCCCTCCTGGCCCTCGCCGTCCAGGGCTGCTTCGAATGGCTCGGTCGCTTCCTGGTCCCCCGGGGGCTGCGTCCCGGACGGACGACGTGAGTCCAGCGAGGCTGGGCAGCGCGCAGGGGCGAGGCGTCCTGGTGGCCGCCATCCTCGGCTCGGGGATGGCGCTTCTCGACGGGACGGCCCTCAACGTCGCCCTTCCCGCGCTGAAGCGCGCGCTGGGGATGGGGATAGAGGGGCTGCAGTGGACGCTGGATGCCTACCTCCTCACGCTGAGCGCCTTCGTGCTGTTGGGAGGCAGCCTGGGAGACCTCTTCGGCCAGCGCCGGACCTTCGTTCTCGGCGTGGCCTGGTTTGCCCTGGCGTCCGCTGCCTGCGGGTGCGTCAGCAGCGCGCTCGGCCTGGTGCTGGCGCGCGCCGTCCAGGGCCTCGGCGCCGCCATTCTCGTCCCGGGAAGCCTGGCCACCCTGCGCACCGGGATTGCCGCCGAGGACCAGGGGGTGGCCATCGGCGCCTGGGCTGGCCTGTCCGGTGTCACCACCGCAGCCGGCCCCCTCCTCGGCGGCTGGCTGGTGCAGGCGGTCTCCTGGCGCGCGGTTTTCTTCCTCAACCTTCCCTTGGCCCTCCTCGCCCTGTGGGCCGCGCTGCGCTATTTGCCACTGACCCCGGGCCGGGCTGGTGTCCGGCTCGACGTGGCCGGAGCCTCGGCCGCCGCCGTCGGCGTTGGGGCCCTCACCTACGCGTTGATTGAAGGGCCGGCTCAGGCCTGGCCGCCGGCCACCCTGGTGGCAGCGGCGTTGGGGGTGACGGCGCTGGCGGCGTTTGTCCCGCTCGAGCGACGGCCGGACGCGATGTTGCCCCTGTCCCTGTTTCGCTCGCGCGCCTTCACCGCCACCAACCTGACGACGCTGGCCGTGTACGCCGGCCTGGGGAGCGCCCTTTTCCTTCTGGCGCTTGCCCTGCAGCTGGCGCTCGGCTACTCGCCCCTCGGCGCGGGGGCGGCCCTCTTGCCTGTCACTCTGTTGCTGCTTCTCCTCTCACCCAGCGCGGGACGGCTGGCCCAGCGCTTTGGAGCTCGGCTTCCCTTGACGTTGGGCCCGGCGGTGCTGGCCCTGGGGTTGCTCCTCTTGTTCCGGGTGCGAGAGCAGGCGGCCTACTGGGACTCGGTACTGCCTGGCGTGCTGGTGTTTGGCGTGGGGCTAGCGGTGACAGTGGCTCCGCTGACGGCAGCGGTGCTCTCGGCGGTGGACGCCTCCTATGCGGGCATTGCCTCGGGCGTCAACAACGCCGTGGCCCGTCTGGCCGGGCTGTTGGGCGTGGCGGTGGTGCCTTGGGCGGCTGGACTCACCGGACGTTCGGGCACCCTTGCGCCCGAGGCCTTGTTGACCGGTTTTCACCGCGCGATGGGCTGGTGCGCGGTGCTGGCGGTCGCCGGCGGCGTGGCGGCGGCGTGGGGCCTGCGGGCCGAAGGCGGCCGTTGAAGGGGGGTGCAGCCCCAGGCGAAGCTTGCCTCATGCCCAAGCCCAGCCACGGCCCGCCATCGGCGGAGGTGTCGGATGCGCTCGTCTTCTTCGGTGCCACCGGTGACCTCGCCTTCAAGAAAATATTCCCAGCCCTCCAGCAGATGGTGAAGCGCGGCACGCTGTCCTGTCCGGTGGTGGGCGTGGCCAAGGCGGGCTTCACCCTGGAGCAGCTCATCGCCCGAGCCCGAGACAGCCTCACCCAGCACGGTGGGGGGGTGGACAAGGTGGCCTTCCCGAAGCTGGTGAGCCAGCTCAGGTACATCGACGGGGACTACTCGGACGCGATGACGTTTGGAGAGCTCCGCCAAGTGCTCGGGGACGCGCACCACCCGACGCACTACCTGGCCATCCCGCCCAGCCTCTTCGCCACCGTCGTCCAGTCGCTCGGAAGCTCTGGGTGCGCCAATGGCGCCCGCGTCATTCTCGAGAAACCCTTTGGCCACAACCTGGAATCCGCCCGCGCACTCAACGCGACGCTCCACCAGGTGTTTCCAGAGCAAAACATTTTTCGCATCGACCACTACCTGGGAAAGGAGACAGTGGAGAACCTCCTCGTCTTTCGGTTCGCCAATACCTTTCTAGAGCCCATCTGGAACCGCAACTACGTGGAAAGCGTTCAAATCACCATGGCCGAGTCCTTCGGCGTCCAAGGCCGCGGGAAATTCTACGACGAGACCGGCTGCATCCGGGACGTGATGCAAAACCACATGCTGCAGGTGGTGGGCTTCCTCGCCATGGAAGCACCCTCGGACCTCTATCCCGAGTCGGTGCGCAACGAGCTGGCCGACGTGCTCCGCGCCATTCCGCCCGTCGACGCGAGCCACCTGGTGCGCGGTCAGTTCCAGGGCTACCTGGACGAGCCGGGGGTGACCAAGAGCTCCCCGGTCGAGACGTACGCCGCGGTCCGGTTGGAGGTGGCGCTGTGGCGATGGGATGGAGTGCCCTTCCTCATCCGCGCCGGCAAGCACCTGCCGGTGACGGCCACCGAGGTGCTGGTGCGGCTGCGCCGCCCGCCGCTGCGCAAGGTGACGCTGCGGGCCGACGCCAATTACTTCCGTTTTCGCCTCGGCCCCGACATGCAGCTCAGCCTGGGGGCCCGGGTGAAGCGGCCCGGACCGGCCATCGCCGGAATGAATGTCGAGCTGGAGGCGGTGAAGTCCCCCAAGGGCGAGGAGGAGGCCTATGAGCGCCTCCTCACCGACGCCCTGCACGGCGACGCCACCCTGTTTGTCCGCGAGGACGCCGTCGAGGCAGCCTGGGCCGCGGTGGCCCCCATCCTCGACGACCCGCGGCCGGTGCACCTGTACCCCAAAGGGAGCTGGGGCCCAGCCGAGGCGGAGCGGCTGGCCCGGGACGTCGGCGGCTGGCACGACCCGGTGGTGCACTGACGGCTCCTTTCCGGAAGCTGTCAGCTGCCCGGCTTCTTCGCGGTGAAGTCGCCGGCTTTCACCACGCTGATGCGCTCTGGGTCCAGGTACTTGCGGAAGACGGCCGTCACTTGCTCGGCACTCAGCGCGCGGGCCCGTTGTTCCAGCTCCGCGTCGAAGGCCATGGTGCGGCCCAAGTCGAGGTAGTTGGAGAGCTTGGCCGCGAGGCTGCTGTCCTGGGTGCGGGTCACCTCGCGATTTTGCAGCCACGCCGCTCGGCCCTCCTCGAGCTCCTCGGGGTGGAAGCCGCCGGCGGAAGCCTGCGCCAGCACTTCGCGAAAGGCCGCTTCCAGCTTGCCCACATTGGCTGGGTTGTAAATGGCGTAGCCCACCCAGCGCCCCACCGGCTCGCGGCTGCTGGCGTAGAAGACGGCCCCCACCCCGTAGCTCAGCCCATCCGTCTTCCGCACCCGGTCCGCCAAGCGGCTCTTGAGAAAGCCTCCGCCCAACAGCCAGTTGGAGAGGGTGAAGGCGGCATAGTCCGCGTCGGTGTCCTGCAGGGCAACTGGGTACATGCTGTAGAAGAAGGCATTGGCCTTGTCAGGCGTCTCCAGTTGCTCCTCGAGCGGCTTCACCGTCTTCATCCGCTCTGGGATGCGGACATAGGGCTGCTCGCTTTTCCAGTCTCCGAAGAGTCGCGTCACCAGGGCTTGCACCTCCGGCGCGTCGAAGTCTCCGACTGCGGCGAAGGTGGCGTGGTCTGCGCCGTAGAAACGCTTGTGGAAGGCCGCCACCTGTTCCAGCTTGGCCGCCTTGAGCGCGGCGATGGACTCCTCGGGCGTCCGCACCTCGCGCGGGCTGCCCGCCGGGTAGG
>JBKQJL010000148.1:0-33983 GCA_052147975.1 Myxococcaceae bacterium
CCTACCTGTTCCGCGACCACACGCAGATTTACCCGTGGATTGGAAAGCCCGGCTACAACCTCATCACCGACATGGCGGATGAGGCCATCCGGTACATGAACGACCTCAACGCCGCGGCGCCGGACAAGCCCTTCTTCGTCTACTACGTGCCGGGAGGGAGTCACGCCCCGCACCAACCCACCAAAGAGTGGATTGAAAAATTCAAGGGCAAGTTCGACATGGGCTGGAACGTCATGCGGGAGCAGATTTTTGCCAACCAAAAGCGGCTCGGCGTGGTCCCCGCCAATGCGCAACTGACCCCCTGGCCCGAGCAGCTTGCGAGATGGGACACGCTGTCGGCCAACGAGAAGAAGCTCTTCGCGCGGCAGGCCGAGGTGTTCGCCGCCTATACCGCCTACACCGACTACGAGATTGGTCGTGTCATTCAGGCAGTCCAGGACATGGGCAAGCTCGACAACACCCTCATCATCTACATCGTCGGTGACAACGGCACGAGCCCGGAAGGCTCGACGCTCGGGACGCCCAATGTCTTCACCGCTTACAACGGCGTCCTGGACGTGCCAGTGGAAGCGCAGCTCGAGTACTACGACAAGTGGGGCTCGCCCGCGACGTACCCGCACATGGCGGTCGGCTGGGCCTGGGCGTTCGACACGCCGTTCAAGTGGACGAAGCAGGTGGCGTCGCACTTCGGCGGCACGCGGCAGGGGCTGGCCATCTCCTGGCCGGCCCGCATCAAGGACGCGGGAGGCATCCGCCGCCAGTTCCACCACATGATTGACATCGTCCCCACCATCCTTGAAGTGACCGGCATCCGGGCGCCGCAAACCGTCGATGGCATCAAACAAAAGCCCATCGAAGGCGTCAGCATGGCCTACACCTTCGACCATCCAGACGCGCCCTCGACGCACAAGGTCCAGTACTTCGAGATGGCCGCGAACCGGGGAATCTACAAAGAGGGCTGGTATGCCAATACGACGCCCCCTGTTCCCCCTTGGGAGCTGGGGAAGCCGATGGGTGACCTCAGCACGTACAAATGGGAGCTCTACAACCTGGTCGAGGACTACACCCAGGCCAATGACCTTGCAGCGAAGATGCCGGACAAGCTCAAGGAGCTGCAGGCGCTCTTCCTGAGGGAAGCCGCCAAGTACAACGTGTTGCCGCTGGACAATGAGCAGTTCGCGCGAGCCATCGCACCGAGGCCGAGCGCGACCTCCGGCAAAACAGACTTCACCTACACAGGCGAGAACGTCGGCATTCCGGAAGGCAACGCCCCCAGCATTTTGAACAAGTCGTTCACGATTACGGCCGAAGTCGAAGTCCCCGAGGGCGGCGGCGATGGGATGATTGTCACCGACGGCGGGCGCTTCGGTGGCTACGGGCTGTACTTGCTGAAAGGGCAGCCGGTCTTCACCTACAACCTGGTGATGCTGATTACCGCCCGATGGGCCGCGCCCATTGGGACACCGCCCCTGGCAGCGGGGAAGCACACCATCGTCTTTGACTTCAAATATGACGGTCCAGGAATTGCGAAGAGCGGCACCGGCGTGTTGAAGGTGGACGGCAAGGAACTTCGTGCGCTGACGGTTCCGAAAACCATCCCCTTCCTCATCCCGCCCTGCGAGACCTTCGACATCGGGGTGGACACTCGTTCGGGCGTCAACGACCTCGACTACCAGGTGCCTTTCCGCTTCAACGGAAAAATCGACAAGGTGACCTTCCATCTCGGACCGTCGCAGCTCACAGAGACGGACCAGAAGAAGGTGGATGAGGCGAAGGCGAAAGCGAAGGACTAGCGGGCTCGAGAGGACACGCGAGCAGCGTCCGGCCGCGGACGACACCACTTGGGGAACCATTCGAAAGACAAGGAGCGCAACGTGGGTAAATCCATCACTGTCAAAGTCTCTGTTTCTGCCCTGAAGTCCGTGGGCGCTGGTCTGGCTGTTTCCGCCTTGGTGGTGGCTGGCGCCTGCACAGGCCAGGGCATGCTGCAGGACTACGCCGCCGACCAGGTCATTAAGAAATTCCAGGGCGCCACCTGCGAGCAGTTGAAGGCGCAGAAGCTGCAGCCTCCGTCGGACAAGGAGAAGGCGGCGGTGGCGTTTCTCAAGAGCGATGACCAGGCGCGGAAGCTCTTCATCGACAAAATTGCCGCGCCCGTCCTCAACAAGATGTTTGAATGCGGGATGATTCCATGAGTTGTTTCGCGCCCTGTCGCGGGATGCGCTCTACGGCGGCAGTGCGTTGCCACCGGGCGTGCCGGTGAGTGAGGCGAACCTCATTCGCCAAAGAAACGTCCTCGGCGTTGCCGCCGTCACGGAGACGCTGACCGGCATCGTCCTGATGGCTGCTCCCGCGCTCCTCTGTGAGTTGCTCTTGGGGACGAGGCCTTCCCCGCAAGCTGTGCCCCTTTGCCGGGTGGCGGGCATTGCGCTTTTGGCCCTGGGGACGGCGTGCTGGCCGAACCAGCCGTTGGCCAACGCCGGCGCCTTCCGCGGCATGCTGCTCTACAACGTGCTCATTGCGCTGTACCTCGCCTTCCTCGGCACCGTGAGACACCTAACCGGCTTGCTGCTATGGCCCGTCGTCGTGGTGCACGCCGTCCTGGCCCTTCTGTTGGTGTGGAGCTGGCGGAAGGAGCGCCGGGCCGCCTAGGCAGCTCCCCCGCAGCGGCCGCCGCCCCCCGATGGATTGCTTTGGCGGGTTTTTTGCGGGCTTCCGCCGCTCGACTAGCCTGCCCATCCCGATGGGCAACCTTTTTGGTGGGCCAACCGCGGGGCAAGCTCCCAGCGACTGCGCGCGGACGCTGGGAGCGTCACTTTGGCCGCCAGGAATGGGACGGCCGGGCCTGGGCCCCACCCAGCGGCGAAGGCGAGGGGACATCCGGCGCGACTCAGGTGCGCGGAGAGTTCGGTGAACGCCTCCGCCATCGCCCTGGTGGTGTTCCTCTGCGTGCTGTGTGGTGCGCTGTTTGGCGGGCTGCTTCGCTCGGCGTTGCCAGCCCATCACCTGAGTGAGGAGTCCAAGGACGTCATCAAAGTGTCGACCGGGCTCATCGCAACGTTGGTGGCACTTGTGCTGGGCCTGCTCATCGCCTCGGCCAAGAGCTCGTTTGATACGAAGTCGGAGGAAATCCAGACCAGCGCGGCGAAGGTCATGCTGCTCGACCGCGAGTTGAGGCGGCTCGGGCCTGCCGCAGACAAAGCCCGCTTGGCACTTCGTCGCGGGGTTGCCTTCCGGCTCGCTCAGCAGTGGGGCGAGGATAGCTTTCGAACGCTGGGACAGACGCGTGGCGGCGTGGCCACGGTGGACCAAGTCGAAGACAGTGTCAGGGACATCCTCCCAGCCAACGACGGCCAACGCTGGCTTCAGGGCCGGGCGCTGGCGCTTGCCTCTGACATCTCGCAGACACGGTGGCTGCTGATGGAGCAAGCGGCGGGGGCGATTGCCGTCCCCTTTCTCGTCATTCTGGTGTTCTGGTTGTTCGTCATCTTCACCAGCTTGGGACTCTTCGCCCCGCGCAACTTCACGGTCTACGTGGCCATCACCCTGTGCGCACTCTCGGTCTCCTCCGCGGTCCTGCTCATCCTCGAGCTCGACCGTCCGTTCCAAGGGTTCATCACCATCTCCAAGGAGCCTCTGCGGTACGCGCTCTCTCAGCTGGAGCAGGGCGAGTGACGGTTTGGAGCCCGCTCGGCGAAGCCGGTGTCCTGGTGCCGCCGGCGCTTCACCAGGGTGGGGCGTGGCACGCGCTTCGCTCCTGCCCAAGGGCAGCGGAAAAGCAGTAGGGTGGCCCACCGGAAGGGACGGAACCTGCGGCTCCGGCAATAGATGATTATTCTTCTGGAACCGGATAGCGGCGAAGAGGTGCTCGCGGCGGTCGTCAAGCACGCCTCGAACTACCCCGGAATTCAGACACGGAGGCACGTCATCCGGGGCGTCGAGCACACCGTCTCCGAGGTGTACCTGCTCGGCGATACGAAGGGCATTCCGACCGAAGGCTTCGAGCAGATTCCCGGCGTCCGGCGCGTGGTCCGCGTCGCGGCCAAGTACCGCATCATCGGCCGGCACGGCGTCGCGGCCGAGTCGGTCGGCTTCGAATACAACGGTGTTCGCTTTGACGAGCGGCAGGTCCATCTCTTCGCGGGGTTGTGCGCGGTGGACACGCTGCAAAACGTCGAGAGCATGTCGCGGGCCCTTCAAGCCGCAGGAATTCGCACCACGCGGATGGGCGTCTACAAGCCCCGCACCAGTCCGTACGACTTCCAGGGCCTCGGTGCCTCGTGCTTGCCGTGGGTCTTCGAGATTGCCGGCAAGCACGGCATTCGCGTCATCGCCATGGAGGTGACGGACCCGCGCCAGTTGGATGAGATTGGCCGAGCGCTCGAGGAGGCCGGCAAGCCGACCGGCGTGATGCTCCAAGTGGGGACGCGAAACGCCCAGAATTTCGAGCTGCTCAAACGGCTCGGCCAGCAGCAGGAATTTCCGGTGCTCTACAAGCGGGGCATGGGCATCAGTCTCGAGGAGTCGCTGAACGCCTGTGAGTACATCGCCAGCGAGGGCAACCCGCGTATTGTCTTCTGCCTGCGGGGGGTGAAGACGCACCTCGGTGACCCACACCGCAACCTGGTCGACTTCGCTCACGTGCCAGTCGTCCGCCGGCTCACCCGCTTACCTGTCTGCGTGGACCCCTCCCACGCCACTGGCAGACTCGACCTCGACCCAGAGGGCATTCCGGAGGTTTTTCACGCCATCGGCCAGGGCGTCATCGGCGGTGCCGCCATGGTGCTGGTCGACTTCCACCCCGACCCAAAGGCGGCCCTCTGTGACGGGCCCCAGGCGCTGACGTTGGAGCAACTCCCCGTTCTGGCCGCCTACACCCGTCGGGTGCGCGCGGCCTATGAGGACGCCCGGCAGCTCTTCGCCACTCCGCTGAATCAGGCGCGCTCCGCCTAGGGCAGGCTGGTCCTCGTTTCGGACGGCCCCCCTGCGCCACCTCGGGCCCTACGGCATCTTGCTGAGGAATTTCTTGAATTCGTCGACGGAGAAGCCGCGCAGCGTCTCTGAGCGCACATTGCCCAGTGAGCCCAGTTTCAGGCCGACCGCCATGTAGGCTTCCTCGGACCCCTCCGTCACCAACACCATGTCGTGACGCCCTTGCGTGTAGTGGACGCTCTTGATGGTGAGCCCGGTTTTCTCGGCGGCGGCTCGGAAGGCGTTGTAGCGCTCCGGCGAGTCCTTGATGCTCTTGATGCCCTGATCCGTGAAATTGATGAGGGTGATGAACGTGGCCATGGCTGCTCTCCTCCCCCAAAGGGGGCGATGGGTGCCGGCGGTCGTTCCTGTCAGTTGCGCCCGCGGAAGGAAGACCGCCATTCCTCGACGGCGTGCGCAGCGGCGGAAGCTACCACGGTCCGAGCAAGCCCTCCGAAGGCACGCTCGGTGGCAGCGCGGCTTCACACTCCTGGTGTGGGCTGGGCTGCGGGCGCGGCTACGACAGCTTGGGGTACCAGTCCACGCCGCGGCCCTCTGGGGTGAGGTCCAGGACATTCCAGAGCGGCCACAGCAGGTCAACGTGGCGCTGGTTTTGACCAGGCTCGCTTGGCCCGAACGCCATTTCCGAGCTGTAGAAGTGGTGGACCCGCCCGGCTCGCTTCACGAAGGTGTGGATGACGCTGTTCTGCGAACCGTCCTCGGCGTCGCCGTGGTAGTCGCGATTGAAGTGGTTGTTCGCCGAGGAGAGAAGCCGGAGATTGCGCCAAGGCCGGGCGCGCGCGAAGTCTCGGATGCGGCTGATGGGTGACTTGGCGACGACGGCCAAATTCACCCGCTGTGCAATGTGGCGCGCGTTTCCGTCGAGGCCGTCGAGGAAGGAGCTGCACATTGGACAAGCGTGCTCCATCTGCGGACTGAACATGAAACTGTAGAGGACCAGAGAGTCCAAGCCCGGCGCGAATAGTTCCGAGATTCGAACCGAGCGCACGGAGGGCGGAGAGTCCTGGCCCTCTTCCTCGAAGACATAGTCTTCCGGAACCGCTCCGCCGAGCGGTAGCTGGCGCCGCGCCGCAGCCACCTTTTCCACCTGACTGCGCAGTTCCCGCTCGGACTTCAGCAACTCGTCGCGGGCGCTCCGGTAGGCGGGCGACTCGCCCGGAAAATGAATGGCCTGCATTGGCTCCTCCTCTTCCAACTTGAAGACTTGACTACGCGAGTCCAGGGCAACGCCGGTCCCCGGTCCTGCCTTCTAGCGACAATAGGGCCGGCCAAGCCGGGCGTGGGAGTCGTCGGCGTTGACAGCGCAGGTCACCTTTTCTAGGTGCAGCACCTCAATGGCTTACAAAGCACTGGCGGTGACGTTTCCGGTTGCCCGAAACGCCCTTTCCATGAGGGCAGGGTCTCCCACCAGCCCAAGTGTGGCGGTGGTCCGGCAAGCTGCGGCCATCCGCCTCACGTCCTCGGCGGTTACCGCCTCGAGGACTTCGGGGAATTTCTCCACCAGCTCCAGGGGCAGATTGGCGGCCCGGACCTCTGCCAACAGAGCACCCAACTCTTCGCTGGCTCCATAGCCGACTGTCGTGTGGATGCCGAGACGCCACTTCATGCCCCCCAGCTCATCCTCGGACAGGTTCAGCGCCCGGAGCTCGTCCAGCTCCTTGCGCGCCAGCGCGAGGACTCGGATGAGGTTGCGGTCGTCGACGAACCCCCACACCTTGACGTTGCTCAGAAGTCGGCTGGTGTTCTCTTCGGCGCTCACCGAATAGCTGCCGCCGGAGCGGCCGCGGGCAAAGCTGCGCAACCGGTTCTGAAGGCGAGCGCCCAACAGTTTGAGCGCCAGCGCATCGCGCGCCCCTTGGGGGCGGGCGGCACAGCCGAGGATGAGCTCGGTCTGCTTGGCGCCGGGGCGTTCGACGCGGAAGGTGCGAACCGGCCCGGTCTTCGTCACCGGCGCGACGAACGGAGCATCGGGTGGGGCCGAAGTGCCTTTCCACTCACCGAACGCTCGGCGGACCAGGTCTTCGGCCTTGCTCGGCTCGAGGTCGCTGACGACGACGGCGACGGAATTGGCTGGCCGGTAGGCACGCTCAATCCAGCTCTTGACGTCGCTCGACGTGATTTTTTGGTAGTCGTCCACGCCCGGCATCCGGGAATACGACGAATCCGCGAACATGTTCTCAAAGAGCGCGCGGGTTGCGCGAGTGCTGCTCTTCTGCTCGAATTCCTTGAGCACCGGCAGCACGTCCCGCGTCCAGGCCTGCGGAAGCGGGTCAGCGACGTGGAGTCCGGTCAATTGCAAGACCGTCACCCTGAGCGCATTGGCGAGCTTCTCACTCGCTCCAACTGCCTGCACCACAGTGGTGTCTGGCTCGCTTCTGGAGAAGAGTCGAATCCCCCAGTCGCCCGGGGTGCCGAACGAGCTCAGTGTGCCCGACACGCTGTCGGAGACGTCGGCCACGCCCAACGGGGTCGCCGTGGCCGAGCCCGACCGAACTGCCACGGTCACCGAAGCGGTCAGGCCCGGACGGCGAACCAGCACGACCTCGAGGCCGGTGTCCAAGACGACGGAGTGGATGGGGAACCCGGGGGCATGGACGTACGTCTTCAACGCGGAAGGGTCGAGCTTCATCGGCAGACTGTCGGACGGTGCGAAGACGTGCGGGCTGCCCCCGGCGGTCCTCCCGGCAGGCTCCCAGTCGTCGGGCTTGAGGAACACGACACGCGCTCGCCCGTCGTTGAGCCAGTAGAACGCCATATTGTCCAGCTGTCCTCGGTCGAGCTTCTCCAGCGACTCCAGCTCCCGGAGAGAGGTGAGGGGGTCGCCGGTCAAGTGGAAAAGCTGCGCCCGGCGGATGAGGCGGCCATCGAAGCTATCGGCAGTACGCGCGAAGTCGACGAGCGCGGAGGACCAGGTTTGGGTCAGCCAGCTCTTGGACAAACTCATGAGGTGGGGGACCTCGTGCAGGACGTGCGCCGCACTTCGTTTGGGGTCAGAGCCCGTCCTCAGCAAGACCGTCACAGTCAGTGTCGTCCCGAATTTCCCGGTGCGGAGGCTGGGGCGAATGGCGATGATGTCGTCATCGAGAGCTCCCCGCATGGCGAGCGCGGTCAAGGCGCGGGCGAGGAAGCTCTCGGTGTAGCCATCGGCATCGAAGCCCCTCGGAAGGGCCCAGCCAATGTAGAGCTTGGGGCTGTCGGCGGGTGCCTTGACCCAGTGGATGCTCGAATCTGACGGTGGCTCCGGCGGTCGCGGAGCGACCGGCTCAAGTCGGCTCCGCGGCTTCACCGCGCCTCCAGGCGGCGGTTCCAAGAAGCTGGCCGGAAACGACCCGTCGAGGATGGTGCCAATCTTCGCCGGATCAAAATCGCCCGCGATGACCACGGTGTAGTTGCGCGGCTGGTAGCATTGAAGGACGAAGTTCTTCGCGTCTGCGAGCGTGAGGGACCAGAGACTTGTCTCGGTGCCGATGATGGGCCGCGCGTAAGGGTGGCTGGCGGGGTACAAGGCGGCACCCAGGGTGACCACCGCCGCCGTCTCCTGGCCGTTCTCGTCGCGCTGAAGAAGCTCGTTTCGAACGACCTCCCGCTCAGCTTCAAACACGCTGTCCTCAATGCCGGCGAGGGGCTGGTTCAGACGCGCCCCTTCCAGGCGCAGAAGTGAGCTCAAGGCCTCGCGGGCGCCGACTTCGTAGTACGTCGTCAAGTCATGCTCGGTGAAGGCGTTCCAGTCCCCGGCCCCCTGAAACTCGAGGAGGTTGGAGAGTTGCAGCTTGCCCTGCTGTTGGGCCCGGAAGGTGAGGTGCTCGACCAGGTGGGCGAGGCCTTCATGCCCGATGGGGTCCTCCGACGCTCCGCAGTCCACGACGCTGGCCACGCCCACCAAGGGCTGGGTGTGGTCGACCTCCAGCACAATCCGCATTCCTGAGGGAAGGTCCAGCGTTCGCACCTGCCGCTCTTGACCATGGACGCCAGTAGCGCCCGAAGGCGAGGCTGCCCAGGCGGCCCCCATCCCGAGCACGGCGAGCAGCCCGAGGACCCGCCTGGAGAGCACGGGCAGAGTGCCACAACTGCGCACGGCCGAATTCATCTCCAAATCCCCCCGTTCGACGCAGCCGCTGAGGCTAACCTAGACGGAAGGCCAAACGTACGGCGAAAACGTTGCGCCCGAGCGGCAGCGGCGCTCCAGCCCGCCTCAGTGGTGCTTGTCGAGGTCGGCCAGAGGGACGTTGGGGTCGAGGAAGTGGGCAAACTTCTCGGTGAGGTATTTCTTCGCCTGACCGCGGAAGAGCATCCCCGGGTCCGAAGCTTCTCCACCCACTTGGCTGTCCGAGACGCGGAGCGTCGCGACGAGGTGCATCCCCAGCACCTTGCCGCTGAGCTGCGCCTCATCGCCGTTCCACGTCGACTGGATGCCATGGCGGCTCCAGTAGCTGGTCAGCTTCTCGATACGGGCCCGGGCCTCGGCGCGGGGCAGTGTGTGGGACACGTGGAACTCCATGGTTTTTGCCATTGGCGCTTCGCTCCCCTTTCTCTGACGTTAGGCCCGTCGCCGCTTGCGCGGAAACGGAAAACCGCTCGCGTCCCGCCCCCCCCAGCGTTCCAGGTAAGCAGCGAGGTCGACTTTCTCCGCGGTCCGCGCGGAGCTCATCGGCCGCACTTTGCCCAGGACGGGCCGCTCCTGGAAAGGCCGGTCATGCAGCCCCAGCACCCACATGAAATTTCCAACGCTCACCGCATCCCGCCCGTCCAGTGCGAAACGGTCGTTGAGCCAAGCGATGCGGTCCAATGCCTGCTGCGGGGTGGGGCTCCATTCGAGGACTTTCTTCCCCCACAGCATTCTCAAATACCCATGGATGCGGCCCTCCACCACCAGTTGGCGCTGCGCCGCGTTCCAAAGGGCGTCGTGTGTTTCGCTCCGCTCGAGCTGGTCGCGGCTGTAGAGGTACTCCCGCCGATCGGTGGCGTGCGCGGCCAGCGTGGTTTGGGCCCAAGGGGGAAGAGAGCTCACCCGAAGCTGCTGGGCGGGGGGCGTATACAGGCAATAGTTGAAGCCGAGCTCGCGGCGGACGAGCAATTCTTCGAGAAAGCTGGCCACGCCCGGGTGTTCCGGGCCAAAGGCCTTGAGCGCCTCGTGGGCCACCTCGCCCGCATAGAGAAGCCCGAAATGCAGCGCCGCCGACAGTCCAGAGTTGTGCTGCCCAGAGGGCTCGTTGCGGGCGCGGTCGAAGTGGGGGAGGCCCTGCTCGACGAAGTGACGCAGGTCCTCGAGGGCCTGCGCCCGGCCGCCAGGCCGCCCCGTCACCGGAGCGACGGAGTGGTCAATGGAGAAGCGCTCGAGCGCGAGGCGCAGCGCGCCCGGGGCTTCGGCCAGCGGGAAGCCTGGGTCGAGGCGCGCCGCAGCGGCGGCGTGCGCCGGCGTTGGGCCCTCGGCAAGCCGGCCCAGGTACTCGGGCCACAGCTTGCGCAGCTTCGGCCGGAGCGCGTAGGCACCCACCTGCGCGGCTGGAATGCGCCGTGCTGGCACGACGCAGGTCGCGTCCACGGCGAAGAGGGGCACCTCCAGGACTTTGGCCGCCGTGCTGAGGTGGCGCGGGACGACGAAGGTGGGGTGCCAGTCCGTGACGACGGCCGCGGAGCGAGCGGCGAGGTCCTTGAGGCGAGGGCGATGGTCGGGCGGGCTCAGCGGGAGCTCCAGCCAGTAGGGGACGCCATGCGCTTGCATCGCCTCACTCAGCTCTTGCAAACCATCCAGGATGAAGGCGTGGATGCGGTCCGAGGCGTGCGGGTAGTCCGGTCGCAGCGCGTGGTAACACACCACCGGCTTGGCCAAGTGGTTGCCAAGCGCGATGGCCGCCTGCAGGGCGTGGTTCCACGGAACCCGTTGGGTGACTTGGCACCAGTACAGGACGTAGTGGCCGCTGGACGACGGCTCACCCGCGCGAATGACGTGGACGCGCGCTTCGTCCACGCCAAGCGCATGAAAGGAAAAGCCCCCGGCCACGGGCTGCCTTCTAACCCCGGATGGCAGCCCGCCGCCGTGGCTTTCCCCTGAAGGCCTGGGCTCCGCTATGGGAGCAGGCTGTCCAGCCGCGCCAGGGGGTGCCCGGGAAGTTTGCCCGGCGCCCGCGACGAGGGGTAGAGGAGCGTCCATGGCCTTCCCCGTCCACCGACCCCGCCGGCTGCGCCGCTCGGAGGCGCTTCGGCGCATGGTCCGCGAAACCAGCCTTGAGCCCGCGGACTTCATCTACCCGCTCTTCGTCAAAGAGGGCCGGGGCGAGCGCATCCCCATCGCGTCGATGCCGGGCATCTTCAACTTCAGCGTGGATACGGCCGTCGAGGAGGCCAAGACGGCGCGTGACTTGGGCATTCCAGCGCTCATTCTCTTCGGCATTCCCGCTCGGAAGGATGCCCAAGGGACCGAGGCTTACGCCTCGGACGGCATCGTCCAGCGCGCTCTACGGACCATCAAGGACGCCGTGCCGGAGCTCCAGCTCATCGCGGACGTCTGTCTTTGTGAGTACACGGACCACGGTCACTGCGGCGTGGTGGCCAATGGCGAGGTCCAGAATGATGCCACGCTGCCGCTGCTGGCGCGCATGGCGGTGAGCTGCGCTCAAGCGGGAGCGGACATCATCGCCCCCTCGGACATGATGGACGGGCGGGTGATGGCCATTCGCCGAGCGCTGCAGGAGGCACACCTGGACACGCCCATTCTGGCCTACGCGGCCAAGTACGCCTCTGGCTTCTATGGGCCGTTTCGCGAGGCGGCGCAGAGCACTCCCCAGTTTGGCGACCGGCGCGGCTACCAAATGGACCCGGGCAACGTGCGGGAGGCCCTGAAGGAAGTGATGCTCGACCTCGAGGAGGGAGCGGACTTAGTGATGGTGAAGCCCGCCTTGGCCTACCTCGACGTCATCGCCCGGGTGAAAGAGCGCGTCGACGTCCCGGTGGCTGCCTACAACGTGTCCGGGGAGTACGCCATGCTGAAGGCAGCGGCGAAGATGGGCTGGGTGGACGGAGACCGGTTGATTCTGGAAATCCTGACCTCCATCAAGCGGGCCGGCGCGGATTTGATTCTCACCTACCATGCGCTCGAAGCTGCCCGGCTTCTGGCCAGCTGAGCTGGAGCGCCCGCACGCCCGGGACGGGCGTTCCCTTGCAGTCGCCCCGCCGGTAGCCGACACTAGCCAGCTCCAGGTCCCGATGAAAAAGCGGCCGCGCCGCAAGCCTTCGAAACCCCCATCAGCCAAGCGCCGAAGCTCTCCTCCGGGGGGCCCGGTGCTGCAGTACAAGGTGGTGGAGCTTTCGACCGTGGACGAGGCGGCCCTGGAGCAGGCCGTCAACGTCTGGGTGCAGCAAGGGTGGACGGTGGAGTCGGTGCACTTCGCGATGCGCGAGTCCAGCAAGCGGCCAGCGATGGCCTTCGTCTTCTTTACCTGCGCGCACCGCGCCGCACCCCACGACGGGGTCGCCGCCCACGCCCGGTTACGGCGGCTGGCAGAAGGCGCCCCGGACCAGGCCCCGGCCCGCTCCGTGGCGGCGTGGGAGCGTCTCGCCCAGCTTGCCGCCGCCGGCGAGCCCGAGTCGTGAGCGCCTGGGACACCCGGCCTGAGGGCCCGCGGCTGCAGCTCGTGCCGAGCCAGGGCTCGCCCGAATCCCCCTACCCACGCTGCTCGCGGCTGCTCCGAGCCCTCGCCCGCGCGGCGGATGTGGGTTTGGCCTACGCACTGGCGCTGGCCACCGGACGGGCAGGCCTGGTGGTGGCGCTCCTTTACCTGTTGCTGGCCGACGGCCTCTTCCACGGGCAGAGTGCCGGAAAGCGCATCTTCGGCGTCCGGGCCGTCTTTCTGCCGCTTCGCGCCGGGGCGCGCTTTCGAGACAGCACGCTGCGCAATGCCCCGTTGGCCCTGGTGGTCCTGCTGCGGATGATGCCCGAGCCCCTCGGGCTCAAGGCTTTCCTGGGAGGCCTGGTGGTCATCGGTGGGGTCGAGTCCTGGAAGTCGCTGCGTGACCCACTCGGTCGCCGCTTCGGCGATGTGTGGGCCCAAACGCAGGTGGTGGACGGCAAAGTCGTCTCCGGGACAGCCGAGGAGGCTGCGCCCTCGAGCGTCGCGGTGGGGCCGGGGCGCTGGATGAGCAGGACGCGCGCCGCTCGCTTCATGAGGAGGCACTCCGCGTGCGCATCGCGCTGACGTACAACCTTCGGCTTTCAGACGCCGAGGAGGAAGCCGAGTTCGACACCGTCGAGACGGTGAACACGCTGGCCGGCGCCATTGAACGGCTCGGTCATCGACTGGAACGGGTGGAGGTGTCCGGCCCTGCGTCGCGGATTGTGGCTCGGCTCGAGGCCTACAGCCCGGACCTCATCTTCAACACGGCCGAAGGGCGGCGCGGTCGTTTTCGCGAGGCCTTCTATCCGGCGCTCTTCGATGAGCTGGGCATTCCGTACACCGGTTCTGACGCCTATGCGCTGGCCGTCACCTTGGACAAGCAGCTCACCAAGTTGATGCTTCGCGAACATGGGGTGCGCACGCCGGGTTGGCAGTACGTCGAGCACCCCGAGGAGCTCAACCCGCGGGCGCTCCGCTTTCCGGTCATCGTCAAGCCCAACTTCGAAGGGTCCTCCAAGGGCATCACCCAGGACTCGGTGGCAGAGACCGTCGAAGAGCTCGAACAGAAGTGCGCCTTCGCCCTGGAGCGCTACCCAGCCGGCGTCCTGGTGGAGGAATACATCTCTGGCCGAGACATCACCGTTCCGTACCTGGCCGCGGTCCAGAACGACTTTGGGGGCGTGCTCTCGCCCGTGGAGTACGTCATCGACCCGAGGCTATCGGGCGCACGCAAGTACGACATTTACGACTATGCGCTGAAGACGACCCACACCCAGGCGGTGACGGTGCGGGCGCCGGCCAAGTTGAGCGCGGCCATGAGTGACGAGCTACGCGAGACGGCCCGTAAAATCTTCCGGGTCTGCGACTGCCATGACCTCGGCCGGCTGGACTTCCGGCTGAGCGACGCCGGCGTCCCTCACTTTTTGGAAATCAACGCTCTTCCCAGTCTCGAGCCGGGGGCTGGCATCTACGTGGCCGCCGAGCTCGAAGGCCTGCACCTGGACCGGGTCATCGACTCCATCATCGAGAGCGCCGCCAGACGCAATGGCATCAAAGACAGTCCCCGGCGCCAGGGAAAGCCAACGCGGAAGTCTGGGCCGCTGCGGGTCGGCTTCGCCTACAACGTGAAGCGCATTCAGCCCACCGCCGATGCCCAACAGGACAGCGAGGCCGAGTACGACGCGCCGAGCACGCTGCAGGCCATCCGCGAAGCCATCGCCTCCTACGGCCACGAGGTGATTGACCTCAAGGCCAACCAGGAGTTGCCCACGGTCCTGGCGGTCACGCCCATCGACGTGGTCTTCAACATCGCCGAGGGTTTCAAAGGGCGGAACCGGGAGAGTCAGGTCCCGGCTCTCCTCGAGCTGCTCGACAGTCCCTACACCGGCAGTGACCCAGCCACGCTGTCCATTGCTCTGGACAAGGCGCTGGCCAAACGCATCGTCCGTCAGCACAACATCTACACACCGAATTTCCAGTTGATGGTGACTGGCAAGGAGCGGCTGAGCCGGGAATTCACCCGCTTCCCGCTGCTGGCCAAGCCGGTGGCGGAAGGCTCAAGCAAGGGTGTCGTTTCCAGCAGTGTCTGCCAGACCGAGGTCGAGCTGCGCGAGGTGGTGCGGGACATCGCCGGGAAGTACCAGCAGCCGGTGCTGGTCGAGGAGTACATCTCCGGCCGGGAATTCACGGTTGGGCTGCTGGGGGAGCGACGGCCCAAGGTGCTGCCCCCGATGGAGATAGTGTTTCTCGATGAGACCGAGAAGACGCCGGTCTACAGCTTCCAGCACAAGCTCGATTGGAACGACCGCATTCGCTACGACGTGCCGGCCAGGCTCGAGCCCAACCTCCTCGAGAAATTGCGCACCGCCGCCCGAGCCGCCTTCATGGCGCTCGGCTGTCGCGACGTGGCGCGCATCGACTTCCGCATGGACGAGCGGGGCAGGGTGTACTTCATCGAGTGCAACCCGCTGCCGGGCCTGACGCCGGGCTGGAGCGACCTGGTGCTCATCGCCCAGGGAGCCGGCATGGACTACCGGACGCTCATTGGGGAAATCCTCTCCGGCGCCATCCGCCGGTACAAAGAGCGGGAGCAGCGCAAAGCGGCGGACCGCGAAAGCCCCGCTGTCAGCAACGGCAATGGGCACAGCAGTGCCTCGGTGGTGCTGGGCACCGAGCTCAGCGCAGAGGCGCGCGAAGGCAAGGGGTAGCCGGGGCGGGGCCACTCGCCTGGGCTGGCCCGCGTCGGTTGTCCCCGGCTTGGCTTTCACGCTCAACCCAGGCCCGCGGCCTGTGGCGCGCCCTCTTGCGCCAGCGGCCCGTGCGGCCGACCACTGGAGGCGGGTTCCCACCCCTCGCCATGGGCATGAGCAGCTAAGGTTGCGGGGTGGCCATGGCCGACGCACCTTCCGAGCCGCGCGTCCGCGCGCGGGCGCTGGACCTCCCCCTGGGCCGTTTTCGCCCCGGGCGGCACAACGCCATTACGGACGTGGAGGGGGTGCTGGTGGGGCACGCCACCATCATCCGCGGAGAAGGGCGGCTGCGGCCTGGACACGGCCCAGTCCGGACCGGCGTCACCGCCATCCTGCCGAGCAACGGCAATATTTTCATGGAGCGGCTGCACGGCGGCAGCTTCGTGCTCAACGGCGCAGGCGAAGTCTCCGGACTGACGCAAGTCATGGAGTGGGGCCTGTTGGAGACGCCCATCCTCCTCACCAACACCATGTCGGTGGGCGCCGTGTCGGACGCCGTGGCGCGCACCATGGTGGAGCGCTACCCCGGCATCGGCGACGAGCACGACGTCATCATCCCGGTGGTGGGGGAGTGCGACGACAGCTGGCTGAACGACATCGCCGGCGTCCACGTGCACGAAGACCACGTGCGAGCGGCCATCGCCGGCGCCACGTCTGGACCGGTGGCGGAGGGCAGCGTCGGCGGTGGAACGGGGATGATTACCTGCGACTTCAAGGGAGGCATTGGGACCAGTTCGCGGAAGCTGCCCGAGTCCAACGGCGGCTACACCTTGGGCGTGCTGGTGATGTCCAACTTCGGGAAGATGCACAACCTCCGGGTGGGAGGCCTGCCTTTGGGCGAGGTGCTGGAGGAGCGCTTCCACAGCGTGCTGCGCCGCCAGGACAGCTACGGCAGCATCATCGCCGTGGTGGCCACCGACGCTCCGCTGCTACCCAACCAAATTTCCCGCCTCTGCAAGCGCGTCGGCTTGGGCATTGGCCGGGTGGGCAGCTACGCCGCCCATGGCTCGGGGGAGATTGTGGTGGGCTTCTCGACCGCCAACATCATTCCCCGTCGGACGAAGAAGATGGTCACCAAGGTGAAGCTGCTCCTCGACCAGCGGTTGGACCCCCTGTACGAGGCCGTCATGGAGGCGACCGAGGAGGCCATTCTCAATGCCATGTGCATGGCCGGGCCGATGACGGGCATCAATGGGCACACCTGCCCGGCCTTGCCGCTGGACGAGGTGCGCCGTTTTGTGGCGCTCTTCCAGCCGGTGCTTCCGCGCCGGCGGCGCGCCGGGTCCGCAGGCGGCCCGGCCGAGGCGCCTCGCGCTGGCACGGTGAGGGTGGCGGAGGCCCTTCCCACCGCCGTCCGCAGCGCCGAGGGAATTCCGTTTCCCACCAAGCCGGCCCCGACGGAGTGAGGCTGGCCCGCGGCGGTGGCCCCGTTTCCACGAGCCAGCCGGCAGCGGGGCTCGCCTTGGTGCACTGGCCTCTGCTAGACGAAGCGCCCCAAGCCGAAAAGCGAAACGAGGGTTGACTCGATGGCACGCAGCCGCAGCAAGCACCAGCGCAAGCGAATGAAAATTCGCCAGGCGTGGAAGAAGCGCCGCAACAACCAGAAGAAGGCAGCGGCCAAGACGACGGCCAGCAAGCCCTCGGCGGCCAAAGCCCCCGCGGCCTGATGTGACGCCGTGCGTCACAAACTCTTGACAAGATTGCGCAGTGCGTTATGAGAATGGTGTGTGGGCGGCGCTCGTTCCCTTCCGCCCGAGGAGCGCACCATGGCTAAGACGGACGTGCAGGGGTTTGTGAAGGGCCAATTCAACGTGGCGCAGAAGCGGCTGGTGGCCTTCGAGGCAGAGGCGGAAAAAGTGCTCAAGAATCTCATCGCCCGGGGGCAGGACTCGCGCAAGGAGCTGGATGCGCTTCTGGAGCGTCTCAGCGCAGCCGAGCTCAAAGTCCTCAACGGCTCGCTGCGTGAGCTCGTCAAGCGCGCGCAGGACGCTTCGGCCGAGGCCCGGAAGAAGCTGGAGGAGTTTCAGGCACGCGTTCTGGAAGTGGCCGGCGTGGCCAGCCAGAACCAGGTACGCGCGCTCAAGGGCCAGCTGAACAAGCTTTCCCGCCGGCTGGACACGCTGGCTGGCGACAAACCCGACGCGCGCGCCTAAGCAGCCTGGGTCCAGAGTGACCCGCTATCCGGGCGACTTTCGGGCGTTGACCCCGGGGGCACCTTACACTGTGTGACGGGTAGGGGGGGCCAGTGCCCCCACTGCCAGTGTGCACGAGGAGTGTCTCCATGAATGAGGCGAAGGAAAAACGGCCGCTTAGTGACGTGGTCGAGCGGATGTGGGCCCAGGCCCTCGTCACCGTGTCCTCCGTCGAGGAGGAGGCGGCACAGGTGGTGCAGCGCCTCCAGGCCGTGGCCGGATGGAGCCAAGACGAGGTGCGGCGTCAGGTGGCGGAAGTTTCTGAGCGGCTGGCCAGCCAGCGCCAGACGCTGGAAAAGGGAGTTGAGGACGGCGTCCGCCGCGCCGTGTCCCGGCTGCGCGTTCCCCGGCGCGAGCAAATTCAAGCCCTCCAGGCGCGGCTCGACCGGCTGGCCGCCCGGTTGGACAAGCTGGACCAGAGGCGCCCTCCAGGCTGACGGACCGCCCGTACACACTTTCTCGCTTCCTCTTCCATGCGCCGGCTCCTCTTCCAGCTCCACGCGCTGTCCTCGCACTGCGCGGTGCTCCCCCTGCTTGCCGGGCTGCTGGTGCTTGGGGCCGCCCGCGTGGAGGGCGTTGTCCTCGGCAGAGCGACGCCGCCCCGGGTGGAGGTGGCCTCCGAGGCTGTCCCGGACCAGGCGCTGATTGACTCCGTGTTGGCCAAGCGCGCGCCGGACCTGGGCCTCACGCTGCGGACGCAAGTCGGGCGGGCCATCGCCGAGGAGGCCCGCCGGGCCGGCTATGACCCGCTGCTTGTCCTGGCGGTCATCGACGTGGAGAGCGACTTCGACGAGGGCGCCGTGAGCTCGCGCGGCGCCCGAGGGATGATGCAGATTCGGCCCAGCACCCTGCAATTCGTCGCCGAGCGCGAAGGGCTGCGTCTGTCCCCGGAAGAGGTCCAAGCCGACCCCGCTCTGTGCGTCCGTCTGGGCATCCGTTACCTCCGCTCCCTGCAGGACCGCTTCGGAGGGGACCTCGAGCTCGCGCTGATGGCCTACAACGGGGGACCGGACCGGATTCGGCAGGCGCTTCGGTCCCGGGAGCTCGACGCCTTCCGCTTTTACCCCCGGCGCGTCAAGCGGCGCTTCGTCCGCTTCCGGACGGGCGAGGGCCTCCTCGGCGACTGGGCGCTCGCCCAGCGTGAACACTGACCGTCGGCGTCTTGCAGCCGCTCGCCCGGCGTGGCAATCAGACGAGTCGGGCCTGCCTTGTTCAACCTCGATGAGACCGTTCGTGTTCTGGACGCCACGCGCGAGCAACTGGCGGCGCTCTTTCAGAGCATCAACGCGCCCCATGTGGCCATCCCGGGACGGCGCGCCGGCCCGGCCCAGGCCTTCATCGCCTGCCTGCGTAGCACTCAAGGGTTCACCGTCACCGTGTACCTGTGGCTGAGCGAGTCCAAGGACTGCGCGGTGTACCTGACCGACCGCGTGGCGCAGACGCCCGAGGACTACCGGACGTTGCAGACGGATGCGCTCGGCTTCGTCGAGTCCATGGGCTTCATGATGGACAACCTCAACTACCGGGCGCTGCCTCCGGAGCGTCAGACAGAGGTGCTCGTCTCGCTGCCCATGTACCGCAGCCGGACTGCCCCCACCCCCACCTCGCCTGGGGAGCGCCCGCCGCTCTCCCCCGTGGCGCGGCTGGCCCGCCTTTTCTCCTCTTTCTGACGATGACCTACCGCTCGGTGTCGCCCCTGGCGCTGTTGGGTGCCGCTCTTTGCTGCACCGGGTGCCAGCACGGGCCCGACGCCAAGGCCCAGCACGCCGCGGAGATTCAGAACGACTTGGCCGTCGGCTCGCTCAACCAAGGGGACTACCAGTCCGCCTACCAGGAATTTCAGCAAGCCGTCCAAATCGACGACAACCTGGCCGACGCCCACAACGGCCTCGGCCTGGTGCTGCACCTCAACTACCAGAAGCTCACCGAAGCGGAGGCCCAGTACAAGCGCGCCATCGAGCTGCGCCCCTCCTTCTCCGAGGCAAGGGTGAACCTCGGCAACCTCTACCTCGACGAGGCGCGGTACGACGACGCCATCGCGCAGTACGAAATCGCCCTCAACGACATGCTGTACCGGACGCCGCATTTTGCCCAATCCAACATGGGCTGGGCGCTCTACAAGAAAGGCCAGACCGACCGGGCCATCGAGTCGGTGCGGGCCGCCGTCACGGCGGTCCCCAATTTTTGCGAGGGCTGGCGGACGCTGGGCCTCATCTACGAGGGCAGCGGCCGTACCGACAAGGCCTGTGATGCCTTCGCCGAATTCGCCCAGGACTGCCCGACGGTGGCCGATGCGCACGAGCATCTGGGCCTGTGCCGAGCCAAATTGGGCCGCACTGAGCTGGCCCGGGTGAGCTTCGCCGCCTGCGTCGAGCACGCCAGCCCCGGGACCTTGCGCGAGGACTGTGTCAGCTACCTCGCGCGGTTGGGGGGGCCCCCGCCGGCACCCGCGCACCCCTCGCCGTCGCCGGCCAATCCCTAGGCACGTTGGGGTGGAGGCCTTCCTTCGAGAAACGAATGCGTTGCCCGGCGAGGAGCTGCCCACCTCCCAGCGCGCCTCCCCGGCCTCCGACGCCGAGCTGCGCGTCCTCCTCGGGCTGGTGGAGAGCATGCGCGAGGTGGCCGTGTCCAAAGCGCTGCCGCCGAGCTTGGCCCGCGCCCTCGGCCTCGGTGGCCAGATGGTGGCCCATTGGACGCCTCGCCCCCGGCTGGGAGAACGGCTGGTCGGCCTCGAGCCGTGGTTTTCCCTCGACCGGCCACCGGAAGCCTGATGGAGCGCTTCGTCGACGAAGCGCTCGTTCTCGGGACGGTGGATTACGGCGAGGCCGACCGCCTGGTGACGCTCTTCACCAAGAGGAGCGGAAAGCTGTCCGCCTTCGCCGCCGGAGCGCGCAAGAGCCGCCGGCGGTTTGCCGGTGCCCTCGAGCCATGCACGTGGCTCAAGGCCCAGCTGGTCGAGCGGCGCGGGGCAACCTTGCGGCTCGACGGAGTCGACGTGGTCCGCTCCTTTGCCGGCCTCCGCTCGGACCTCTCGCGCATTGGCCGCGCCCTCTACGTCATCGAGCTGTGCCGGGAGCTGGTGCGTGACCGGGAGCCCCACCCGGAGCTCTTCGATGCCACCACCGCCTGGCTCGGACTCCTCGAGCAGGGCGCCGCCGGCCCCACCTCGCTGCTGGCCTTTGAGCTCGAGGCCCTGTCCTTGGCCGGGCTGCAGCCTCGCTTTGACGCCTGCTCGTTGTGCGCGGGCGCGCTCGGGAACGAGCCCCGCTTCGACGCCGCCCATGGCGGCGGAGTGTGCGCCGGCTGCCAGGGGCGGGCCGCGGGGGCGGCGCGCGTGCCAGCCGAGCTGCTCGTGGCGTTGGCCGCCTTGCAGGCCGGGGAGCGCACGCCCTTGCCCCCGCCGCTCCGAGCCCGGGCCCGGGTGCTGCTCAACGCCTTCATCTCTCACCACCTGGGACGCG
Source organism: Myxococcaceae bacterium (assembly GCA_052147975.1). Classification (GTDB taxonomy): domain Bacteria; phylum Myxococcota; class Myxococcia; order Myxococcales; family Myxococcaceae; genus JADGRA01. The sequence continues at coordinate 21,006 of JBKQJL010000148.1, forward strand.
AGTTGAGGAGCGTGGACTTTCTGCAGCAGTTGGGAGTGGACTGAAAGGCGGCACTGCCGCGGCGCCCGGACGGCCCCTGGGCGTATTTTGCTACGGGGACCCCGAGGCGGGGCAAAAGCCGGAGAGGGGAGAGCAGGCGCTGAAATACTGGTAGGGCTGACCGTTGGGGCCGGCGCAGAAGTAGCTCGGGGACTCGTTGACGGGGCTGAAGAGTGTGCACTGGCCTGGGGATGGACAGCTGGGGTCGCCCGGCCCGTTGCAGCCGTAGATGACGGCATTGCAGACGAAACCGCCCGGACAGTCCGCGTCGCTGGTGCAGGTGCTGCCGCAGAAGAGCTTGGTCTGGCCGGAGATGATGAACTGCAAGCACGAGCTGTTGGGGCCGCAGTCGCTGTCTTGCCCGCAGTCCATGCAGTTGGTGTCGCCGGGGCTGGGGCTGCAGGTGCCCGAGGCCGCGTCGCAAAAGGAGTCGACGGGACACGAGTCGTTGCTGAGGCAATAGGGCTGGCAGTTGCCCAGCACGGGCGGGCTCACGCCGAGGTTGGCTCCAACGCACGCCGGCTCGGCCTGGGTGGGGGAGGGCTGGAAGGGACAGTCCGAAGTCGTGTAGCAGCCGTCGATGCACGCACCGCTCTGACACACCTGGCCGAAGGTGCACTCGGCGTCGACGGCACACGACGCCACGGTGGGTTGGATGCAAACGTTGGTGGTGATGTCGCAGTACGTCCCGCTGGGGCAGTCCAGGTTGGTGGTGCAGCTCGAGGCCGACTGACAGGAGCCGGCGCTGTTGCAGTAGTCGCCGCTCGGGCAGCCCGAGTCGTTGAGGCACTGGCATGCCCCCGAGGTGGGGTTGCACAGGTTGTTTGCCGGGCAGGCGTTGGGGTTGCTCGGGTCACAGACGCAGCGCGTCCCGGACGGGTTCAGGACGAAGCCTGCCGGGCAGCAGTCGCTTCCGGTGCAGACGCAGGCCCGCACCGCCGCACTGTAGCTGTAGCTGCTTGGACACCCGGCGTCGTCTGCCAGAAAGCAGACGCCTCGGAGTGAGTCGAAGACGTAATTGACCGGGCAGCAGCTGTCGGATTGGCAAACGCACTGCTGGACGCCGGCGTCCGCGTCATACCCAAAGCCCACCGGGCAGCAGCCGTCCGAGGTGCAGCGGCAGCCTTGGGCCACCGAATCGAAGGTGGAGCCGCTCGGGCAGCAGCCCTCGCTCTCACAGGTGCACAGCTGTTGCGCGGCATTGAAGACGTACGGTGCCGGACAACAGCTGGTGGCTTGGCAAACGCAAGCGTTGCTGGCGGCCGAGTACTGGTAGCCCGCTGGACAGCAGCCGTCGAGGCCGCCGTCGTTGCTCGAAGCCTGCGCGCAAAAGGTGCCGAGCTCGGTCCGGCCGCAGGCTGCAGCGACGGCCACGACGGCCAGCACCACGCAGGGGGCAATCAGGCCGCGCATGTCAGCTGGAGATGGCGTACAGAATTTGGATGTTCGCGCCGGGGGGAGGGATGTAGGCGCCCTCGAAGAGGATGCTGTTGGTGCCCGCCTGGTACTGCCAGCCGTTCACCACGTCCTGGGGGATGGCGGTCCCATTCACCGTCACGCTCAGCGTGCCGGACACCGGGGCGACGGTCAGCGGGAAGACGCGGCGCAGTGTATTCAACGCCTCGACAATGCGCTGTAGCGTCGCGGCGAAGTCCGCGTCGCAAATGCTGCCCACCACGCCGCCAGTCCCGAAGGACACTGCGGCGTAGCGCACCGCGGGCGCTGCCATGCCTCCGAATTTCCCAACGTCCGCCGCCGGCGTGCACCCGTTGGGGATGTCGCCGGCGATGGTGGAGAATGTGACCAGGCGCTCGTTTCCAGCGCCCTTCACGCCCTGGAAGAAGCGGATGAAGTAATCCGGGTCGCTGTAGCTGGCGTCGTCGCTGTTGCTGACCACGATGGCTGCCAGCGCGGCATTGGGACGAAGGAAGCCGGCGTTGCTGCCGCCTGGAGCGGCCAGGGGCGCGGTCAGCGCGAGCTCCCCGGTGCGTAGTCCGAGGTCCCAGTGCAAGCGGGTGTCGGGAAAGGTGGTGAGCTCCTGAAACACCGCTGCCGGGTAGGGGGTGGCCGGCGTGATGATGGTCAGCCCCGGGGCCACGGTGACGCTCGCCCGCAGCTGCCCGAGGCTTCCGCCGTCGACACTGGCGTTTAAATTGGTGACGGCGATTTGGTAGTCGCTTTGGATGCTGGTCAGCGCCGTCAAGAAGCCCTGGAAATCGCTCCCCAAGACGAGCCGTTCATCGGCCATCTTGCCGGAGTCGTCGACAATCCACAGGATGTCGACCACTCCGTTGGCCTGGGTGAAGAGGTCGGTCTGGAAGGACGTCAACACGGGCGTGTTGCCCAGCGGAACCTTGGTGTTGATGGCCGGTGGCAACAACTCCACGGGCGAAAGCTTGGGTGGGGCGACGTTGAGGACGCCGGAGCCGCCATCACCTCCGCTTGCGGCCCTGCCGCACGCCGCGGCCAGAACCAAACAAAGGAGGAGGGGAACTTGAGGGGTGCGCACGTGGCCGAGAACTCACGCGAGCATCTCGCGGCACTCTGCAGCGCGCAAGCTTCGGGCCGACATGGTGCTAACCTTCCACACACGCCGCTGATGCGATTCGCCTTCCCGCTCCTCCTCGCTGCCTGCGCCGTCTCGGCGTGCAACTGCGGCAACAGCGGCGGCGCTGCGCCGAGTCCGGTCAGCTTGGTTTTCACCAATACCTCCGCCGCCCCCGTCTTCATCGACGCCACCGACTCCACCTATGGGCTGGTCATCACTCCGCAGGGGTCGGCGGTGACGGCGCCGGCGTACCTGGAGACGCTCCCGGAGGCCTGTGCCTGCTTGAGTTGCGCCTCCATCTGTGGCGCCGAGGGCTGCATCGGCAGTAGCTGCTCGCCCCAAGGGACCTCCCTGCAGATGCTGGAACTGCTCGCACCGGATGCGTCCGTGCAAAGGCAGTGGCCGGGCGTCTACGTCGAGCCGTTGCAGCAAAGCTGCGGGCCGACGTTGGGGGACCAGGCCTGCTTGCAGCAGACCAACGACCGTCCGACGGACACCTTCACCGCCCGCATGTGCTACGCGCTTTCGGTCAGCGGCGGACAGACGGCAGAGGCAGGGGTTCCCTTCCCCGGCGCGCTTCCGAGCGATTCGCTGGTGTGCGCCACCCAGGACTTTCAGCCGCAACAAGGGACGGTGTACCTCATGCCTCCAGCACCGGTGGCCTGTGGCGACGCCGGAAGCTGCCCCAGTGGCCAGTTGTGCTTCTCCGGCGTTTGCACCGCCAGCTGCCCGGAAAACGACTTCCCCCCGTATGGCGAGGGGTATTACGTCAACGTGGGCGCACCCACCGGCTCCTTCTTTTTGCAGACCAGCTCGGGGAGTAGCACCGTCTCGAGCGGCACCGGAGCGCTCACCAGCGCCTCCTACCAGAGCGGCACGACGTTTCTCAGCCTGGCCACCGACGGGGGCCTGTTGAGCGGGAGCGTCACCTTCACCGTCCCGCAAGTCGGCAGCGGCTGCTGCCTCGAGGCATTTGCCCCCCCGGAAACGTTGAGTGTCACCGTGACGGAGTCGCCCGCCGGCAGCGGAAACCGCGGCTTGGTCATTCGCGACGTCAACGGCCAGCTCCTGGTTGCGGTGGACATGGCAACCAACGCGCCCGTCCTCGGTGCCACCGACACAGCGCCCTTCGTCGTCACCCCCTCCACCCAACCCCTGGGGTGTGCGCCGGCGCAGGTGGGATGCAATGCCATTTTCGCGGGCACCGTGTTTGCGACGCCGGAGGGAGCGGCGCCGCTGGTGGTGCCTAGCCAGGTGGTGGACGTCACGACGTCCGGGGCCAACTTCGCTGTCCTCAACGTCACCAACACCAGCTATTTCCTGACGTCCAGTGACGAGGCCGCCTGCGCAGGGCTCATTCCCGAGGCGCCCTACCTCATCCTCAACAGCCGACCTTGAGGCAAAGCACGCCTTTTTGGGGCCGTCCGCTTCGAGGAAGGAGCCTTCCCCCCCGTCCCGGGCGGCGTTTGGGTGCCTTGACCCACCCTGCCGCCGCTCTCTAAGGTCCGCCGCCCCCGAAAGCCCCCCCTGAGGGGGCAAGCCCATGTACTTCCAGGACCTCATTCTCACGCTGCAGAAGCACTGGGCAGCCCTGGGGTGCGTCCTCGCCCAGCCCTACGACGTCGAGGTGGGCGCCGGCACCATGGCCCCGGCCACCTTTTTGCGTGCGCTTGGGCCCGAGCCCTGGAACGTGGCCTATGTGCAGCCCTCGCGGCGCCCGGCCGACGGCCGCTTTGGGGAAAACCCCAACCGGCTGTACCAACACCACCAATTCCAGGTGGTGCTCAAGCCCTCACCGAAGAATGTCCAGGCGCTCTACCTCGACTCGCTGCGCGCCATCGCCATCGACCCGTTGGCCCACGACATTCGTTTCGTGGAGGACGACTGGGAGTCTCCCACCTTGGGAGCCTGGGGACTCGGCTGGGAGGTGTGGTGCGACGGGGAGGAGATTACCCAGTTCACCTACTTCCAGCAGTGCGGCGGCTTCGAGTGCCGGCCGGTGTCGGCCGAGCTCACCTATGGGCTCGAACGAATTTGCAAGTACTTGCAAGGCGTGGACAGTGTGTACGAGCTGGAATGGGCGCGGGGCGTGCGCTACCGCGAGCTCTTCCAGAGCAACGAAATCGAGATGAGCACGCATGCCTTCCGGGCCTCGGACGCGGCGATGCTCTTCGCCCTCTTCGCCGCCCATGAGAAGGAGTGCCAGAGCCTGCTGCGGCAGGACTTGCCCTTGCCGGCCTATGACCAGGCCCTCAAGTGCAGCCACCTCTTCAACCTACTCGACGCTCGGGGAGCCATTTCTGTGACCGAGCGCCAGGGCCTCATCAAGCGTGTTCGGGACAATGCGCGAAGCTGCGCGGAAGGCTTTCTCCGCTCGCGAGAGCGGCTGGGCTACCCGTTGTTGAAGACGCCCTGGACGGTGGGAGACCAGCCGCCGGTGCTGGAGGGCGTCCCGGCGTCGGACTTCTGGAAGACGGTGTCCTTCGAAAAGAAGGCGGAGCCCGAGCGCCGTGGCTGAAAGCCTGCTTGTGGAAATTGGAACGGAGGAGCTCCCAGCGTCCTTCGTCGTTCCTGCGCTGCAGGAGCTGGAGCGTTCACTCGCGGAGCGACTGGCGGGAGCCCGGCTGACCCACGGGCTCATTCAGCCGCTGGGGACGCCCCGCCGACTGGCCGCCCTCGTCGAGGGAGTCGCCGAGCGAAGCTCGGACGTGCGCCGGCAGGTGCTCGGTCCTCCCCTCAAGGCGGCCTTCGCGGCCGATGGCCGGCCCACCCGGGCGGCAGAGAAATTCGCCGAGGGGCACGGACGCGCGGTGGCTGAGCTGCTGCGCGTCCAGACGCCAAAGGGCGAATACCTGGCCGTCGAGGTGGCCGAGCAGGGGCGGTCGGCCGAGGAGTTGTTGCCCAAGCTGCTCTCCGAGCTGGTGCACGGCCTCACCTTTCGAAAGTCGATGCGGTGGGGCGAGGTGGAGCAGTCCTTTGCGCGGCCCGTGCAGTGGCTGGTGGCGCTGTATGGCACGGCCCTCGTCCCCTTCGTCTTCGCCGACGTGCGGAGCGGGCGCGAGACGTACGGCCATCGCTTCCTCGCGCCCGCCCCCATCCGCCTGGGGCACGCCTCCGAGCATTCGGCCGCCCTCGAGCGCGCCCACGTGGTGGCCGATGTTGCCGAACGGCGCTCCAGGCTGCAGAGGTCCGTCCGTGAGGCGGCCACCCGGGCCGGCGGTGTCCTCCGGGAGGACGAGGCCTTGCTCGACGAGGTGACTCAGCTGGTGGAACTCCCCTGCCCGGTGGTGGGCAGTTTCGAGGAGCGGCACCTGGAGCTGCCGGCAGAGGTGCTCGTCCAGGAGATGCGCACGCACCAGCGCTACTTCTCGGTGGTGGACGCGCACGGGAAGCTGTTGCCCCGCTTCGTGGCCGTCTCGAATACGCCGGTCCGCGACGAGGCGCTCTCTCGCCGAGGCTACGAGCGCGTCCTTGGCGCCCGCCTCAGCGATGGGCGCTTTTTCTTCGACCAAGACCGCCAGACGCCTCTGGCAGCGCGCGTCCCGGAGCTTTCCCGGGTGGTGTGGCAGGCCCAACTGGGCAGCTACGGCGACAAGGTGCAGCGGCTCCGCGCCCTGGCCACCTGGCTCGGCCAGCAGGCCGGCCTCGACGCGCTTCGGCCCACCGTCGACCGCGCCGCCTTCCTGGCGAAGGCGGACCTCGTCACCGGCATGGTGGGAGAGTTTCCAGAGCTCCAAGGGGTGATGGGGCGGGAATACGCACTGGCCAGCGGCGAGTCCCCCCAGGTGGCGTTGGCCATCTCGGAGCATTACCTGCCGCGCGGCCCGAGCGACCCTTTGCCGAGCGAAGACGCCGGGGCGCTGGTGGGGCTGGCCGACCGGCTGGACAGTTTGGCCGGCCTCTTCGCGCTGCGAAAGCAGCCGACCGCTTCGGCCGACCCCTTCGGGCTACGCCGCGCCTGCTTGGGCGTCATTCGCCTCATTCTCGGGCGCGGCTTTCGGCTGCACCTGAGCCGCGCCTTCGACGAGGCGCTCCGGCTACTGGCCCCGAAGCTACCCCAGGCCGACCCGGCCGTGGCCCGAGGGGAGCTACTCGACTTTTTCCGGGGCCGTTTGCGCGCCCTGTGGACGGAGCGCGTGCGGGCCGACGTCGTCGAAGCGGTGCTGTCGGCTGGGTTTGATGACCTCCGGGGTGCCGAGGCGCGCGTTGAGGCCTTGGCCGCCCTGGTGGAAACCCCGGGCTTCTTGCCCCTGGCCGAGTCGGTGAAGCGCGCTGTCAACATTGTCGAGAAGCAGGGCAGGGACGTCCAAGGCGATGTCCCGCAGGAGGCCCTCTTCGAGCAGCCGGCGGAACGGATGCTGCACCGGCTGGCCCTGGCCGCCCAGGTGGACGTCTCGGCCGCACTGGCCAGGGAGGACGTCCGGGGAGCGCTGGGTGCGGCCGCGTCTCTTCAAGGGCCGGTGGCGGCCTTTTTCGAGACGGTGCGGGTGATGGCTGAGGACCCGGCGGTCCGTGAAAACCGGGTGCGTCTGTTGCGCCAGGTGGCCCAGGTGTTTTCCCCGCTCGCGGATTTCGCACGCATCCAGGTCGATGCAGGAGGGGCAACATGACTGCAGCTTTCCTGGCCATCGCGCTGCTCGCCGCCAGCCCCGCTCCGGTGCCACTGGAGCCAGAAATCGACAGCCAGACGCGTGAGGACGACGAGTTGCCCCCCTCCTCGTACATTCCCTACACCCCGCACTTTGGCGGCAAGAAGATTGCCGGGGCGAGCTGTCTCCAGGCCGACGCGCCCGCCACTGTACGGACCACCCTGGACCAAGCGCAGCTGCTTACCCAGAGCAAGGACGCGGCGCAGCTCGACAAGGCCGTCGCCAAGCTGAAGCACGTGGTGGCAGTCGAGCCGCGGACTGGCTGGGCTTACCTGACGCTGGGCAGCGCCTACGCCAAGCTGGGCCACGCCGCCGAGGGGGCCCGGGCCTACGAGACGTACCTGTTGTCCTGTCGCAAGGCACCGAATACCGACCGGGTGCAGCGCATTCTGATGGACTACTGGCTCAAAACTGGGGCAAAGACGCCTTGACGGGAAGAGCAGCAGGCTGGCGTGCGTTCGAAAGCCGCTTGCCGAGGCTCGACGGCCTTTCCTAGGATGCGCGCCCCCTTGAAACGCCGAGCCCTGCTGCTCTGTTGCCTGCTCGCTCTGTCGTGCGCGCAGTACCCGGCCGCACGGCCGTCGCCGTCCGACCGCTTCTACTTCCCCACCAGCCTCGCCTTCTTCCTGCCTCCGGGGGCCACCAGCGGCATTCTCTACGTGGCGTCGGCCAACTACGACCGCCGCTATGACCAGGGAAACATGCTGGCGGTGAATTTGGACCGCGTCCAGGCGCCCGCGGTGCCGGGGGTGCCCGCCTACAGCGGCCTGCCTGCGCCCGGCTTCACCGTCTCGGACACGGCGTCTGCCATTCAATTCACCAACCTCGGGACCCTCCCCGGCGACGACGTGCAAATACAAAGCTTCGCGGCCGAGATGCTGCGCGACCCGGTGGGTTACGGCGGCCGCCCACGGCTGTGGGTGGCCACCCGAGCCGAAGGTGACTTGCTCGAGCCCATCTCCACCGACCCAGATGGGGAAGGGCTGGTCTGCGTGCCGGCCGGCAACAACTGCGTCTTCAGCGGCATTTCTCTGGCCGTCGAGCAAGACGCCCAAGGAGGCACCGGACAGCCGGCCGCGCCGCAGCCGTACGGGCTCGGGCTGTCGATTGAAGACGGCCTGGTGCCGGGAGAGATTTGGGCGACCCACATTCGCCCAGCCGATCAACCGCCCACCAGCGGGTTGGACCTCGACAACTATGTCGTTCACCTCGCCGGGCGCACGCCGTTTCCGGTGGTCAATGTCCCAGACAGCTTCGTCTCCATCGGGCTTGGCTCGGGAAACTCGCTCTTCGTCGGACGCAACAACGTCTGGATTTCCGGTCGCGCTCAGCTGACCCAGACCGCCCTGGACGTCCTGATGCGCCTGGTCGACCGCTACACCCTCGACACCGATTTTCCCCAGCTTGCGCTGCAGTACGCGGACTCCCAGGCGCGGGGACTGGCCGTTCGGGCCGACGAGTCCCGCATCTACCTGGTGGGGAACGTCCCGGACACGCTGCTGGTCATCGACGTCGCTCAGCCCTACAGCCAGTACCCCACCCTCACGGTGGTTCGGGCGGTGCCGTTGCCATCGGGGCCAAACGCCGTGCGCCTCATCGAACGGCCGGGCGCTGGTGACGTGGCAGTCATCACCTGCCAGAACGACGGGTCGGTCGCCATCTACGACGACGACATCGGTCAGCTGGCCACCGTCATCACGGGGGTGGGCATCGCCCCCTACGACGTGGCGGTCGACCAGCGCGGAGACACGGCGCGGCTTTTCGTTTCGAATTTCGATGACGGCCGGGTGGCCGTCATCGACGCCTTTCTCGGAGGGCCTGGCCAGCCTCTCGACGCCCGCATCGTCGCCTACTTGGGCCAGCAGCAAGGGTGCATTTTGGTTACCGACGACTCGAACTGCGTGGGCAGTCAGTGAAGGCGCCGTTGCGCTTCGGGCTGTTGGCGCTGGGCCTGGCGGCGGTGGGGTGTAGCCAAGCCGAGTTGCCCGGCACCGGCGGCCTCAACGGCGTCAACACCCTGACGGTGGTGCGGGTGGCCGGTCTGGACGGTGGAGTTGTGGTTGACACGCTGTACGGCCAGACCGCCTTCATCACCTCCAGCAACTCCAACGACTTGAAGGGGCTGGACCTCATCGTCACCGACCCGAGCCAAACCCGGAACTACGTTCCGGCGCCCAACCCGCTGCAGCCCCTCTCCATCCCGACGGTGGATTACCCCATCGAGCTGGCGCCGAGCGTGCGCTACGGCAACATCACCACCACCCAAAGCATCTTTCCCAGCGGCCATATGGACGGGCAGCTGCTGACTGGCATGCTGCTTTTCGTCCGGGGCTCGGCCAGCCCCAACATCTCGGTGGTGGGCGTGGCCAACGTCCCGGAGAGTCTCCGGCAGTTGACCAATGGCCTCTTAGTTCAAAGCGCTGGGCCGGTGACCGCCATCTCCGCGCGTCTCACCACCAACGAGCAGAACGTGGTGCTGTATTACGCCACCTTCGACGGGCAGAATGGGACGGTGTGGGAACGGGTGTTGCAGCACCCCCCGACCACCAGCCCCAGCTTCAGCCCGCCGTTCCCAACGTCGCTCACCAACCTGTTTGACTGCAGCGGGCCGCCTCCCACGCTGCCGTCGACCACGCTCTACATCTGTCCTCCACGGGCGGTGCGGACCTACCAGGGCGCGTCCATCTCCGCCCTGCAGGTGCTTCCCACGCTGCCTTCGGATTTGCCCTTGCCGGTGCTGGGCGGCGTGGAGGGCGGCCGGCTGGGCGTGGCACTGCGGGACCTGGTTCCCCCGTTGAACGACCCGTTGCTGTCCAACTCGGGCGAGGTGCTCATCATCAACCCAGCGGTGGGCGCGGACCTCGACACCGAGGGGACCTCGACCGACCCCTTCTTTCGAATCACTCGTTTCTTCGCCCCCTTCGACAGCCCGGAGCCGCCGCTCATCCCCAACGCGGCCCCCCAGCCGCCCATCCGGCAATTGTTGACGCATCCGCGCGCCTTCAGCGTGGTCGCCGACGGCGGCACGCCGGTGCTGGGCAATGGTGCGCCGCCCATTCTGGCGTACGAGGGTGCCCGGCTCTTCGGAGTGGTGGACGAGTCCTCCTGCTACGGCTCTCCCAGTTGCAGCGGAATTCTGGCCGTCGACGCCCTGCCGTTTCTCACCGATGGAGGCGTGAACTCCAACTATGGGCTGCTCGCCTTCGACAACTCGGACTGTCTGCAGAATGGTCCGGACGGCGTCTACTGCGCCAATATTGTCGGCTCGACCAATCGGATGCTCGCCCTGCGGCCGGGGAGCCCGCCGAGCCCTCTGTACCCTCCATGTGAGTCCTGCGGCGGCGGGACCGGCATCATCCAAGGCATCGGCATTGAGTCGTCGGTCCTCATCCCGTCGCCGACCGCCTACAATTACAACCTCATTCCTTTGCTGGGGGTGGTCACCGTCTCATCCGAGAGTCTGGACCACACTGCCGCCCAAATTTTCTTCTTCGACGCGGTGGGCCTTCGCATGCTGAACGAAACCCCGGGCCCGGGCATTCTGTACGGCGTCGACCTGGTGACCCCTGGCGGCATCGAGACGGTCTTGGACGGGGGCGGAGCAGGAACCATCCCCTATGTCACCGCCAACATCGGCGTGGGGCTTTACCCGAACCAGACCGAGACCCTGACCATCATCAACGAGGGCGAGATTCCGGGCCTGACCAACATCCTGGCCATCCCCTACGACGCGGGCGTGCTCCCGGACGGCGACGCTGGCTACATCTTGGCCTGGCCGGTCCCCGACGCCGGAGCCGCCATCGCGCTGGCCGCGCTCGAAGAAAACGACCTGCTCTTTCCCATCAATCTCTCCGGGACGCTGTGCACGCTTCCCGGGCCGGGTGGCTCGGTGACCAATCCCTACGTCCTGGTGGTTGGGGTCGACGATGCCGGGGCGTACATTTTCACCGCGCCGGCCAACGACGCTGGGGCGCCGTTTGACCTTCGGACCTGTCCGGGCGCTTCGGGCTACATCGTGGTGGCAGGCAACAACACCGCTCAGCCCTACTTGGTCCAAGGCACCGTTTCGGGCCTGCTGGGGCGAATGGCGGGCGGGCCCAGCGATGGTGGACCACCTCCGCTCTTCGTCGTCCCCAACGCCATCACCGCTGCCCGGGGGTTGACCTACGGCCGCTTCTACAACCCGAACGTCGACGCCGGGGTCATCATTGATGTGGACGCCGGTACCGTCGGCGGCGTGCCGACGCTGCCCTTGACGCTGCAGCTGCCCTACCAGGACCCCTCCAACGACTTCTCGACGAATGCGGAGGCCTACTATGGCTTCACCATTTCCTCCGGCTTCTTGGCGGCCGCCATGCCCCTGGACGCCATCGGGCTCGGGTATGCTGGCCTCTACCTGCCAGGAGGCGCTGCCCAGACGCGCGTCATCGACGTCAACGGCGAATTCATTCTCGACGTCATCGCCTACCCCTCGTCCAACACCGTCATTGACTTCGTCCCGGCCAATATTGAGCTGAACCTGCCCAACTCGGCAGCCATCACCGTGCACTTCTGACCCCCCGGCCGCAGTTCTTGGTAGCCTAGGGAGCCAGGTTGAGGTGCCCCCGGGGACCATGAACGACCGCAACTCGCATTTGCCGCGCAAGGTGGCCATTCCCGACCACCTCTGGCAGCTCTTCGAGGACATGGCCCTGAAGATGGGGACGGACCGCGACGGCTTGGTGTGCCAGGCCATGTTCATCTTCGCCCGGCTCAATGGCTTCATTGACACCCCAGGACCCCGGCAGACGCCGTCGGGTTCCGCCCTGGCGCTGGGGCCGTCGTCGCCGAGTGTCCCCAGCTCGGCGACCGTCTTCGACGGACGCGAGCGCCCGGGCTCGGCTGAACCGACCGGACCGATGGCGACGGGTGCCGGTCCGCCCGCCTCCTCACCAGATGAGACCGCCGCCCTCAGCGCGCGCACGCTGGAGCGGGCGGAGCGAGCCCCCACCGACGAGGGACTCGAGGCCGAGCGCGGTCAGCTCTACGTCCTCACCGACAGCGGAAGCCTGGACCGCGTCGTCAAGGACCGCTTCGTCATCGGGCGGGGGAAGCATTGCGACTTCATCATCCACTCTGGCAAGGTCAGCCGGGAGCACGCCGTGGTGGTGCGGGAGGCCTCGGACTGGTTCATCGAGGACCTCGGCTCCTCCAACGGCACTTGGTTCAACAAGCAACGGGTGAAGCGCCGGCGGGTGGAAGACGGGGACGAGTACTACATCTGCAACGAGAAGATTAAGTTCGTCCTGCGCTGAAGGCGGCAGCCAAGGGCCCCGACGGTGCGCAACCCATGGCCGACCCAGCTCCTCTGCTGACGCTCATCGACGCGTCGGGCTTCATCTTCCGCGCCTACCACGCCATCCAGAGTCTCAGCACCAGTCTCGGCGTCCCGACCAACGCCGTCTACGGCTTCACCCGGATGCTGCTCAAGACAATGCGCGAGCTACAGCCGACCCATCTGGCGTTGTGCTTTGACAAGGAAAGCCGCTCCGGGCGTCAGGAAATAGACCCCACCTACAAGGCCAACCGCCCTGGCCCGCCGCCGGACCTGGTTCCGCAATTCGACCTAGTACGTCGGGTGGTGGAGGTGCTGCAGGTGCCGGTGCTCGAGTATGCGGGATGGGAGGCGGACGACGTCATCGCCACGCTGGTGCGTGCCGCGCGGGAGCAGGGCTACCGCGTCCAGGTGGTCACCGGCGACAA
>JBKQJL010000149.1:0-2988 GCA_052147975.1 Myxococcaceae bacterium
CTGTCTGCGCCGAGCACCCGTTTTTCTCCACCGACGACTGGTTTATTGGGACGACGCCCATGGACGCGGGCATTCCCCGCTCGGTGGTGCAGCAGACGCTGAAGTTTCACTACAACGACGTTTCGAGCATCGAGCGCCTGTTTGCCGAAACCCCGGGCCGCATTGCCTGCCTGGTGCTGGAGGCGGCCACCGCTGTCGAGCCGAAGGACGGCTTCCTCGAGAAGGCGCTGGCACTCTGCCACCAGCACGGGGCGCTCTTCGTCCTCGACGAGATGATTACCGGCTTCCGCTGGCACTTGGGGGGCGCGCAGACGCTGTACGGCATTCGCCCGGACCTCTCCGCCTTCGGGAAGGGCATTGCCAACGGCTTCGCCCTTTCCGCCCTGGCCGGACGCCGGGAAATTATGGAGCTCGGGGGCCTGCGGACGGACCGCGACCGCGTCTTTCTTCTATCCACCACCCACGGCGCAGAAACGCACGCCCTGGCCGCGGGTTTGGCCACCCTCAGCGTCTACCAGCAGGAGGACGTGGTGGGGCACATGGCCCGGGTGGGCGAAGCGCTTCGGACGGGCATTAACCAGAAGGCTGAGGCGCTGGGCATTGGCCAGCACTTCACTGTGCTGGGCCACCCGGCCAACCTCGTGTACGCCACCAGGGACGCGGCCGGCGCGCCGTCTCAGCCCTTCCGCACCCTCTTTCTTCAGGAAACCCTCCGCCGGGGACTTCTCATGCCGTCCTTGGTGGTGAATTTCTCTCACAAGGACGAGGAGGTACGGCGCACGGTGGAGGCAGTGGGCGAAGCCCTCGTCGTCTACAAGCGGGCACTGGAAGACGGCGTCGAGAAGCACCTCGTCGGCCGGCCCGTCCAACCCGTCTTCCGCAAGCGCGTCTAGCCTTGGGGCGACTCCTCAGCCGTCTCCTGCTCGCCCTGCCCCTCGCCGCCTGCCCCCCGAGTGGCCCCTCGGGCGGCCCGCCGCTTCCCGCCCTTCGGACGCTGGCCCTCTCTCCGCAAAATGCCGTCCTCGAGGTGGGGCAGCCGCTGCACCTGCAAGCCGTCGCCGAGTACGCCGACGGCTCGCGCCGTGATGTCACCCGGGCCGCCGCCTTCACGGCAGCCAAGGACGCAGGCCTCCTCCTCGAGGAGGACGGGGTGGCCGTTGGGCGCAGCCTCGGCGCGACAGCCGTCGAAGCCCGCTTTGAGGGGACGAGTGCCCGGACAGTGGTGGTGGTGCAGGCCCGAGGCGACGGGCCGCGCGCGGAGACCCGGGTGGCGGCAACGTCGGCGGAGGTGCCCCCTCCTCCGGACGCCCGAGCGGAGGTGGCCTTTCCATTGTCCGTCTCGCCCAATGGACGCTTTCTCGTCGACGCGCACGGCCTCCCCTTTCGGCTTCAGGGCGAGGGCGCCTGGTCCCTCATTGCCAACGTCACCCCTGACGAGGTGGACCGCTACCTCGTGGACCGGCAGCACAAGGGCTTCAACGCCCTTCTCGTCAACCTTCTCGAGCACCGCTTCGCCGTGCAGGCCCCCAACAACCGTGCCGGGCAGACGCCCTTCGGGATGCCCGGGGACTTCTCGACGCCCGAGGAGGCCTATTTCCAGTCCGCCGCGGCCTTGGTGCAGAAGGCACGCGCCCGTGGCTTCCTCGTTCTCCTCGTCCCGGCCTACCTCGGCTACGGCTGCCCCAGCCGGCCCAGCAGCGAAAACGAGGGGTGGAGCGCGGAAATGGCTCGCAACAGCCCCGCCGCCTGTCTCGCCTACGGCCAGTCCGTCGGAAGCCGCTTTCGCAGCTTTGACAACCTCGTCTGGGTGGAGGGCGGCGACTGCCTGCCCGAAGCCGGAAGCGCCATGGAAGCCTGCACGCGCAAAGTGTTTGAAGGCCTCAGGCAGGCCGGCGCCGCCCAGCTACAAACCGGGCACTGGAGCCCCAACAGCACTTCGCTGGACGAGACGGCCTTTGCCAAGGAGATGCAGCTCGACGCCGTCTACCAGTACCGCACGCCCCTGGCGGCCTGCCGGAAGGCGACGGCACAGCTGCCGGCACGGCCGACGTTTCTCATCGAGTCCGGCTATGAGAATGAGACAATTCAGGGAAGCGTCCCACCGAGCCGCAAGTACCTCTGGTGGGCGACCCTCAGCTGCACCGCGGGCGTCTTCTCCGGAAGCAAGCCGGTGTGGGCCTTCGAGGTAGGCTGGCAGAAGGCGCTCGACTCCCCCGGGGCGTTGGACGTCGCCCGGCTGGCGGCGCTTCTCAACGCTGTGCCCTGGCAGGACTTCATCCCCTCGGGACTCTTGGGCATGCGGCCCCTGGTGACTGCCGGTGGAGGTGCAGCTGGCGGCCAGGACGAGGTGGCGGCCGCAGCGACACCGGACGGCCGGTGGCTTCTGGCCTACGTGCCTCCCGGCACCGGGCGTGGGCACCGCAGCTTCGTCGTCGACGCGCGGGCCCTCGCCGGAGAGGCGACGGCCCGCTGGTACAACCCCTGGACGGGAGCCTTCCTCGGCGCGGGCCAGGTGCCCAACCAGTCGCCCTGGTGGTTCACCACCCCAGGGGACAATGGCTCCGGCTATGACGACTGGGTGCTCGTCCTCCACCGCGCGACGCAAACGCCGCCCGCGGCCGAAGGCGCTCCGTGACGCGGCCAAAGCGAATTGCCTTTTGGGGCAACTTCGGCACGCGCAACCTCGGCAACGAGTGCACCCTCTCGGCGGCGCTGGCCAACGCACGGGCGCGGCGGCCTGAGGCCACCTTCGTCTGCTTCTGCACGGCACCCGAAGACGCCCAAACTCGGCATGGCCTCCCTTGCTTTCCCTTGCACACGGCACTGCGCCGCAAGGGCGAGCCCCCTCCCCCTTGGCCAAGCCGCATTGCGCGGCGCCTCTCGGCCGAAGTCCGCGGGTGGCGCGAGCCCCTGCACGCAACAAAGGGCCTGGAGCTCCTCGTCATGACGGGCACGGGCATGCTGACGGACGAGGGCGAGGGCCCGATG
>JBKQJL010000150.1:0-4830 GCA_052147975.1 Myxococcaceae bacterium
TGTAGCCGGCCAGCCCGTCCTCGTAGGCGCGCAACAGCATGCGCGACTCGTCGAGGGTAATGTGGCCGGCCCGGAGCGCCACCTCAGCAAAGCCCCGCACCCTGGCCACCAAGTCATCGCGCGAGAAGCTGACGTAGTTGAGGACTTCCGTCACCGTGTCGCCGGACACCACGTGGTCAATGAGGTAGCCCCCATTGGGAGCAAGCGACACCTGCACCGCGTGGGTGTCTCCGAAGAGGTTGTGCAAGTCCCCGAGAATCTCCTGGTAGGCGCCCACCAGAAAAATGCCAATGTAGTAGTCGTCGTGGTTGACGGGGTGCAGCTCGAGCACGTCCTTCACTTCTCGCCGGTCGATGAAGTGCTCGATTTTGCCGTCCGAGTCACAGGTGATGTCGGCCAGCACCGCGCGGCGGGTGGGGGCCTCCAGTAGCCGGTGGATGGGCAGCACCGGAAACAGCTGGTCAATGGCCCAGCTGTCGGGAAGGGACTGAAAGACGCTGAAGTTGCAGAAGTAGGTGTCTGCCAACAGCCGCTCTAGCCCTTCTAGCTCCTCTGGCATCTCGTCCAGCTCGCGCGCCATGCGGAGCAGCTTGTGGCAGATGGCCCAGTAGAGGTTTTCCGCGGCCACCCGCTGGTCCAAAGTGAGGTGCCCCAGCGAGAAGAGCGTCAGGCACTCCTCCTTGTACTCGGAGGCGTCGTGGTAGCTCTCGATGAGGTTTTTTCGCGTCAGCTCGCGGTAGGTGCTCCACAGCTTCTTCACCACCGGGGTGGTGCCCTCGGGCAGCACCTCCGGCACTCCCTGGGTGTTGAATTCACTCACCCCCAGCACCTCGGTCACGAGCACCGCGTGCTGTGCCACCACCGCCCGCCCGGACTCCGAGACGAGGGTGGGCTGCGGGACGCCCGCCGCCTGGCAGGCCTCCAACACGCCGAAGACGACGTCGTTGGCGTACTCCTCCGGAGTGTAATTCATGGAGGAGGCGAAATTCGTCTGGCTGCCGTCGTAGTCGACGCCGAGACCCCCGCCGACGTCCAGGTACTGCAGCGGGGCGCCGGCCCGCACCAGCTCCACGTAAAAACAGCTCGCCTCGTGCAGCGCATTCTTGAAGCTGCGGATGTTGGAGACTTGGCTGCCGAGGTGAAAGTGGAGCAGCTGGAAGCAGTCCAGTAAGTCCACCTGGCGCATGAAATTCATCGCGTCGAGGAGCTCGCCCGAGGACAGGCCAAACTTGCTGCGGTCGCCGCCGGAGGCCTCCCACTTTCCGGCGCCCCGGGTGGACAGCCGGACGCGGACACCCAAGGTGGGGCGGATGCCCAGCCGTCGCGACACCTCGGCGATGAGGGCCAGCTCGCTCGGCTTCTCCACCACCAGCACCACCTTGCGGCCCAGCTTCGAGGCCAACAGGGCGTACTCGATGTACTCCTCGTCCTTGTAGCCGTTGCAAATAATGAGGGCGCCGGCGTCCTGCACCAGTGCCATGACCGCGAGGAGCTCTGGCTTGCTGCCTGCCTCGAGTCCGTAGCCGTAGGGTTTGCCCGCCTCGACGATGGTTTCCACCACGTAGCGGTGCTGATTGACTTTAATGGGAAAGACGCCCTGGTAGACGCCCCGGTAGCCGTGCTCGGCGATGGCGGAGCGGAAGCACTCGTTGAGGTGCACTACCCGGCTCTTGAGGATGTCGGTGAAGCGGATGAGCAACGGGGGATGGATGCCGCGCCGACGCACCTCATCCACCAGCTCCTTGAGGTCCATCGACGCCGTGCCCGGACCGCCCGGGTGAATGGTGACGTGCCCCTTGTCGTTAATCCCGAAGGAGCCCCCTCCCCAGTAGGGAACCAAGTACGTCTCGAGCGCCTCTTCCTTGCTCCAGGCCTGCGGGGGGAGATTGTTCATCTCTGGTGTGGTTCTCCAGGGGGACGCCGGCGGGGGCAGCTGACCCCGGTGGGGCCCCCAAGGGGCACCCCACGAAAGAGGCGGCACTGTAAGCGAAAAACCCCGCGCCGACGACTGCTGTGACGCCCGCGCCGTTGGCCCCGCCGCCGGGCACCGCCCCCACTTCCCGGTTGGGCCGACCGCCCTTGCCGCCCCCAAGGCCCCCGCCGGGGTGGGGCCTCCAAGGAGGTGGGTGGCGCTACAAGGCGGCCAGGGCCTCGCGCACCTCGTCCACGTGGCCCCGCACCTTCACCTTGGGCCACACCCGGGCCAGCGTGCCGGCTCGGTCGATGAGGAAGGTGGAGCGGACGAGTCCCATGTACTTGCGCCCATACATGGACTTCTCCGCCCAGGCGCCGTAGGCCTCGGCGACGTGGTGGCTGGTGTCGGCCAGCAGCGGAAAGGGCAGCCGGTGCTTGGCGGCGAACTTGCCGTGGCTCTTGGAGTCATCCGGGCTCACCCCCAGCAACACCGCCCCGGCCTTCTTCAGCGCCGAGTACGCGTCGCGAAAGTCGCATGCCTCCTGGGTGCAACCGGGCGTCTCGTCCCGCGGGTAGAAGTACAGCACCACCGGCTTGCCCTTGAAGGAGGACAGCGCCACCTCCTTGCCGTCCTGGTCCGGGAGGGAGAATGCGGGGGCCTTCTTGCCGACCTCGAGCATGGCCATGGGAGGGTGTTGTTCTCTACCCTGGCCCTTCGGCGCAACTCATTTCGTCACGCCCAGGCCCGACGCCGAGGGCGCCGTCGAGTCCACCGCCACCTGCAGCGCGTGGGTGGCCTCGGAGTCCTGCAGCAGCGCCGACACCGAGTCGCTCTGCAGCAGCGACAGGAGGTCGTGCTGCTCGACAGCCCGCTTGACGACGGGGTCCTCGCTGAGGGCCCGGAAGCGCGGGTTTTTCAACAGCTCGGCCATGGCCGGCTCTCTCTGCAGCCGGGCCAGGCCGCCGGGCTGACGCAGCACCTGCTCCAGCTTCAGCAGCGACTGCATCGCCCCGAGGTTTGCCATGCCGAAGAAGTTCCAACGCCGGGCGGCGGAGAAGGCCAGCGACTGGCTGGGGTCCGCTCCCAGGACTTTGCCGGTTAGCCGGAAGCGCTCCTCGACGAAGGCCAGCGCCGAGAGCGCCACCCAGGCGATGGCCAGCACTTTGGCCGCCCCCAGGACGAAACCCGCGGTGCGGTCCAGCCCCCGGCGCTCGGGGTTGCCCAACGTCAGCACGCCCCGCAACAGCGTCTGCAACAGCAGGCGCGCCGCCACCAGCACCACCACGAAGGTGGCGAAGCCGGCGGCCACGCTGGCGACGCCCGGCGCGGCATGCAGCAGGTGTTGGAAGGCCGGCCCAAAACGTTGAGCGCCGGGACGGGCGGCGAGCACGGCCAGCACCAGCGCCCCCCAGCCGGCCAGCTGGGAGGCGGCCCCGCGGCGCGCGCCGAGGATGCCCACCAGCAAGGCCAGGGCGAGGATGAGCAAATCCAGCGTCATTCGATGCGGAAGCCCTTCCCGGAGCGCTTGAATTCCTCGTAGGACTTGGCCCGGGCCTCCTCCAGCTTTTGCAGGTACAGCGGGTTGGTGGGCTCGTAAGTGAGGGCCAGCTTGATGTTGCGCTCGGCCGAGGACAGCCTCCCGGCCTCGAGGTCGGCCAGGCCCACCTGGAAAAACTGGCGGCCCTTGGGGTGCGTTCCAATCTGCTCGGCCACTTCCTTTTTCACCGCGGCCTTGGTTTCGGCCTCGGCCAACTCGTCAAAGCGCAGCTTGTGCAGCCGCTCCGGCCCGGTGACGTCCTGGAAGTACTTTTTTCGCCGGGCGTCGTCGCGCAGGACGAAGTAGGCCTCGGTGACGCGCTTGTAGATGGCGTGCACGCGGCCCCTCAACTCCGCGTCCTGGGACTGGAAGAAGCGGTCCGGGTGGTAGGTGCGGCTCAGCTGGTGGAAGGCGCGTTTGATGTCGGCCGGCGCGGCCGCCGGGGAAAGCCCCATCACCTCGAAGTAGTCCAGCGTGTCCAGCACGCCGAAGAGGCGCTCCAGCTCCGCGCCCGCGTCGGGCGCGGGCACGGGGGGCGGGCCTTTGCCCGCCGGCCGGCCGGCGGGGGTGGCCAGGACTGGCGGCACCTTGGGGACGGCGGGGACCGACGGCGGCGCCGGCAGTGGCGTGCGGCTGGGCGGCCGGGCGGCGGGGGCCATCTTGGGGAGGGGCGGCACCAACGGAGCCACCTTGGGGACGCTCGGCGTCGCGGGGAGCGCCGCCCCCGGCGCCCGCGTCCCGGCGCCGGCGAGGGGTGGGCGTGGCGGCGAGGGGGCCGTGTCCACCGGCTCCGGCACCGCCGGCGTCAGCCGGGGAATGGCGGGCACGGCCGGGCCGGGCGCCTTCCCCTCACCGCTTGTGTCCTTGGGGTCCGCCATCGCCGCTCCCGGAAGTCCTTCAGGCGCTGGGCAGCTCCGGGAAGTGCTCGGGCGCGGCGGCCTCGTGCTGCAGTTGCGTCGCCTGGTTGGCCGCGATGGAGCGCTGGATGTCCGCCTCGCTCAGCCCGGAGGAGAGGGAAATGGTGGTGGACGTCTTCTGGCCGGTGTCCAAGTCGGCGGCCGAGACGTGGACGATGCCGTCGGTATTAATTTCGAAAGTGACTTCAATTTTCACGTCACCCCGGTAGCCCACCTTGAAGCCGGAGAATTCGAATTCGCCAAGCATCTCGCACTCGTCCACCCGGTTCGACTCGCCCTGGTAGACGCGGATTTTCACCTTCTCCTGAAGGTCCCGACTGGTGGTGAACGTCTTGCTGCGGTCGATGGGGATGGGCGTGTTTTTCTCGATAATTTTCTCGGCGAAGCCGCCCACCGTCCCGATGCGCAAAGAGAGCGGCGTGACGTCGACCAGGAAGGTGGCGCTCTTCTCGTTGAGCAAC
>JBKQJL010000151.1:0-14509 GCA_052147975.1 Myxococcaceae bacterium
GTGGTGCGAGCCCTGGTGAAGCGAGGCGCCCAGGTGACCGCGGTCGACCCGAGCTTGCGCATGGTGGCTCGTGCTGAGGAAGCCAGGAGCGAGCTCTCTCCGGAGGCGCAACAGAGGTGGCAACTGATGCGTGCCGACTTGCGCTCGCTTCGGCTGCCACAGCGCTTTGGAGCCGTTTTTGCGCCCCAGAATGCCGTGGCGTTGATGGCCAGCCGGATGGACCTCGAAGCGCTCTTCGCCACGGCGGCGGCGCATCTCGGCGGCGAGGCGCCCTTCGTCTTCGACGTGGCGCTGCCGCCGCGGCGGTACTTGGCCCAGGAGGAGGAGGAAGGGCCGCACGACGCGGTGGCCTCCGAGCGCACCGTCTTCACCCCGCACCTGCGCGAGACGCGGCGCGGGGCAAACGCGGCCAGCGGCATCCGCCGCCTTCTTCTGCGGCCCTTCACGGCCTGGGAGGTGGACGCCGCGTTGGCCGCCGCTGGCCTTCAGGCCCACACCCGGGACGGTGCCTTTGGTGGGAAAGCCTGGAAACCAGGCGACGCCGTCATGCTGGTGGTGGCGCACCTGCGCCGCTAGCAGCCTGGGCGTTTCAGCCTTGCGCCCTCCGCGGCGCCCCGAGCGGCACCGGCTCCAGGCCGAGGCGCGCCCCGGGGCGGGGGCGTCGGCGTCGCACCCCAAGGAAACGCTTTGAGCAGAGGCCGCTGACAAACCCGAGACGGCAGGGCAACAAGTCGCCCTCAGCGTGGCTTTTCGTCGGGGCTCGACTCCATCTCGAAAGCGAGCTCCAGCAAATCCAGCAGCTGGGCTTTGGCGTCAAGCGTATCCGCGGCGAGAACGGTGACTTCGACTGGAAGCCGGTCCTCGGCCGCGACCGGCTCGGCCTCCAGCGGCTTCCCGGAGGGGTCCAATTCTTCCACCAGCAGGTCGCCGTCCCGGTGGATGGTGTAGCGGCGGTACATACAAGGTGGTCTTACGTCGCCCGCGTCGGAACTTGAAGCGGCTTCCGGGCTGGCCGATGCTTCCCCCACCCGTGGAACTGCCCGCCGTCGCCCCGTTCACCGAGTACGTGCGCCGCTTTATTGATGATGAGCAGGCGCTGGCGCAGGCCGTCGACACGCCCGTGCTGGTGTGGGAGGCCGGTCTCTTCGCCGAGGACTGGAGCCATCCACCCTCCCAGGTGCCGACGGCCGACAACCCGGTGGTCTTCCTGTTGCGCAAGACGGACGCTCGCCCCAACCCCTACGAGGCCGGCATCTCCCTTGGCCGGGCGTCCGTCAATGACGTGGTGCTCCCGCACAAAAGCATCAGCCGCTTCCACGCCTACTTCCAAAAGGAATCGTCCTCCGCTCGGTGGGCAGTGGCCGACGCGGCCAGCCGGAATGGCACACAGGCGGACGGCCAGCCGCTCCAGCCCAACGTCCCGGCGCTCCTCGGAGGCGCCCATCGCCTGCGCGTTGGCGACCTGGACCTCACCTTTCTTTCGCCGGAGGCGTTCGTCCGCTGGCTGAAGAAGGTGGTCGAGACCGTCTAAAGGGCTCCTTCAGGCCAAAGCCGGGTCCGGCTCGAAGTGGTAGCCCAGGCCGCGTGCGGTGACGAAGTAGCGCGGCCGGTCGGGGTCCGGCTCCAGCTTGGCGCGCAGCTGTCGCATGAAGGTGTCCACCGTGCGCGGCGTGCCCTCGTACTCGAGCCCCCAGGCGCCGGAGAGGAGCTCCTCGCGGGTGAAGATGCGCCCCGGTTGTGAGAGCAGATGGACCAGCAAACGAAACTCCTGGGCCGTCACCGCGAGCGGCTTGCCGGCCCGCAACACCCGTTTCTCGTCCAGCTCCACCGTCACGTCGCCGAAGCGAATGGCGGTGCCCTCCTCGCCGTAGCGCCGCCGGAGCAGGGCCTTCACCCGGGCCAGCAGCTCCGCCACGCCAAAAGGCTTGGCGACGTAGTCATCTGCGCCCAAATCCAGTCCGCGGACCTTGTCCCGCTCCATGCCCTTGGCGGAGAGCATCAGCACCGGAACGCGCTGGCCGCGCCTGCGCAGCTCGGTCAGCACCTCGTAGCCATTCATGCGTGGCAGCATGATGTCCAAGATGACGAGGTCCGGAGACTGCTGGACGGCGAGTTCCAGCCCCTGTGCGCCATCTTGCGCCTGCATCACCTCGTAGCCCTCGAAGCGCAAATTCATCGAGACGCCAGTCAAGATGGAGAGGTCGTCCTCGATGACGAGAATGCGCCCGGCATCCGAGCTCATGCGCGGGCCATGGGCAAATGGAGGGTGAAGGTGCTGCCACGGCCCAATTCGCTCACCAGCGTCAGCGTGCCGCCATGGGCCTCGACGATGCGCCGAGAGATGGACAGGCCGAGGCCCGAGCCCTCGGTGTCGCGGGTGAGCAGGTTGTCCACCCGGTAAAAGCGGTCAAAGACGCGCTTGCGGTCTCGCTTCGGGATGCCCACCCCGTGGTCCTCCACCTCGATGGCCACGCCGTTTTTCTCGCCATGCGCGCGCAGGGCGATGCGCTTGTCTGAACCGCTGTACTTGTAGGCGTTGTGCAACAAATTGAGTAGCGCCCCAGCGAGGGCTTCGCGGTCTCCCTCGATGGCCGGCAAGTCCTCTGGCACGTCGGCGGACAGCGCCACCGTCGCCTCCAGCCGCTGGGCCCGGAAGGCTTCCAAGGAGGCGTCCACCACCTGGCGCACGTCGAGGCGCTCCTTCTTGAAGCCGTGTCGCCCGCTTTCCAGGCGGGACCAGTCGAGGACTGCCTCAATCATCGCCGACAGCCGCTCGGTCTCGCGTTTGAGAAGGCCGAGGACTTCTTGAATCTGCCGCTCGTCTTTCACCCGCCCCAGGGCGAGGGTGTCGATGAACATTCGAATGGACGTG
Source organism: Myxococcaceae bacterium (assembly GCA_052147975.1). Classification (GTDB taxonomy): domain Bacteria; phylum Myxococcota; class Myxococcia; order Myxococcales; family Myxococcaceae; genus JADGRA01. Next base: position 2,873 of record JBKQJL010000151.1, read on the forward strand.
AGAGGTGTTCGCAGCTCATGGCTCACCAGACTGACGAAGTCCGTCTTCAGGCGCGACAGCCGGGCGTGCAGGTAGAGCGCGCGGGCGGTGTACACCACGCCCACCACGAAGGTGATGTAGAAGATGCCAAGCAGCAGGCCGTAGACGAGTCGGTTCCGCGTCGACGCCGCGGCCACTGGGTCCCCCGACTCGGGGACCACCTGAATTTGAAACTCCTGAAAGGGCGGCGAGAGCGGCCGGCTGGCCACTGCGGTCGGAGCCAGTGCCGTTCGGGCGGTGGCCACCCCGGAGATGAGCCTACCCACCAGGCCCGGCGGCGGCGCCTCGCGCTTCAGGGCTACCAGCGCAAAGTGCACCGCCTCGTCCTTGCCGAGCAGGTCACGTCCGGCTTCGTCGAGCAGCACATTGAGTTGCTCCTCATCGAGGCGAGCGCCGATGACGCCCGAGGCCGTCCGCTCGGCGACGATGAGGAAGGGACGCTCCGGCCCGGTGACTGAGAGGAAGGAGGGCCGGTTGGGGAGGAAGGCGAGCTGGCTGCGGTAAGGCGTCAGGGCCGCCGCCAAATCGCCATTCGCCGCTTGCACAGTGTCGCCCCGCAGCTGGAAGGCGTCTTCGGTGAGGCTTTGCCCGGAGGGGGCTTGGACTTCGAGGGCGCCGTCCGGCAAGGTACTAAAGGTAGAGGCCTCGAGCGTCTGGCGAAACCTGAGGGCCAGCAGCTCTAACCGGCTGCGCCAGACCGCCCCCAGGCGCTGCTCCACGGCGGCCCGCTCGTTCAAAATGGCGACCACCCCGAGGCCGGTCAGGCCGGCGGAGGGCAGCGCCACCAGGACCATCAAGAGCGCGAAGGTCCGCCGGAAGCTGAGCAAGTCGTAGGTGGGCGACGGCACGGGGTTGGCCCTTGTTTTCACCGGCCCGTCCCTGCGGTGCAAGGCCCAGGCCTCCGCTGGTTCTACCCCGACTGTCCGGCGTGTGCGCCGCCTTGCTACTCTCGACGGCTGAGGCGGCGGCTGGCTGGGGCCGGCCCTGGCCAGGAGGACAAAGGCATGCGTGCGGCGGTGCTCGGGTCGGGCTCCTTCGGAACGGCGTTGGCCAACACCTTGGCCATCAACTGCCAGCAAGTCCGAGTGTGGGGCCGCGACGCCGACGCCGTGGCTGCCATCAACACCCAGCACGAGAACCCGGCCTACCTCCCCGGCATCCGGCTGAGCGAGCGGGTGCGGGCCACCGGTGAGCTCTCCGAGGCACTGGACGGCGCGGAGTTGGTCATGCTCGCCATCCCCAGCCAAGCGACACGCGAGGTGATGAAGCGAACGCTGCCGTGGATTCCACAGCACGTGCCCATCGTCTGCGTGAGCAAGGGCATCGAGAACGGCTCGCTCATGACCATGAGCCAGCTATTGGAGGACTGCCTTCCGGAGGTGGTCCATCCCTACTTGGCCATTCTCTCTGGGCCCTCCTTTGCCAAGGAGCTTGCGCAACGCATGCCGACGGTGGTGACCATCGCCAGTCGCTGGGACAAGGTGGCCTTGCGCGTCCAGAAGACGCTGCAGACCGAGAGCTTCCGGGCCTACACCTCGAGCGATGTGGTCGGAGTCGAGATGGGTGGCGCACTGAAGAATTGTATCGCCATCGCGGCCGGCATCTCCGACGGCCTGGGCTTCGGGCACAACGCGCGGGCAGCCCTCATCACCCGCGGCCTGGCGGAAATCACCCGCATCGCCGTTCGCCAAGGGGCGAATCCGCTGACCTTGGCCGGGCTTTCCGGCATGGGAGACCTGGTGCTCACCTGCACCGGGGACCTCTCCAGAAATCGCCGTGTCGGCGTCGAGCTGGGCAAGGGCCGCCCACTCAAAGACGTTCTGGGCGAGATGAATCAAGTGGCCGAAGGGGTGAAGACAGCGCAGAGCGCACGGGACCTCTCCGAGAAAACCGGCGTCGAACTCCCCATCTGCGCGCAGGTGTACGCCATCATGTACGAGGGCAAAGAGCCCAAGCGCGCCGTGGTGGAGTTGATGACTCGGGCGCCCAAGGCGGAAAGTTGAGCTTGGTCGGCCACGGGCAAGCAGCCAGCCAGCCGGTCGCCCATTTCCGCAACGCATCGCCTGGGTGTCGTAAACGAATTTCTTGCGGCTTCTAGCGTCCGGAACTTCCTGGCCTTTCTGCTACTATGCGAACTCCTTGACGACGCCTGTCCGAGGGCCTGTTTTTTGGCGGCTTTTCGCATATAGGCACCCAGCGATGACGGCCCATCCCGCCCTTTCCTTCGACCGAGTCAGCTACCCGGAGCCCCACCTGGAGCGCACCCGCACCCTATTGCGGACGCACCCGGAGGTCCGAGAGCTCTTTGGGCGCGAGCCGTGGACTGCCTTTTGGGTGGTTTTCTTGGTGGGGACGCAGGTGCTGGCCGCCTGGGCGCTTCGGGCCCAGCCGGTCTGGCTGCTGCTGGCGGCTGCGTGGCTGGGCGGGGCCTTCGTGGTGCACGGCTTGTGGGTGCTGATTCACGACAGCACACACAACCTCGTCTTCCGGAAGGCCCGCGACAACGCGGCCCTTCAGATTTTTGCTGGGCTCCCCATTATTTTTCCGGCCGCCATCCCGTTCCGGAAGTACCACTTGCTTCACCACCGGTTTCAGGGAGACCCGGACCTGGATGCGGACCTCGCTGGACCGCTGGAGGCCCGCGTGGTGGGCAACGGGACGGTGCGCAAGGCCCTCTGGCTGCTCACCTTCTTTGCCTGGCAGGCGGCGCGCGTTCCTCGGCTGAAGCGCATCAAAATTTGGGATGCCTGGTACGTGGCCAACCTGCTGGTGCAGGTGGCCTTCGTCGCCGCCGTGCTGGGAGCCTTCGGCTGGCGGTCTCTGCTCTACCTCTTCATGTCGAGCGTCTTCGCCATTGGCCTTCACCCGGTGGGAGCGCGCTGGATTCAGGAGCACTACCTCACCGTGGCCGGTCCGCAGGAGACGTTTTCGTACTACGGGCCGTTGAACCGAATCGCCTTCAACGTCGGCTACCACAACGAGCATCACGACCTGATGATGGTGCCCTGGTCACGGCTGCCCAAGCTGAAGGCCATCGCGCCCGAGCTGTATGAGCCTCTGTACTCGCACCGAAGCTGGACTCGGCTGGGGCTGCGCTTCATCTTCGACCCCACCTTGAGTCTTTACAGCCGGCGGCTCCGCGGCTCGGCAGCTCCGGTGACGGAGGAGCGTCCGGCGGACCGGGCCTTCACCGAAGCCATCACCGTCGCCGCGCGCGAGCAAGTGCAGAGCGTCTGAAGTTGAATTCGACTTCTGCCTGAGAGGGAGATGCAACGAATGCGCAGGACGCTGGGGATGGCGGTAACGCTGGTGCTGTTGGGCGTGGTTGTCGTTTCCTGCGGCTCGCAGACCATCACCAATACCCCGCTCGGCTTCGAAATCACCGAAGGCCTCTTGCTGCTCAGTGCGGCGGACCCAACCGAGGGCACGGTGGTGCTGGCCAGCAACTCGGGCAACTGCCCGGCATTCCAAGCGGGGGCGGGCTTCACTCAAATTCTGAGCAGCGACTTTCTGACATTCGCCTTGGAGTCGCTGAGCCCGCAGCTCGGGCTGCTTCCGCTGTCCGCGGGCACCTACACCATCAACATACCGAGCGGGACGGGCCCACAGGACGCAGGGCTGTATGCGACGTCCACCGAGTACGAAACTGACGAGGCCTGCGACTTCACCGCCACCGGCGGCAACAGTGGCACCATCGGCGTGCAACCCTTTCCCCTGGATGCGGGCGCAGGCTCGGTCGCCACCTACTCGGTGGTTTTTGGAAACGACCTCTTCACGGGTTCCTATCCGCTCGTAACGTGTGTCATTCCCGCCAGTGCCCCCCCCATCCTCGATGGCGGTGTCGCCTGTCTCGTTCCCGGGGCCCCATGAGCTTGGGAGGGCGAGCGTGCCCAGGCCGGGCCACCGGACTCCCTCGCAACGGCCTACCGCCCCTGCCCGGGACACCTCAGACGCAGTCAGCCGACCGGAGGATGAACGGTATGCCGACGTGGACAAGAATGCTCGCCCTGCTGGTCCTCGGCAGCGCGGGCCTGGCCGCGTGCTCGAGCAGCACCAGCAACGGCACTCTCAACTTCACCATCGCCGAGAGTCTGTTGGTGCTCGAACCGGAAGACCCGACCGTCGGCTTTGCACTGCTCTCGGCTGGCACCGGCAACTGCGCCGCCCTGCAATCCGGCGTCAGCTTCGGCGTCAACATCGTCCCGCCCCAAATTTCGAACCTCGCGTATATGCTCATTCTTCTGGGGAATTTGGACAGCAGCGGCAACTCGATTGCCCTGACGGCCGGCTCCTACACCGTGGTGGACCCCGACACCGGGACGTTCACTCCGCCCGGTCTACTGTCCAACGCCTACGGCGTTGCCACAGACACTTCCTGCAACGACACCTCCAGCCCGGGCAGCAGCGGCACGGTGACAATCGACCCTTTCACTTCCACCGACGGAGGCAGCTCCACGCTCATCTACTCCATCGTCTTCGGGGGGACGCAGGTCAGCGGCACCAACGTGCTCACCACCTGTTTGGTGAGCTCCAGTGTCCCGCTGATGGATGCCGGGACGTGTGTGCCGTGCGTCGCTTCGGCGGTGGACGGTGGGGCGTGCGCCATCCAGTGAACGCTCGGGCCGCATCCGCTCCGCTGTTTCGCTCGCCCTAAGCGAGCGGCTTTCCGCGGAGGGAGGCATCCAGGAGTTGGATGGGGTGGGCGGCCGCCAGCTGCTTGCCCTGGTCGCGAAGCAGTTTCTGAATTTGAAGCGTGCAGCCCGGGTTGGCGCTCGCCAGCACACCGCAGCCGGTGCTGAGGACGTTGGCCACCTTGCGCTTGCCGATTTCGGCGGCGCTCTCTGGTTCCATCAGGTTGTACGTCCCGGCGCTGCCGCAGCAGGTGTCTCCGTCGGGAACCTCCAGGAGCTCGACGCCGGGGATGGCGCGAAGCAACCCGCGCGGCTGAGCGCGAATGCCTTGGGCGTGCGCCAGGTGGCAGGCGTCGTGGTAGGCGACCCGTGCGGGCAGCGGGTGCCGGACGGCGCGCGGCCCAAGGGCGGCGAGAAATTCGTGCACGTCGCGAACCTTGGCGCTGAAGGCCCGCGCGCGCTCCGCCCAGGCCAAGTCGCCGGCCAACAGATGGCCGTATTCCTTCAGCACGCTCCCGCAACCGGCAGAGTTGATGACAATGGTGTCCACGCCCGATGGCTCGAAGGCAGCGATGAGGTCGCGGGCCATGGACAGCCCCTCGGTGGCCCGCCCGGTGTGAAGCGAGAGCGCTCCGCAACACCCTTGCGGCGGCACGCGGACCTCGCACCCCTCGGCCGTCAGAACGCGCACCGTCGCTGCGTTCACCTCGGGAAAGAAGACGCGCTGCACGCAGCCGGCCACCAGGCCCACCGTGGCCCGCTTGGGCTCCTGGGCCGGAGCCCGTGCTGGCAGCGTCGCCTGCAGGTGCGCCCACCGCACCGGCGGCAGCATCGCTTCGAGCTGCTGCAGCCGTGGCGGCAAAAGCCGGAGCAGGCCGCTCGCCCGAAGTAGCCGCTGAAGCCCCGAGACGACATAAAGCCAGAGCGGCAACAGCATTGCTCGGAGCCGCGCCGGGTGCGGGAAGAGCGAGAACACCAGCTCCCGAAAGGCCCGGTCGGCGAGGCTGCGCAGGTGGACGGCTTCCACCCGCGCTCGCGTCTGCTCGATGAGCGTTCCATATTTCACGCCCGAGGGGCAGGCGGTGACGCAGGCCAGGCAGCCCAGGCAGCGGTCGAAATAGCCCACCACCTCCGGGGTGAGGGACACCTTTGCGTCGCGCAGCCCTTTCATCAAGTCAATCCGGCCGCGCGGACTGTCCATCTCCTCGCCCCAGGACTGGTAGGTGGGGCAATGCGGGAGGCAAAAGCCGCAGTGGACGCAATCATCCAAGAGCTCGCGCTGGGCCATGGCGTCTACAGGCCTCCCACCAGGCGGCCGACCGCAAGCCGGTGCTCGGGGTCGAGCGCCTCCTTCACGCGCTGGAACAGGAACGCGGCCGACGGGGAGGGCCCCCAGACATCGCTTCGGGCTCGCAGCTCGACAGGGGCGGCGTGGAGGACGAGGTGTCCACCTCGGGAGGCCAGTGCCTCTCGCGCCCGGGCGATGGCCAGCGTCAACGCAGGTGCGTCGCGCATGTTCCCGGCGACGAAGGACAGCCCCAGCGTCGGGTAGCAGACCGCCCGGGGCGCCTGCAACGCCTGGAAGAGGACGGGCCACACCTCGCTGGCGACAAAAGGAAAGTCCGCCGGGAAACTGGCAAGCTTCGCCCGCACGTTGGCCGGGGCCTCGCGCACCGAGGCCTGGCGGCTCCAGAAGCCGTCGGAAGCGGAGCCGTCGAGGACGTCCGCGGAGAGCCCGAGCTCGCGGGCAAGCGTTGCCAGACGCGAGCGCTGCTGCCGCACCCCGGCCTCAAACCCCTCAAACCGACAGCCCAAGTCCAGGCCCCCCTCGCCCCACAAGGCCGCCGCTGCGGCGGGCTCCAGCTGCGCCTTTTGCAGCGCTTCCAGTAGGCGACTCAACGCCAGCGGTGCCGCGCGGGGACAGACGACGGTGCTCGAGGACTCGGGCAGCGGATGCAGGCGGAACGTCACCGTGCCGATGAGCCCCAGGCTTCCCAAGGAGCCGACCATCAACTTGGGCAGGTCAAACCCAGCGACGTTTTTGACGACTTTGCCACCGCCCTTGGCCCGCGTCCCGTCGGCGCGCACCAGCGTCACCCCAATAATGAGGTCGCGCACGCTGCCATAGCGCGTCCGGCGGGCGCCGAAGGCGTTGGTGGCGACGATGCCGCCGAGCGTTGCGCGCTCGGCCCAGGGCGGGTCGAGGGCCAGCATTTGGCGCTGCCCGCGCAGCTGCGCCTGTAGCGCGCCGAGGCGGACGCCCGCCTCCACCGTGACAATCTGGTCGAGGGGCGCGTATTCCAGCACTCGGCCCAGGCCCGTCGTGACCAGCACGGCGTCGAGCGCCGAAGGTGGGGCGCCGAGGTCCAATTCGGTGGCGCCCCCGACAAAGGCCAGGCGCAGGCCCTCCCGCGCGCTCTCTCGGACGGCCTCCTCGGCCTCGTCCAACGAGGTGGGGCGATAGACGCGCGAGGGCTGCACCCCCAACACCGCGTCGCCGGGCGTGCCCGGTAACACCAGCCCGGCCATTAGACGCGCTCCGCCAGACCCGCCACCTCGGCGGGGTGGGGACGGTACAGGCCCGGCCGGTCTCCGCACAGCCTGGGGGTGGGGAAGACTTTGCCTGGGTTGAAGCGCTGCTCGGGGTCAAAGGCGCACCGCAGCTGGGACATGGTGTCCAGGTCGGCCTCGGAAAACATTTCCCCCATGTAGATGGCCTTGTCCGCGCCCACCCCATGCTCGCCGGTGATGGAGCCGCCGTAGCGCAGGCAGATGCGCAAAATCTCTCCAGCCAACGCTTCGGCGCGCTGCTCCTCGCCGGGGAGCTTGGCGTCGAAAAGCACCAACGGGTGGAGGTTGCCGTCGCCGGCGTGGAAGACGTTGGCCACGCGAAGGCCGTCCTTTAAGGACAGTCGGCTGATTTCGGCGAGCACCTCGGCGATGGCAGTGCGGGGGATGACGCCGTCCTGGACGAGGTAGTTGGGGCTGATGCGGCCCACCGCGGCGAAGGCGCTCTTTCTCCCCTTCCACATGAGCAGCCGCTCAGCCTCGTCCTTGGGGACGCGGACCTCGAGGGCCCCGGTTTGCCGCGCCAGCTCGACCGCCTTTTGGGAGGTGTGCTCGGCCTCGGCCAGCGGGCCGTCGACGTCCATGAGGAGCGCGGCGCCGACGTCCGGCCAGTCCACGCCCGTCGCCGCCTTGGCCGCTTCAATGGCCAGCCGGTCCATCATCTCGATGGCGGCCGGGATGATGCCGGACCCGATAATTTCGGAGACGCAGTGCCCGGCCTCGGTGGTGGAGGGGAAGGTGGCGAAGAAGGTCCGTGTGGCCTCGGGCTTGCGCAGGATGCGCAGCGTCACCTCGGTGACGATGCCGAGCAGTCCCTCGCTTCCCACCAACACCCCGAGGACGTCGAAGCCGGGTGTGTCCGGCACCGCCGAGCCCAGGTCCACCACCGTTCCGTCGTACGTCACCAGCCGAGCCGCGAGCACGTGATTCACCGTGAAGCCGTACTTGAGGCAGTGGGCTCCGCCCGAGTTCTCGGCCAGGTTCCCGCCGATGGTGCATACGCTTTGGGAGGACGGGTCCGGGGCGTAGTAATAGCCGTCCGGCGCGAGACGCTTGCTGACGTCGAGGTTGATGACGCCCGGCTCGACGCGCATCCAGCGGTTGGGGAGGTCCACCTCGAGAATGCGCTTCATGCGCGACAGCCCCACCAGGATGCAGCCCGGGACGGGCAGCGCGCCGCCGGAGAGCCCGGTTCCAGAGCCGCGTGGCACCACCGGCAGGTTTGCCGCGCGCGCCACCTTCACCACCTCGGCCACTTCGGCAGTGGACGCGGGCAGCACCACCACGCCCGGCTCGACGGCGAAGGTGGCGAGCGCATCGCTTGCATAGGTGCGCAGCGCTCCTCGGTCGGACAGGACGTGCGGCTGGCCCACAATGGTGGCCAGCTGCGCCACCACCCAGGCGCTCACCGGCAGCGCGGGCGTCGGGGTGACCGGGGTGACAACGGAAGGGGCGGACACGAAAAGTCGCTCCGCGCTAGTCGAGCAGCGCGTAGGCGGGCAGCGTGAGGAAGTCGGGAAATTCCTCGGAGAGCACCATCTTGTCGAGGAGTGCCGCCGCATCGCGGTAACGCTGGGTGCCTGGGCCGCCCAGCTTCGCCAGCTCCTCAGTGCGGACGCTCTCGTACAGGGCCCGCGTCGCCGGCCGACCGTCGGCCAGCGTGGCGCCGTGGCGTATCCACTGCCAGAGCTGAGCCCGGGAGATTTCCGCGGTGGCCGCGTCCTCCATGAGGTTGTGAATGGCGGCGGCGCCGTTTTCCAAGAGCCATTGGTTGAGGTACTGCAGGGCCACCTCGACATTGGTCCGGAAGCCCGCCTCGGTGATTTTTCCGCCGGGCACGGCCGGGTCGACGAGCTGGGCCGCGGTCACCCGCACCTCGGCGCGGCTCTTCTCCTTCTGGTGGGGGCGGTTTCCGAGCACCTGGTCGAAGACTTCCATCGCCACCGGGACCAAGTCCGGGTGGGCCACCCAGGTGCCATCAAACCCGTCGTTCACCTCGCGCAGTTTGTCCTCCCGCACCTTGGCCAGCGCCTTCTCGTTCACCTCGGGGTTCTTTCGGTTGGGGATGAAGGGGGACATCCCGCCCATGGCGTGAGCGCCGTGGGTGTGGCAGCTCTTCACCAAGAGCTCGGTGTAGGCGCGGAGGAAGGGGACCGTCATGGCCACCTGTACCCGGTCCGGCAGGACCTTGTCCTTCCGGTTTCGAAACTTCTTGATGAAGGAGAACATGTAGTCCCAGCGGCCCGCGTTCAGCCCACTGGCATGGTCCCGCAGCTCGTAGAGAATCTCCTCCATCTCAAAGGCCGCGGGCAGTGTCTCGATGAGCACCGTGGCGCGCACCGTCCCTTGGGGAATCTTCAACTTCTCCTGAGCGGCACGGAAGACGTCATTCCAGAGCCGCGCCTCGAGGTGGCTCTCCATCTTGGGGAGGTAAAAGTACGGTCCCGTTCCGCGCTCGAGCAGGGCCCGGGCGTTGTGAAAGAAATACAAACCGAAGTCGAAGAGGCTAGCGCTGATGGGCTTGCCGTCGATGGTGACGTGCTTCTCGGGGAGGTGCCAGCCGCGCGGGCGAACCAGCAGCGTCGCCGTCTGGGCGGCGAGCGCGTAAGACTTTCCCTCCGGGCTGGTGAAGGTGAGGGTTCGCCGGACGGCTTCGCTGCAAGCCTGCTGTCCCTGGACGACATTTCGCCAGGAAGGCGACAGGGAGTCTTCGAAGTCGGCCATGAAAACCGACGCGCCCGAATTGAGCGCGTTGATCATCATCTTTCGCTCGGCCGGCCCGGTAATCTCCACCCGGCGCTTTTGCAGGTCTGCTGGGGTGGGGGCCACCTTCCAGTCACCCCCGCGGATGGCCTTGGTCTCGGGCAGAAAATCCGGGCTCGTCCCAGCGTCGAACGCCTTCTGCCGTTCCGCGCGGCGTGCGAGGAGCTGCTCGCGGGTGGGATTGAATTGCCGGTGAAGCGACTCGACAAAGGCGAGCGCCTCGCGGCTGAGCACCTTTTCGGAGCCCTCGGGAGCGGCGGTGAGGACCTGCAGCGACATGGCAAACCTTTTAAGGGTACGGCGGAATCATGCCCGGGAAGACGTACGCCTGCAGGTAGACGAGGATGCCCACCAGCACCGCCAACGCGAGCGAGTGGAAGAAGACGTACCGGAGGATGGTTCCCTCTTGGCCCACCTGTCCGGTGGCGACACCGGCGACGACGATGCTCTGGGCGTCAATCATCTTCCCCATCACACCACCGGAGCTGTTGGCCGCGGCGGTGAGGATGGGGTTGAGACCGAGCGCCTGGGCGCTGACCTTTTGGAGGTTTCCGAAGAGGACGTTGGAGGCGGTGTCACTGCCAGTCAAAGCCACTCCCAGCCAGCCGAGCAGCGCGGCAAAGAAGGGGAACAGCCTCCCGCTGCTGGCGAAGGCGAGGCCCATCGTCGAGTCCGAGCCGGAATAACGGGTGACCGTTCCCAGCGCCAGCATGGCGATGATGGTCAACAGCGAATAGCGGACCCGGTGCAGCGTTCCCAAGTAGACGCGGACCAGTTTTCCAAAGCTCAGCCCCAACAGCAGCCCGGACACCACGCCAGTGAGGAGCAGCGCCGTTCCCGTGGCCGAGAGGTAATTCAGCACGTAGACGGCGCCCTCCGGGGTGGGCTTGGTCACCAGAGGCGGCGCGCGGAGCACCAAGTTGTGCAAGCCAGGAATGTGGAAGCTGGGCGCGAAGATGCCGCCCAAGGACTTGTTCCAGAAATCCTTCACCGTCCCGGTGCCCCAGACGCCGACCAGAACCGAGAGAATAATCCACGGCATCCAGGCCTTCCACGCATCGGCCCTGGAGTGCTTCTTCAGCCCCTCCACGCCGTCGTGCTCGCCCTCGAAGCGCCAGATTTTCTTCGGTTGCCAGAATTTCAAGAGGACATAGGTGGCGATCATGCTCACCGCCGAGGCGACAATGTCGACCAGGGCGGGACCGTGGAAGTTGCTGACCAGGAATTGGGGAACGGCAAAGAAGACTCCCGCCACCAGACAGGCCGGCCAAACCTCCAGCATTCCGGCAAACCCGGCCATCGCCCACACCAACCAGAAGGGGATGATGACCGAGAAGAATGGCAGTTGCCTCCCCACCATCGCGGCGAGCAGGTTGACCGGGAGCCCGGTCACCTTGGCCAGGGTGATGACGGGGATGCCCAGAGCTCCGAAGGCCACCGGAGCCGTGTTCCCAATCAGCGCCAGCCCGGCCGCGGCGAGAGGCTTGAAGCCTAGACCGATGAGCATCGCGGCACAGATGGCGACGGGAGTCCCGAAGCCGGCAGCGCCTTCGATGAAGGCGCCGAAGGAAAAGCCGATGAGCAGAATCTGGATGCGCCGGTCACTGGCCAAGCCGGCGATGGTCTCTTTGACGAC
>JBKQJL010000152.1:0-5209 GCA_052147975.1 Myxococcaceae bacterium
GTGGACGAAGCGCCGCAGCGGCCCCGGCAGCTGGTCCACCTTCTCCAATGCCGCCATGCGAATGCGCTCGTAAACAAGGGGCACCGAGAAAACGTACGTCGGGCTCAGCGCCAGCGCCGTCAACAGCTCGTCCCGCGACGCAATGAGCAACAGCGTGTGGCCCTGGGCCACCGCCAGCACAAACTGGTCGTGGCCGGCAATGTGCCCGAAGGGCAACAGGTGCAAGCCGACGTCGCGCTCGCTGCGCTGGGTGGCGGGGCCTCCGGCCTCGAGGGCTCGGACGATGGACTCCTGCGAGAGGCGCACGCCCTTCTGCCGCCCGGTGGTGCCGCTGGTGAAGAGCAGGAGAAAGGGACTCTGCGGCTGGACCGCCGCAGCGCGGGCCTCGAAGTCCTCCAGGGAAAGCGCAGGGCCTCCCTCGGCGACGATGGAGGAGACGGTAGTGGCGCGCAGGCCTTCGGGGAGGGACTCCGGCGCCAGCGTGTCGGCCGTTAAAAGCGCACTCAGTCCCTGGCGGACGAGCTCCGTCGCAACAGGAGCAAGCTTGGCCCACTGCTCCTTCGTCGAGACGTAGGCGACGCGCGGGCCGACGCGGCGTGCTATTTCCACCACCGGGGCGGAGGCGAGGCTGGCAAACAGCGCGGCTGGCTCGCCTTGAAGCAGCTGGGTGGCAATGGCCACCGCCTGCCACTCGGGGGAATTCTCCGCGAGCAGAAGCACCCGGTCTCCGGGACGAAGCCCGGCGGCCTCGAGGTAGGCCGCAGCGCGGCACACCATGGCGCGGAAGGCCGCGAAGCTGACATCCCGCGGCGGGGCCCCGCGCTTCGCCGGGTCAAGGAAGCGGAGGAAGACGCGGTTGGGGACACGCCGCGCCGTCGCCACAAGCAGCGCCGGGACGGTGCGGGCCGCGAAGCGAACGAGCGCAAGCGTGCGGGCCATTTCTACTCTCCCACCCGATGGCCGGGCTGTACCGTCTCATAACACTCTTCCCACAGCGCGCATGGGCGCAGGAGGCGTCCTCCAGAGGCCGCCCCATTGCCCCCCGCGCAAATTCTGCAAAGGCGACGCGGCGCGGCGCGCGTCTCTATACACTCCTCTCTCGTGCCCTCCCCGCCCCGCTACGCGCTGTACTACTGGCCATCCATCCAAGGCCGCGGCGAATTCATTCGTCTCGCCTTCGAGGACGCGGGCGTGCCCTATGTCGACGTGGCGCGTCTGTCCTCGCCCCAGGGCGGGGTGCCGGCGCTGCTGCACCTTTTGAAGGGGCAGCCGGGGCTGAAGCTTCCCTTTGCGCCTCCGTTTCTCAAGGTGGGCAAGCTGCTCATTGCGCAGACGGCCAACATTCTTCAATACCTCGCACCGCGCCTTGGCCTCGTTGGCAAGGGTGAGCCGGAGCGCCTTTTCGCGCACCAGCTGCAGCTCACCCTGGCGGACGTCGTCGAGGAAGTGCACGCAACGCACCACCCGGTGGCCAGTAGCCTCTACTACGAGGACCAGCGCCCCCAAGCCCGGGCCCGGGCAGCGCACTTCCTCGGCGAGCGGGTGCCCAAATACCTCGGCTACTTCGAGCGGGTGCTGGCCCAAAGCCCAACGCGGCGGTACCTGGTGGGAAGGGCCTTCAGCTACGTCGACTTGTCCGTGTTTCAGCTTCTCGTCGGCCTCGAGTACGCCTTCCCGCATGCCTTCTCCAAGCGCACGCGCTTCATTCCAGGGCTGCTCGCACTGCGCGACGCGGTCGCCCGCCGGCCGCGCATTGCCCGCTACCTGGCCTCCCCGCGCCGTTTGGCCTTCAACGAGGAAGGCATTTTTCGCCACTACCCGGAGCTGGACCAGCCCCCCTGAGGGGTGGGCCCGCCCACACAAGCCCAGTGTCGCAAGGAATAGCTCGGCGACGAGGCGCCCAGCCCGGGGGCGGCTCGAAGGCTGGGGCCGAGAAGCCACCGGCCAGCCCGCGCCCCGGCGCCAGGGCGGCTAGGGCGACTCCTTCTTGCGTGCCCGGCTGGGCTGGACGCGCATGGGCTCGCCCGTCTGCTTTGGAAAGTGGGGTGGCCAGGGCGCGTCCCCCAAGCCTTCCGCCTCGTCTCGGGCGGCCAGCTCGAGGAGTGGCTCGAGGCCGTAGGCCGTCTTGTCAATGCCGGCGGCCAAGTCTCCCAGCGCCGCCAGGCGCGCCGGCACGGTGGCCAGCGTCAGCTCGGCGGGCTCCACCGCTTCGACTTCCGGCCAGGCCAACGGGCAGCTGACACGGCCCTCCGGGTTGGCGCGCACCGAGTACACCGAGGCCACCGTGCGGTCGCGGGCATTCTGGTTGTAGTCAATGAAGACGCGCGTCCCCCGCTCCTCCTTCCACCACTTGCTGGTGGCGAGCTCCGGCAGCCGCCGCTCCACCGCCCGGGCCAGGGCCAACGCAGCCCGCCGCACGGCGAGGAAGTCCCACTCCGGGCGAATGCGGACGTACACGTGCAGCCCCCGCGAGCCAGACGTCTTGGGCCAGCCCTCCAGTCCCAGCTCGCCCAACAGTCGCCCCACCTCCACCGCCACCCGCCGCACGGTGGAGAAAGGCACGTCGGGCTGCGGGTCGAGGTCCACCCGCAACTCGTCCGGGTGGTCCAAATCCGCGCGGCGCACGGCCCAGGGGTTGAAGTCCAAGCAGCCCAGGTTAACGGCCCACAGCAAATGCGCGACCTCGGTGGGGCACAGCTCCTCGGCGCTCCGGCCGCTTGGAAAGTGCACCGTCACCGTCTCCAGCCACTCCGGACGCGGTGCCGGGACGCGCTTCTGGTAGAAGAAGTCCCCGCCCGCCCCGTTGGGGTAGCGCTTGAGGACGGTGGGTCGCTCCCGGACGCCTCGCAGGGCGGCCTCGCCCACGGCGAGGTAGTAGCGGACCAAGTCCAGCTTCGTCTCGCCGCGCGCACTGAAGAAAACCTTGTCCGGGTTGGACACCCGGACGACTCGGCCGGCGACGTCAATGTCCGTCTGTAGGGTGGCCACGCGCGCTCCCGCCCCTATGCTACGTCGGCTGGCCCTCCCAGGGCGGCCCGAGAGCTGCCTTGCCAAGCGCCAGGATGGCGAGGGCCGTCCGCGGCCCCGGCAGCCAAGCGGCGTGTCGCATTTGTTTGGTACGCTGCACGCCCAAGGGGCCTTGCGCAGGCCGCCAGAACCTCCGCTTTACGTAAGGTCGAGCGTCACTCGCCCGCCCATGCCCCTCGCGACGCGAATCGGCAAATACCAGCTGCTGCGCAAGCTCGCCACCGGCGGGATGGCCGAGGTGTTTCTCGCCAAGACGGCCGGGCCGATGGGCTTCGAGAAGCAGCTCGTCATCAAGCGCATTCTTCCTCACCTCGCGGAAGACCCGCAATTCGTCCAGATGTTTCTCGGCGAGGCCAAGCTGGCAGCCCAGCTCAACCACCCCAACCTCGTCTCCATCTTCGACTTCGGCCAGTCCGACGGCAGCTACTTCATCGCCATGGAGTACATCGACGGCCCGACCGTCCGGCTGCTGCTGCAGCGGGCCCGCGAGCAGTCGCTGGCGGTGCCCTTCGTGCTGGCTGCCCGCATTGTCTGCGCCGCCGCCGAGGGGCTGGCCTACGCGCATGAGTTTACGGACGCCGTCACCGACGAGCCGCTCCAGCTGGTGCACCGGGACGTCAGTCCGGACAACATCCTCATTTCCCGCAGCGGTGCGGTGAAAGTGGTGGACTTCGGCATCGCCAAGGCCAAGGGCGTCAGCCACCACACCCAGACGGGCACCATTAAGGGGAAGGTCGCCTACATGGCGCCCGAGCAGCTCAAGGGCGACGTGCTCGACCGACGCGTCGACCTGTACGGGCTGGGTGTCGTCCTCTATGAGCTCGTCACTCTCAACATGCCGTATGAGGCGGTCAGTGACGCCAGCCTCGTGCAGAAAGTCCTTTACGACCCGTACGTACCCCCCGCCGAGCGCCGGCCGGAGCTCCCGCTCGCACTCCAGCAAGTCCTGACGAGGCTGTTGGCGAAAAATCGCGACGAGAGGTACGGCGACTGCCGCAGCCTCCAGGCGGACTTGGAGCGCTACATCCACGCCACTGGAGAGACGGCCAGCGGCTACGCGCTGTCCCAACTCGTCGGCCGGCTCGTCCCGGCGGCGCCTGTCGGGACGCCGGTGGCCGAACCCGAGATGCCTATTTTCACGCCCTCGGCGCTGGGGGCGGCCGAGCCAGCGCCGGCCGTCTTCCCGCTCGACGCGGGCGGCGTGGACGGCGAGGCCAAGACGGCGGTGGCGAGCTCGAAGCCCCGGCGAGCAGCCCCCGGGGGCTTCGTCTTCCCGGGCGCGCTGGAGTCCGAGCGTGCGCCGGCTCGGGCGGCCTCTCCCTTGGGCGACTTCGCGCACACCGACTTGCACGGCTCGCGCGCAAGGACTGACCCTTCTCGCGGTTCGCCCCGAAGAAGCTCGAAATGGCCGCTCGGCCTCGGCGTCATTGGGCTCGCGCTGGTGGGAGGCTGGTTTGCGTGGAGTCGGGCTTCTCAAGAGTCCCCACCAGCC
Source organism: Myxococcaceae bacterium (assembly GCA_052147975.1). Classification (GTDB taxonomy): domain Bacteria; phylum Myxococcota; class Myxococcia; order Myxococcales; family Myxococcaceae; genus JADGRA01. The sequence continues at coordinate 4,520 of JBKQJL010000152.1, forward strand.
CAGCTGGCCTCCGCCGCGCCCGCCCTACTGCCGCAAGCAGAGACTCCTGCGTCACCACCGCTTCCGCCAGTCACCCAGGCAATTCCTCCAGCGCCCCCCACCCCGGCGCCGCCAGTTCCGGCTGCGGTCCAGCCGGCTGCCCCGGTAAAAGCGGCGCCACCACCTGCCCGGCCGAAAACCGTCACCAAGCAACCCGCCCCCGCCAAGTCAGCAGCGTCGAGTGAGAAGCGCGAAGAGGCGGTCTCCAGCAAGCTGCTCGGAGCCTTTGCCGCAGTCGAGGCTCAGGCCCCGAAGGAGACAGGCGCGGAAGAGAGCGGAGCCGCCAGCATGCGCTTCGAAAGTCAGCCGCCGCTTCATGTCCGCGTCGGTGACAGAATTGTTGGGACGACGCCGGTCGTCGTGCGCCTACCGGCGCCCGGGCCCGTCGACGTCGAGCTTTTTGACACAGGGCTCGGCCTGACGCGGCTCGAGCACGTCGAGTTGAAAGCTGGCGACAACGGAGTGCGGTCCGTGACGTTTCAAAAAGGCGCCATCGACTTCCAGCTGCAGCCCGGCATTGTTGTCTACGTCGACGGAAAGAAAGTCGGCACGGCGCCTCTTGCCAAGCCAGTGCCGCTCTACGAGGGGAAGCATCCGGTGCGGTTGGTTCTCGGGGACGACGAGGAGCGGCGACTGGTTACGGTGACGGGC
>JBKQJL010000153.1:0-9944 GCA_052147975.1 Myxococcaceae bacterium
GCATTCTCGTCGACGCGCGCGAGAAGCCGGACTACTTCCGCAACTTCTACGTCCGGCGCTTCCTGCGCATTTTTCCCCTCTACTACGGCGTCCTGGCCGTCCTCTTCTTCGTCGTCCCGCTGCTTCCGTCCCTGCGCGGCCCGACGCTGCAGACGCTGCACGCCCACCAGGGCTGGGCCTGGCTGTACGGGGTGAATGTGTTTTCCGCCCTCCGCGGGGACTGGGCCCTGCCCTTCATTGACCACTTCTGGTCGCTGGCGGTGGAGGAGCACTTTTATTTGGTGTGGCCCTTCGTGGTGTGGGCCCTGGCCGGCCGGCCGAAGGTGCTGCTGTGGACAAGTCTCGGGGTGGCCTTGGGTGCGCTGGTGGCCCGAATGGTGTGCGCCGGCCTGGGCGTCAACGAGCACGCCCTCTACGTGCTGACGCCCTTCCGGCTGGACGGGCTGGCGCTGGGAAGCTTCCTGGCGGTGCTGGCGCGGCGTCCGGGGGGTGTGGAGGCGCTGGTACGGTGGCTTCCGCGGGTGGCGGTGGTGACGGCTGCCCTGTTTCTCCTGCGGCTTTGGTGGAGCCGCACCACGGGCACGGGGGCCGCCGTGCTGTGGCAACTCCGGGAAAGCCTTCTGGTGGTGCTGTTGGCCTGCCTGTTGGTGTGGGCCCTCACTGCCCCGCCGCGCGCGCTGGTGGCGCGCGTCTTCACCAGCAGCGTCCTCGTGTTTTTGGGCACCTACAGCTACGGGCTGTACGTCTACCACCACTTTTTCTCGTACTATTTTTCCACTCGGCGCACGGAGTTTGTGGTGGCCTCGCGCCTGGGCATTTCGCACACGGCGGCCGTCCTGCTTCAGGCCAGTGTGGGCATGGCCGCCTCGGTGCTGTTGGCCTACGCGAGCTACCAACTGTACGAGAAGCGCTTTCTCGCGTTGAAGGAGAGGTTTTCCCCCGGGCGCAGCACCCCGGTGGCCCCGCGCGCACATGAGGGCGCGGCGGAAAGCGCCCGTCCCTAAAAGCGGTTGCTGCGCCTCACCAAAGCCCGGGGGCCCGCGTGCCCTCAAGGCGGGCTGGGGCGTGCGCCTGCCTGGGCGTGCCAGCGGGCGAAGCTGAGGAGGTAGACGGCCTCTGCCTCCCACTCCACCGAAGGCTCGTTGGTGCTCCAGCTGTCATTGTCCGTGGCGCGTGCGTCCACCGGAGTTTGGCCGTCTCTCGGAAAGGCTGGGTCTCCCCAGTAGCCCCAGGCAGGGACGGGCCTGGCTTGGGGGGTGGAGACGTCCTTGGCCTCGGGCTTGAGGGCTGGGCCGCCGGCCACCATGCCGGGGAAGTCCCGGGGCTGGGCGTCGAGTGTCTCCAGCCACTGGTGAAAGCCCCACCGCATGCTGCGGCCGGTGCCGGGCAGCCCCGTCACGTAGCAAAATTGCCTGAGGTTTCTTCCAAACGCGTAGTGGAGGCTGGCCAGGGCTTGCTCGCAGTCCTCCTGGGCGGTGCTGGGGGCCTTGCGGCACACGGGGACGCTACTGAGGGCAGCCCGGAGAAAGCCTGCGCCCAGAGAGCCCCAGTGGTAGCGACCGGCCCAGCCGAAGGGGTGGCGCGCGCCCTCTCGTCGGGCGACGTCCGCGTTGGCCCGAAGCCTTGCCCACAGCGCCTGTTTGCGCGCGGCGTCTCCCGCCGGCGCGTGCAGGTAGAGGAGGGCGGCCTGGCCGGAGAGGTGGAGGAAGGGCACGTCATAGTCCGGCTCCACAAACGTCTCCTCGAAGGCCCGGGAAAAGCGCGGCTGGGAGGTGGCCCACAGCATGCCCGCGGCGGCGAAGCTGCGGGCGCGCCTTCCCACCTCCCTGTCGCCGTCGGCCCGAAACGAGGAGCAACTGGGGCCGTCGCTGTCCTCCTGGGCATGGGCGTCGAGGTAGCCCACGCCGGCCCAGGCCGCGCGCAGGCACACCTCGGAGAAGGCTGCGTCCAGCGGGCGGAAGAGGACGGCGGCCAAGGCCAGGTTTCCCACCGCGCGGGCGGTGGCCAGGGTGCCCACCTCGCCGTTTTTGTACACCGGCACGCTGTTGGGGGTGTTGGTGCCGTAGGGGCCGTAGGCCTCTTGGCAGGTGGTGTTTTGAAAGCCGCCCGAGGCCTCCTGTACCGAAAGCAGCCAGGTCAGCCCCCAGCGTGCCTCGTCCAGCACGTCCGGAAGCCCATTGCCGGACTCGGGAATGTGGCTGTCGTCAGTACCTTGGGGGAAGTCCGCGGCGCTGAGGAGAAGCCAGAAGAGGGCCTGGTTGAGGGAGGCGCTGTACAGCGAGAAGTCCCCGGCGTCGTGCCAGCCGCCGCGCACGCCGGCCGGCGCCTTGTCCGCGTCCGAGGGGTGCGTCCACGGGCCCTCTGCGTAGGGGGCCTGCACCGAGGTGAAGGCGCGCTGGTAATAAAACCAACGCTGGACGGCCCGCAGCGGTGCGTCGAAGACGTCCGCGCCCACCGAGAAGGGAAAACTCTCCAGCCCGTTGTCCGCGCGCACCCGGTAGCGCCCCGGTTGGCGCAACGCCGAGAAGTCCCCCACAAAGACGGTAGAGAAGGGCCCCAACACGTCCGTCTGTCGCTGCTGCCCTGGGCCCTGCCCCTTGAAGGCCAACGCCCCGGTGGCCTCCTCCAGCACCACGAAGGAGGCGAACGGGAGGGGCGAGGTGAAGTGTTTTCGCGCGCTCGGCCCGTAGCCCACCTGGCTGCAGGCCAAATGGGAGAAGAGGGGCGGCTCCTTGGGGGCGAGGCGCCGCGTGTACAGGCGGGCCGCCCCCAACAGGCGCGCCCCGGCGCGCCTCTCGAGGTGGCGCAGGCCAAAGGGGCCGGCCACGGCCAACCCGGCGAGGGCGGCCAGGGCGAGTAGCAGGGCCAGCCGTGCCCGAGTCCGGCCGCGCACGGTGGGGCTAGCCCTTGGTGGTGAGGACGGCCCCCAAGGGCTGCTCCGCACCCAGGAGGGCGAGGGTGGCCTGGGCGTCGGGCAGCTTGCTTTTGCCGAGGGCGAGCAGCAGCACGGCCGCGTCGCACACGCCGAGGACGCTGAGGGCGGCCGCGTGCTGCAAGGGGCTGGAGGTGGCCACCACGAAGCGCATGCGCTCGCCTGTCCCGGTGAAGTTGCCGACGGCGAGGGCCTGGGCCACGCTGCCGGCGCGCACCAGGGTGAGGTCCAGGAAGTTGACGGCCTTGAGGACGGGCCGCTGGTGCTTGCCGGCGGCGGCGACGAGAAGCTGGGCCAGCCTCCAGGCCGGTGCCCCGTCCTCGGGGGACACCACCGCCAATGTCGTCCACGGCTTCACCATGAGGGTGCGCCAGAGGGCATTCACCGCCGCCGAGGGGACGAGGGCTTCTTCCGGTGGCAACGCCACCTCGCGTCTGTCCCGTTTGGGAGCCACCAACTCCCGGGCGGACAGCGTCCCCAACAGGGCCAGCCCGAGGGGGCGCTCGAGCTGCCAGGGCTCGAGCAGCGTGTGGGAGTGGACGTCAACGAAGGTGACGCCCAACAGGGAGAGGAAGAGGCCGGCCACCAGGCTGGCCAGGAAAATTTCGAGTGGCTTGGGCCGGTAGGGCCCGAGCGGCTTCTGCGGCGGCCAGAGGACGACGTAGCGGTACTTGAAGGCGGCGCCGGCGCGGTCCTGCTCCAGCCGGGCGGCCGCCGTCCTGTCCAGCAAGTCGTTGTAGTGGCTCAAGGCGTGACGGGCTTGGGACTTGGCGAAGTCAATGCCCGGGTCCTGGTCCTCCTGTGGGTCATCGGCCTGCAGCGTCCGCTGCAGCGCCAGCTCGCGGGTGGTGCTGGCGCTGAGGGCGGCGTTGGCATCGAAGCCGCGCTGTTTGAGCTCGGCCTCCAGCGGGGCGAGCTCCTGGCGCAACGCCACCACCTGGGTGGACTCGGGGCGGGCGCTGTCGAGGGCCTCCTGGGCGTCGGCCACGGCGGGGTGGGTGTCGGAGTAGGTGGTGCGCAGCTGGGCGAGCTTGTTCTCCAATTCCTCCACATGTCGGCGGTGGAAGTCCTCCAAGTCGGCAATGGCCAGCCGCTTGCTCTTCACCTGCACCAAGAGCTGCTCTGTCTCCGGGTCCGGCAAGGTGGCCATGGCCGGGACGCTGACGCGGTGGACGTTGAGGCCCAGCTTGGCGGCGCGGGCGGTGCGCAGCCTCTGGAGCTCCTTCAAGGAGTCCTCCAGGGCCTCGTGTGCTCCGGCGGTGCGCGTCTCCAGAATGGAGATGACTTCGCCGATGCTCGTAATTTCCGCGGTGTGGCGGGCCTCCAGAAAGTTTTGCAGCGCGGACTCCACCAGGTGCAGTGCCAGCTGGGGGTCCGAGAGCTGGACGCCAATGGTGACGGTGCCCTCCCCGGGCGTCACCCACAGCTGCTTTTCCAGCATGCCCACGAAGCCGTCGATTTTCTCCTCCTCGGTGGGCGTCTTGAAGAGGTGGGCCCAGAGGATGTCCTTCACCCGCAACAGCGGGGCGCGGTGGAGCGGCCAATTCTTGAGGAATTCCGTCTGCTGCAACAGCGCGACGAGGTTGTCTCGGCGCAGCACGGCCTGCACCGCCTGCTTCGTCTGGGTGTCCGAGTCGCTGGCGCCGCTGAGGCCCGGCGGGCGCTGCACTTGGAGGGTGGTTTGCACCTCGTACGTCTTGGGAAGCAGCGCGGTGAGGCCCATCGAGGCCAGCACCACGCCCAGCCAGAGGAGCAGCCAAAGCCGGGTGTGCCGGCGCACGGCGTGCAGCACGAATTGCACGTACCAGCCGGCAATGGCCCAGTCGTAGTGGCCGTCCTCGCTGTGGGCCTGCGCCGCGCGCGAGGAGGGGGCGGAGCCGAAGGGGGCGGCCCGGTTTCCAAGCAGTCTGGCGTCCACGCTGGGTCTCATCGGCCCCTTCTCCGCATGCCGGCTCCGGGCTAGTCGGCGCGCCCGGCCAGGCTATCATCAGCGCCCCGTGCTGAAGCTGCTGCTGCTCTCCATCCTTCTGGCCACCTTCCTCCTGCCGGCCCATGCGGCGCGTATTCGGGACCCGCGCCGCGCGCTGGTGTCGGTGCTGGTGTCCATGGCGGTGGCCGAGCTGGGCTACGCCTTCTTCCTGTATTTCCTCTACCCCCGGCTTGTCTGAAGCCCCCATGAGCGAGCCCCAGGCACCCAGCTCGGCCGTCGTCCAGCCCGCCCCGCGGGAGCCCGGGTCGCGCGCCACTCACCTCGGGCTTCTGGCCCTGGCCATGGCCACGGTGGTGGCGGTGCTGGTGGGCAGCGGCAATGTGGCCATCGCCCTGGCCCCGGCGCTGGTGGCGCTGCTGGTGTGGGCGCTGTGGCTCACCCCGTTGCGCATGACGCTGGTGGTGCTTTTGGCCCTCAGCTGGGGGCTCGAGTCTCCGACGGACGTCTTCGCCGACGGGCGTGTCCACACCCCGTGGGCCATGTTGGGGCGGCTGTTGTGGTCGAAGCTGAACCTCGTCATCCCCTTCTCCCCCTTGGTGGTGACGGGGTTTGACCTCATCGCCCTGTTGTTGTGCGTCGTCATTGTTTACCGGCACGTCCACAAGTCCACCTTGGACAGAGAGGGCTGGGTGGACACGCCGCGGCCGCTCAGCACCTTCGCGCTGCTCTCGGTGGCGGCGGTGGTGTGGATGTCGCTGTACGGGCTTGCCCGAGGAGGAAGCTTCCGCTTTGTCCTCTGGCAAAACATCCGCTGGCTGTACCTGCCCCTTCTGTACGCCTTGATGCGCCAGGGGCTGCGCAGCGGCCAGGACGCGCAGCTGTTGGGCAAGGTGCTTCTGGGGGTGGGCCTCTTTCGCTCGGCCGAAGCCATTTACCTGCGCTTCAAATTCCCGTCCGTCGAGCTCATGACGCATGCCACCAGCCACCATGACTCGGTGCTGTTTGCGAGCTGCGTGGCCATTTTGGCGGCCATGCTGCTCGAGACGCCGTCCAACCGGACGCTGCGGCTCTTCTTTGGCCTCGTCCCCATTTACGTCTGGGCCATGGTGGCCAACAACCGCCGCACGGTGTGGGCGCAGCTGGCGCTGGTGGCCGTCGTCTTCTGGCTGGTGACGCCATGGCGGCCGCTCAAGGTGAAGCTGGCCCGGCTGGCGGTGGCCTCGGTGCTGCCGCTGTTGCTGTACACCGGGCTCGGCTGGAATTCGCAAGCCGGCTTCTTCGCCCCGGTGCAGAAAGTCCGCTCCATGGTGGACTCCAAGCGGGACGCCTCCACCCTGTGGCGGGACCTCGAGGACTTTGACCTCATCTTCACCTACGTCGAAAACCCGCTTCTCGGCTCGGGCTTCGGCCACCCCTTTGTCGAGAAAATAAAACTCCCGGACGTCACCCGCACCTATGAGCTCGAGCCCTACATCCCCCACAACAGCGTGCTCGGGCTGTGGGCCTTCGGCGGGCTGGTCGGCTTCTCCATGTTGTGGGCGCTCTTTCCGGTGGGTATTTTCTTCGCCGTACGGGCCTACCGCTGGGCCCGCACGCCCGCCGAGCGAGTGACGGCGCTGAGCGCGCTGGCCGTCCAAATTTGCTACATCATGCAGGGCTACGCGGACTTGGGCTTCGGGACGTGGGGGCCCGTCTTCACCGTGGCGGCAAGCTATGCGCTGGTGGGCAAGCTTTGCATCGCCAACGGGGCCTGGGGCAAACCCAGGGTTGCCGTCCGTTCCACGGCCCGTGCGCCTGTTGGCCCGCGGCCGGCCTGGGCGCCTTCCCAGGGCCACCTCCACGCGCAGGGACGGCAAGCCAAAGGGACACTGGTGACAGCTTCGCGTGGGTCCCCACCCACTCCTTGAAATGGCCCGAGCGCCCTTCTATGTCAGGAAAGCTCCTTCAGTGGGGGGCAGCCCGGGGCAGCTTGGGTAGACTTTGAAAGGGCCGAATGAGTAGCGCGCCGTCCCCCGTCGAAGAGACGCAACCCTTGTCCGTGCTTCCCTTTGCCCCCGCGGGCGCGGCGGCCCATGGGCTGTGGTTCGCGGTGCAGACGCGCCCGTGGACGTCCCTGGCCGTCCTGCCGGCCGGCCCAGGCGAGTCCGCGCTCGAGGTGGCCAACGCCCTCTACGACGTGGGCGCGCTCGTCTCGGGCGGCCCCATGCGCTTGCTCGACGCGCGCAGTGTCACGCTGGCCACCAGTGCCTCCTTCATCGTCAACATGAGCTCCCTCGTCTCCTCGCCGGGGGAGCGCCGCAGCGGCGGCACGCAGCGGGCGGTGGTGGTGCTGTCCAGCGTCATCGAGCAGCTGGCCTGTGTCCCGGTGGCGCTGGCCGCGGACGCGGTGGTGTTGACGGTGACGCTTGGGAAGACACTACTCAGTGACGCGCGCCGGACGCTGGAGTTGGTGGGCAAAGAGCGCGTCCTCGGCACCATTCTCGTGCCGCCCTAGACGCTGCACTCCCCCCGTAGGCGTTGTTGCCGCCGGGGGCGGCTTCAGGCGGGCAGGGTATTCTCCGCCGAAAGAAGCGCCCCCCATGCCTCTTTCGCCCTCCCTTCTCGCCGCAGGCCAGGCGCACCTCTTTCTCGCCCGGCCCGAGGCCCTGCTGCTGGCAGCGCCGCAGTACGCCGGCTGGCTGTCCCACGAGGAGCGCGCTCGGGCCGAGCGCTTCCGCCGTCCAGGCGACGGCGCCCGCTACCGAGCCACCCGGGCCCTGGTGCGCGGGGTATTGGCCGGCCTCAGTGGGCGCGCGGCCTCGGCGCTGGCCTTCGTCGAGCTGGCCCATGGCCGTCCGGCACTTGCGACGGGCACGGGCGGCTTGGACTTCAACGCCTCGCGCTCGCGCGCCTGGCTGGCGCTGGTGGTGACGTCCGGCGCGGCGTGCGGGGTGGACGTGGAGGACACCCGGCGGGAGGCGGACATGCTGGGCATCGCCCGGGCCTTCTCCAGCGGCGAGCGGGCCTTTCTCGAGGAGGCAATGCCCATGGAGCGCCGCGCGCGCTTCTTCGCCCTGTGGACATTAAAGGAGGCGACGCTGAAGGCGCTGGGGACGGGCCTTACGGCCTCCTTAGGGGCGTGCGCCTTTCGCCTGCAGGCGCACCAGCCGCCGTCCGTCACCTTCGGGCCAGGCCTGAAGGAGAAGTCGGCCGACTGGTGCTTCGCCCAGCTTCAGCCGGACAGCGCCCACCTCGTCGCGGTGGCGGTGCGCAGCGCAGGCCCGTTGGACGTTGTCCTTCACGACGAGGCGGAGACGTGCGCCGCCGTGGGCCAGCAGCCCTGAGCTGCTTTTGGGCTGGTGCGGTGAAGGACGGCGGCCCCTCCGTGGGGGTGACGGATGCGGAGGCGTCCCCACAATGAGCAAGCAGCGGTGCGCAACCCTCCAGCCCTGGGTCAGCGCCACTCCCACTTGTGCGTACAGCGACGTGGCTCCAGAAGCACGGCAAGGGACACGTCGCTCCGCACAGCCGGGAGCGACGCCGCGGAGACTCCGCCCGCGGCCGGCGTCTCCTCCTGCTGGTGACGGCCGCACTCCTTCTAACGGCGGCGCCGGGCTCGGCCGCGCCGCGCATCTCTGTCATCCCCTTCGGCCGCTACCCGGTGGAGCGCCAACTCACCCAAACGCTGTGCGGTGAGGTGACGTGCATTCCCTCCAGCCAAGTGCTGCGCCAGGGCCACGTCGACTGGGAGCGCGTCTCAGCGGCGCAACTCACCGGCGTCGTCACTGGCAAAATTGGGCGAGACCCAAACACCAAGCGGCGGTACGTCGACGTTCAAGTGGTAGCGCCGGGCCACGTTGTCCTTGTCCGGAAGAAGGCCCCGCTGTCCAACATGGCCCTGTCCAGCGCCGCCCTGCGCAGCGTGACGGCGGACGTGGTGGGGGTGCTGCACCGGGCCCATGGGCCGGAACGCAGTGCCACTGCTGTGCCGCCTGCGCCGGCCGGCGAGGCCAAGGCCCCCGTGCCGGCGGTGGTGGCGGCCCCCGCCGCGGAGAAGCCCGGGACGCCCAGCGCGACAGCGCCTGCCGCGGCTGGGGCGACGGCCCCCGGCGCCGCCGCCCAGGAGGAGGTGCCGGCTGAGCCGGAGCCGGCTGCGGGAACGCGCGAGCCCTCGCTGTTGGAGGTGCAGGTGACGTTTGCCTTCCTCAACCGCGAGTACAGCTACTCCACGCTGCCGGGAAGCACCCCCGTGCTGCGCAACACCTTCGTGCCGCTGGCCGAGGAGCCCACTCTGTTGCTGGGGTTTTTCCCGCTGCGCGCCCCGAGCGGCCTCTTCGAGTCCTTGGGCGTGGAGCTCGGCGCGGGCGTCAGCGTGGGCATGGAGCTGCAGCGTGCGGCGGACACCTCAGGGACGACGTTTCCGGCCCTCTCGGTGGTGGCCAACGCAGCGCTTGTCACCCGGCTGCGCCTTGGCAAAGCGGTGCGGCTGGCGCCGGTGGTGGGCTGGCAGATGATGAATTTCCAAGTCCAGAAGGCCGCCAACGGGACGGTGCTTTCGGGCCAGCCCGAGGTGAATTGGCGCGCGCTGCGGGCCGGCGTCAAGCTGGACGTGGACTTCAGCAGCTGGTGCGCGCTCTTCCTCGAGCTGGGCTACCTCTACCCCTACTCCGCCGGGCCGCTTACCCGTGCGCCCTATTTCGCCTCCTTCTCCGCAGCACCCAGCTTCGACACGGCGCTGGGGCTGTCCTTCCGGGTGGCGCCGCCCCTGGAGGTGCGCGGCGGCGTCGTCTTCACCCGCTACGCGCTCAACTTTGCGAGCGGTTCCGGACCGGTCGGCGTCACTGGCGTCACCGACGAGCTGGTCGGCTTCACCTTGGGCGTCCGCTACAGCTACTGACGTTGGCCTGCGCCACTCCCCGTTTGGCCGCACGGCTTTTTTCGTGAGCATGGACTCCGCCGCCGTGGCTGAAGCGCTGAGCAAATTTCACGGCGTGCCGTGACAGCTGACGCAGCCTGGGCGCAATTGGTGGTGCCTCGTCGCCCGTTTGTGGGAGCGCCTGCCGATGCAACAACCCCGTGGTGAAGCTGCCCCCAGGTACGGCC
>JBKQJL010000154.1:0-23422 GCA_052147975.1 Myxococcaceae bacterium
GAAGTCGGCACGCTGTTTGGCTGAGAAGTCGCTGGCTGACCCCTCAACTCCCGCGGGGCTTGGTGCCGAAACGCGTGGCGGCGCTTCATTGAGAAATGCGTGCACGCTCGGTGGGTTAAATTCCCGAGTGGCACGCAAACGTCTTTCAGCGGTCACTCTCAAGCCCAGCCTCGGCGGCGCCCTGTCGCGCGACGGCCAGTGGCGCCCTTCGCTCCGCCGCGCGGGCCCTTTTAGGGGCCGTCAGAAAAACGCTGAAGGAAGCGAGCCAGCGCGCGGTTGAAGGCCTCGGGCGCTTCGAGGTTGGCGAGATGGCCCGCCCCGGGTAATTCCACGAGGGTTGCCTCCGGGACGAGGCTCGCCAGCTCGCGGGCCTTGGCCGGTGGGGTGAGGACGTCCTCGGTGCCCACGGCGACGCGGACGGGGCCGCCGAAGCGGGCGAGAATGTCGCGACTGTCGGGGCGAAGGGCCATTCCCCGGAGTGCCGCCGCGGCGCCCTCTGGGGGAGTCGTGCGAAGGAGCTCGGCGAGGTGCGCCCGCAGGCTCGCTGGCGCGGACGCACTCAATAGCCGCGGCAGCTGCCGCTGCACCAGCACCTCCATCCCGGCACGGAGGACTTCCGCGGCCAGGGTTTCTCGTGCGGCGCGGGCCGCTTCGTCATCCGCACCCACCTGGGTGTCGGCCAGTAGGAGGCCTCGCACCCGGCCTGGGTCCCGCCGCAAGAGCGCCAGCGCCGCATAGCCGCCCATGGACACTCCACCCACCACCGCGGAGGTAATGCCGAGGTGGTCGAGCAGCAGAAGCGCGTCCTCGGCCAGGCCGTCCATGGTGCTGGGGCCTTCGCCCACCGCGCTTTGGCCGAAGCCGCGGAAGTCCGGGACGAGGAAACGCGCCTGGCCGGAGAGGGCCTGCAGCTGCGGCGCGAACATGGCGCCGCTGAGGGGGAAGGCGTGCAGTAGCAGCAGCGGGACGCCCGCTCCCGCGTCCCGGAAATGAAGCTGAACGCCTCGCGCGGAGAAGAAACCCATGGTGCCAGCGCGCCTCCTTCTTGGACCGGGGACAGCCTTCCCTGGCAAGCTAGCCCAAAGACTCACGCACCTCGCACCCGCGCGCTCGCCTTGTCCCAGCCCCCTTCGCTTCCTCCCAAACTTGAAGGCGCCCTGCTTCAGGTTCCGGACCAGGCCTTTGCCGCCAAGCTGCGCACCCTGTTTCGGGTGGCGGCGCAAACCCTCCACCGCCTCTCGGACGTCGACCTCGTGCGCTACGAGGCGCCGGACAGCGAGGGCTCCTGGGACTTGGCCCTGTGGGAGGAGCTCGCACCGGTCATCGCCGAGACGGTGAAGGGCGTCAACACGCTGGTGAGCGCCGTGCGCTCGGAGCTCGAGCCCAAGGCGCATGGGACGGACTTGGCCTCGCTGTTGGACGCGACGGTGGAAGAGGTGTCCGTCGAGGCCGACCCGACGAGAACGGCGGAGGTCCAGCGTACCCTGCGGCGTGAGTCCGACGAGCTGGCTGCCCTGGTGGCACAACTGGGTGAGCGGGTCCGGACTCCGGCGGTGGTGTCCGACCGATGGAATCTCCTGGCCGAGGTGCAGTCCTTCCGGAGCCGTTTCCGCTCGCAGGTGGGGGACCTCGTTTTCGACGTCGCCAGTCGCTACGCCGACCTGCCGCGGGAGGCGCTGGTCCCGGGGCACGCCGAGGAGTTGGAGGCTGCGCTGGCCGTCCGTTCGGCGCTGGCCAACCTACGGCGCACCGTCGAAGGGCGCTGCGAGGCGCTGCGGGGCGCCAAGTTCGAGGATGTGCAGTGGCATGCCTCGCAGCTGGGGGTCGAGCTGGACGCTTTCGGTGGGAGCCCGGCCTACCAGTCGCTGCGCGCGCAGGACAAGCGCTTCCTCGTCGAGGCGCGGGCCCGGTTGCGCGGGATGAAGACGGACATTCCCGGGGCGGGTGACCTCATCCTCGCCTTCGCTGGCGAATTCGCCAACTGGCTGCGCGGCCTGTCGGCCGTCAGTCAACGGGCGATGCTGTTGGAGCACGACCACGCGGCGTGGGCCGCGGCCGCGGTGCGGCTTGAGCAAGCCGACGAGTGGCTGGGAGCCGACCCCGGACGCGCCGCGCGCGAGCTGGCTGAGGCAGCCGACCTGGCCCGCCAGCTGCACGGCCGAGACCCCCAGCTGGACGACTTCCTCGGAGGGCGTAGCGCCGAGGCGCTCGCCCGGCTCGCCCCAGCGGAGGCACGGGCCGCGCTCGAGGAATTCCGCCGCGTGCTGGCCGGCCTGGCTGGGACGGAGCCGACCGACTGAAAGGCCATGGCTGCCTCCTTCGCCATGGCACCCCTGCGCTCGGCCAGCCTCGGCCGCGTCCGCGGCGTTTTCACCGACGTGGACGGCACCCTCACCACCGACGGAGTGCTGCGGGCCTCGACGCTGCGCGCCCTGGAAGAGCTGCGAGGAGCTCACATTCCGGTGGTGTTGGTGAGCGGGCGCCCGTCGGGCTACGCCGAGGCATGGCTGCGGATGCTGCCAGTCGAGGCAGCCATTGCCGAAAATGGGGGCCTGTACCTCGTCCGCGGCCGCACCGGCCGGCTGCGCAAGGTGTATGCGCAGCCGCCGGCGGTGCGTGAGCGCAACCGGCGGCGCCTCGTCCGCGACGTCGGCGCGGCACTGCGCGCCGTCCCCGGGGCGCGTCTGTCGACGGACAGCCTTTTTACCGAGGTCGACTTGGCCGTGGACTACAACGAGGAGGTGCAGCTCGGGGTGGCCGCGGCGGACGCCGTGGAGTCCTGGTTGCGGAGGCGCGGACTCAAGGCCGTGCGTTCCAGCGTGCACGTCAACGCCTGGGTGGGCAGCTTCGACAAGGCACGGATGGTGAGGCGCTTTCTCCGGCAGGAGTGGGGCAGGCGCCTCCGGGCGAAGGACCAGTCCTTTCTCTACGTGGGGGACAGCTTCAATGACGCTCCGCTATTTTCAGCCTTTCACCTGAGCATCGGCGTGGCCAACGTCCGCGACGTCTTGGACGGCCTCACTGCCCCGCCCCGTTATGTGACGCGCGGCGCCGAGGGCCGCGGCTTCGAGGAAGTGGCGCAGGCGCTGCTTCGCCAGCGGGCCAAGCGGTGAATGTCGTCCGGCTTGCGTTGCGCCCGGGCCTGGCTCGCCACCTACGGGCCGGGCACCCGTGGGTGTTTCGCAAGGGCCTCGAGCAGCTGCCCCGCATTCCGCCGGGGAGCGTCGTGGACGTCACCGAGGGCGGGAAATTCGTCGCCCGTGGGTACTTTGACCCCCACAGTCCCATTGCCGTCCGCGTGCTGACGCGGGACGTGCGAGAGGCCATCGACCAGTCCTTTCTCGAAGGCAGGGTGGCGCGGGCCTTGCGCCTGCGGCGGCAGCTGCTCGACCTCTCGACGACGGACGCCTTCCGCTGGGTGCACGGCGAAGGGGACGGGCTGCCAGGGGTGGTGGTGGACCTCTATGGCCGTCTGGCGGTGGTCAAGCTGTACTCAGCCGGGCTCACGCCGTACCGGGCCATGTTGGTGTCTGCGCTGCGGGCCTGCCTGCCCGAGCTCTCCGGCATTCTCGGCCGCGACCAACCAGGCGACGGCGAGACACTCGAGGAGGACGCGGCCCGGGGTGGGGGACAGCTGCTGTGGGGAGCAGCGCCGGAGCTTGTCACCATTCAAGAGAAGGGAGTCCGCTTCCGGGTGGACCCCTGGCGCGGGCAGAAGACGGGCTTCTTCTTGGACCAGCGGGAGAACCGCTTCCTGGTGCGCCAGTTGGCCTTCGGCGCACGCGTCCTCAACTGCTTCTGTTTTTCCGGAGGCTTCAGCGTCAATGCCGCCCTGGGCGGCGCGGCCCACGTCTTCAGCGTCGACCAGGACGAGGACGCCATTGCCCTGGCCCGCGAGAATTTCCGCGAGAATGGCCTGGACCCGGAGCGACACGACTTCCTGGCAGCCGACGTCTTTCGTCTGTTGCAGTCCTTCAAGGACGAGGGGCGGCAGTTTGAGTTGGTGGTGTTGGACCCGCCAGCCTTTGCCAAGACGCAGCGAGCAGTCGAGGCGGCCCTGGACGGCTACGCGTCGCTCAACCGGCAGGCGCTCAGTCTGGTCGCGCCGGGCGGCTTGCTCGCCACCGCTTCCTGCTCGGCACGCGTCTCGCCCGAGGCCTTCCTGGGGACGCTCAAGGAAACCGCCGGTAAAGCAGGGGTGGACTTGACGCTGGTGGAGGAGCGCTACCAACCTCCCGACCATCCCGTCGCACTGGCCTTCCCGGAAGGGCGCTACCTCAAATTCCACATTCTGCGGGTGCAGCCGTGGTGACGCGTGGACAGTTTCTGGAGCGCTCCACCGTCATCCCCACGCTGGACGGGGTGCTGGAAGGCCTCTCGCACCGTGGGACGCGCGCGCCGCCGCTTCTCATTGTCCCGCCCCCGCCCGGAAGCGGGGGCATGGACACTCCCGTGGGCAGCGAGCTGGCTTGGGCCGTCACCCGCGCCGGCCACCCCACACTGCGCTTCAACTTCCGGGGCGTCGGCGCGAGCCCTGGGCAGCCCGGACCTGCAGCGGCACAGACGGAGGACATTGAGGCGGCCCTACGGGTGCTGGAGGAAAGCGCTGGCACGGTGGCGCCGGCCGTCGCCTCGTTGGGAGGCTCCGCCCCGTGCGTGCTGGCGCTGGCCGGTGCGCATCCGGGGCTGGCCGGGGTGGCACTGGTAAGCCCTGCCCTGGCCGAGGTGGAGGAGCTGGCCCGGGTGCGACACCCATTGCTGGTGGTGGTGGGCGCAGAGGAGCCGCTGCGCCGTGCGGCCTTGGCGGCGGCGGTGGCCGAGGCCGGTGGAAGGCTGGTGGTGGTGCCCGGCGCCGACGCCCACTTTCAACGCAACCTCCCGGAAGTTGGCCGCGCGGTTGCCCAGTGGTTGGCGGGGCTGGCTTCAAGTACTTGAAAGCACAGGCCGCGCGACGGGGGGGACAATGGGCCGAGGCTTCGAGCGTAGGAGTCCCGTTAGACTCTGTGGAGGTTGACGAGCGTGTCCATGCGGGCGCTGGTGGTTGGGGTGCTGGGCTGTGCCTTGGTGGCCTGCAGTCTCGGCCCGACGCACGCCAAGCGCACGCGTGAGGGGGACGCCAACGCCGGGCGGGTCCCGGGACGGGTGGTGGTGGACTTTCGCGACGGCACCTCGGCCGCCGTGCTGGCCGAGCGCGGAGCCAGCTGGGGCGTGGCGTTGCGCTTCAACTCTCTGGTGGGGCCCGAGGACGGTGTGGCCCTCATCGACGGAGTGGAGGACGTCGAGGGGCTGCTGCGCGCCATTCGCCAAAGCCCGGACGTCGAGTTTGCCGAGCCCCTCCTCACCTACCAGGCGCAAGGCTGGACGCCGAATGACCCGCTGTACCCGAAGCAGTGGAACCTCAAGCTGATTGGCATGCCCGAGGCCTGGGAGGTCTCCCACGGCAAGGGCGTCACCGTCGCCGTCCTCGACACCGGCATCGCTTTTGAGACGCGAGGCCCCTTCGTTCGGGTGCCGGACCTTCAAGGCGTCCGCTTCGCCCCAGGGTACGACTTCGTCCACGACACCGAGCACCCCAACGACGACAACGGGCATGGGACGCATGTGGCCGGCACCATCGCCCAGGCGACCAACAATGGCGAAGGGGTCGCCGGCATCGCCTTCGAGGCGACGCTGATGCCCATCAAAGTCCTCGACGCGGCCGGCACCGGAAACTCGGCCGACATCGCCGACGGCATCCGCTGGGCGGTCGACCACGGAGCCAAGGTGCTCAACCTGTCCCTCGGTGGCTTCGGCTATAGCCGCGTCATCGAGAACGCGGTGGCCTACGCGCGGCGCCACGGGGCGGTGGTGGTGGCCGCGGCCGGAAACCACGGCGATGGAACGGTCGCTTACCCGGCCGCCTATGCCGGAGCCGTCGGCGTCGGCGCCGTCGGGCCGGATGGCGCGCGGGCACCCTACTCAGCCTGGGGGGAACAGCTCGACCTCCTCGCGCCGGGCGGCGACAAGCGTCAAGGCGAGGAGGGGGGCATTCTTCAGGCCACCATCGCCAAGGGCGCGCCGGGAAAGGCGGTGTACGCCTTCTACCAGGGCACTTCCATGGCGACACCCCACGTCGCCGGCGTCGCGGCGCTCCTCTTCGCGGCAGGGGCGAAGACGCCGGACGAGGTCGAGCGGGCCCTGTATGCCGGCGCCTCCGGTGCGGGGGGCTGGGATGCGCAGCGGGGGCACGGCCTGTTGGATGCAGCCGGCGCCCTGCGCGCGCTCGGCGCGACCACGCCCATCAACTGGCAGCCGCTCGCGGCCAGTGTCGCCATCCTCATCCTGTTGCTGCTCTCGCTGAATCCCAAAGTGCGCCCCGGGGGCGTACTCAACGTGCTGCTCGACCCGAAGTTGTTGCTGCCGCTCCTCTTGTCGTCGGTGGGCTTCTTCGTGCTCCGCGTCATCTGGCACAAGTGGGGAGGGACGCCCTCGACGACGGTGGATGCGCTCTCCTTGCCCCTTCCGGACTGGGAGCGGATTGTCTTTGGGCGCGGCCGCCTGGCCCATCCGCTTTTCTACAGTGCCCTGCCGCCGCTGCTGTTGGCGCTGCCGGCGGTGGCCTGGAAGAGCTTCCGACCGGTGGCAGCGGGCATCGCGCTCGGCTTCGCCGGTTTTCTGGCCTACGCCGCCTGGACGCGGGCACCTGGGTTGTCCTGGCTACCGCTCCAAGTCCTGGCGGTGCCGTGGCTGTTGGCCAATGTGGTGGCCTGTGCGGTGCTGGCCCGCGCGCTGCTCGCCAAACGGGAAACGCGATGAAACTCAAGGGACGCGTCACCTTTCGGGACTTGGGCGCCGGCGCCTGGGTGCTCGAGTCCGAGGACGGCAAGCGCTACGAGCTGTTGGACATCGACGCTGGCCGCTTGACCGAGGGCGGCCGGGTCGAGGTGGAGGGCGAGCTGGATGCCGGGGCGGTGAGCACCGCCATGGCTGGCCGCGCGCTCCGCGTCAAACGCTGGACGTCCCGCTAACTCAAGGCGACTTGGTGCTGGGAAGCGCGCGCGCTCTCTCGGCCAGCGCTCGGCGACTTTCCAGGTAGCTGTCCAGGGGTGCCTTCCCCGAGCGCACGCTGTCGCGCAGGGCCTTCAAGTTGGCGCGTGCCGAGCGGACGTCGGCGGGCTCATCCTCTCGCGCGACCGGAAGTTCAACGCGCCAGTCCGCCACCCCGAGCTCGACGCCCCGGCGGTCGAGCAGAAACCAGCCCAGGACGGAGACCGAGGCCGCCACCAACCAGGGCGCGGCCGCCCGGGCCAGCGTAATGCGCGGTCGCTCGAAGGGCAGGGCCTGTGGCCTCCCCCAGACGGACGGAACGTGCTTCGCCAGTTGCAGGAGCATGACCAGGGCAATGATGCCCATCCCCGCCATTCCGATAATTTGAGCCACGGTGGGCTCCCCCCCGACTTGGGAGGCTTCGCTCCGGCCGAGGAGGTAGAGGCCCATGGACGTGGCGTTGGTGGTGGCGTGGGCCACCATCGCTGGCACCAGCGACCCCGTCCGGTAGAAGAGCACCCCGAAGAGGAGCCCCAACTCGAGCAGCGCCGGGAACCACACCGGGTTGAAGTGGACCAGTGCGAAGATGAGCGCTGTCCGGGAGATGGCCTCGGCTGGATGGGCGCCAGCGGTGGCCAGTCCCTGCTGGACCACGCCGCGGAACAGAAACTCCTCGCACAGCGCTGCGGCAAAGACAGTGGCCAGAGCGAACAGCCACAAATCCAAACGGGAAAACCCGTCGATGACGTGGGTGAGGTCGACGGCGTCCCGCCAGCTCTGCGGGGCCAGGTGCTCGCTGAGCGCGTTGATGGGGGCGGCCAAGCCGAAGAAGTTGGCCAGCGACAGGGCACCGGCGAAGAGGACCGCCGGCCACCCGGGCCAGCGCAGCCGGACGTAGGCCGCCGGCGCACGCCCGCTCCAGCGGGTGAGCGCCCACGTCACGCCGAGCAAGCAGAAGACTTCGTTGAACCACACCCCGACGGCAGGGCTGAGGCGCTCGACGAAGAGACCGCCGAGCGAGGCGAGGAGGAAGGCCGCCAGCGCGGTCCACGCCAGGCGCTGAGGTGGGACAAGCGGACGCGGGTCGGGGTTCACGGCGGGAGGCAGCCCAGTAACTTGCCACCCCCAGGCTCGGTGTGAAAGCCTCTCGGTACCTCCGTTTGCTCTCGATGCAGCGCCTTCTCCCCTTTCTCGCCGCAGCGGCCCTCCTGCTCGTCGCTTGTCGCGGGCGCCCCTTTAGCCCCTACCCGCTGCCGGCCAGCTTCGCCGTGCAGCGCCTTTCCGGAGAGCACCTGACCGCCGCCCAAATGCGGGGCTCGGCGTGGGTGGTGAACTTCTGGTTACCCACCTGAAAGGCCTGCGCTCGGGAGTTGCCCGAGCTCGACGCAGTGGCGGCGGAGATGGCGGGCACGCCGGTGCATTTTCTCGCCGTTTCCCTCCAAGCCGACACTCGCCGGGTCCGCGTCGCGGCGGAGACGCTCAAGCTGAGGCTTCCGGTCGCGACCGCTGAGTCGGAGCTCCTCGGGCCGCTCGGCCTGGACAACGTGCCAGCCACCATCTTCATCGACGCTTCGGGCCAAGTGGTGTCTCGCTTGGCCACGACCTCTAGAGCCGAGTTGAAGGCCCATTCTGAGCAACTGCTGCATGACTCGACGGTGGCCACGCGCCAAGAAGAGCGCGGGCTGACTGCGGCGCCGCGATAGCGCTCCCACGGTGCAGGACGTCGAAGCCATCGCCCCGACTTTTTTCGTCGCCGACGTGCGCCGAGCGGCGGAATGGTACGTCCGTGTCCTAGGCTTCAACGTTGCCTTCCTGCTGCAGGAGGCCGGAGAGACGGCTTCCTACTGCGGTCTGCAGCGCGGTGCGGCCACCCTGCATTTGGCGCAGCGGAAGGCGCCCGGCCCTGGTGTCGTCTACAAGGGCGCCTGCTACCTACGGCTGAGGAGCGGGGTGGACGGCTATGTCGCTCAAATTGAGGCCGCTGGCCATCCTTTGACTGCGGCCCTCAAGAACCAGCCCTACGGCATGCGGGAGGCCACCGTCCGCGACCTGGACGGGAACGACATCTACATCGGCCAGCCCATTTCGGCGGGCGCCTAGAGCAGGGCAGCCTGGCGCCGGCGAGGGGCGGGACAGGGGCGAGGCGAGGCGTTCAGCTCGCGGCGATGAGGTAGCGGCGAAGCTCCTCGGCCACCGCGCGCCGCGCGGCGTCGGTGGCGTACTCCGGGCCGAGCGAAAAGCGCTTCTCCGTTCCTTGGAGGACTCTCCGCTCGAGGAAATAGGCGATGGCGTTCTCGACATTCGTCCGGGCGAGCGCTTCCTTCGCCTGGATGCGGCCTGCCAAGTACTCGGCCTTTCCAATTTCCAGAGCGGTGCGGATGAAGCTCTTGCGGTCCATGCTGCCCGCTGCGGCGACGTCCTCGAGGCTCAGCGCCGCGAGCAGGTAAGACTCGAGGAAGTCGCGCAACAGCTCGGCGTAGAAGTCCATCGTCTGCGGCGCGTGGGCATGCGCCGTCACGCGCAGACTCTGCTGGGCCCGCTCCAGCAGGCCTTCCTCCACCAGCCGGTCGACGGTTTCGCGAAAAATCTCTTCGAAGGGGGCCCCCACCCGGTAGAGGAATTCCACTTTGAAGAGGCGCGACAAGAAGAGGGCCCGGGACTCCACCGACTGCACCGCGTCTCCGGCGGGCCCGGCGCGCACCGCCGCTGCCACCAGCGCCCGCGGGGCGAGGAGATTCATCAGGTTATTCTTGTAAAAGGCGAGCTGGAGCCGTTGGTCCTCGTCTGCCTGGTACACCGGGTGCCCGCGCGCCTCGGTGACGCGCACCGCTTTCTCTCGGACAAATCCGGCCAGCGCATCCCGGATGGGTCCGGGCAAGGAAGGGTCCGAGCCCTGGCCGAGGAGTGCCGCCGAGAGCGGCACGTGCTCGGACTCTGCCACCTGGCGAAGCGCGTCGACCCGCGCCGCCAGCTCGGCCGCGGGAATACCGCGGCCGCGAAAGGACAACAGGGCGGTGGCCGCCAGCGCCTGCGGTGTCACCGTCGAGACCCGGGCGATGTCGTACATGACGCGGTAGGCGAGTGCGCGCACCAGCGCCCGCTTCTGCTCCTCGGTCACCGAGGTCGGGTCCTCGAGCCCCCGGTTGCGCATCAGTTCGCGAAGGCGGACCGGCGGCGCGAAGGTGACGTGGATTCGCCCATAGCGGCGCGCCAGCACGCGCGGCGCGGTCAACAAGGCCTTCAAGTCCTCGGGTTTCTTCTCCGCCCCGAGCAGCTCGCGCGAGTAACTCTTCGACTCGACGACGTTCTCGTAGTCCATAGAAACCGGGATGAAGGCCAGGTCATCCCGCGCGCCATCGAGAATGGCCTCCACTTCCCAGGTGAGCAGTCCGAGCTTCGGTGGAAGCAATTTCCCGGTGCGGGAGCGCCCACCCTCGAGGAAGAATTCCTGGTGCACACCGTCGCGCACCAGCTTTCGGACGTAGGCCTTAAAGGTGGCGGTGTAGACCTTGTCGCCTCCGAAGCTGCGCCTGATGAAAAACGCACCGCACCGGCGGAGGACGGGGCCCAAGGGAAAGAAAGAGAGGTTGGAGCCTGCAGCGACGAGGGGCGCTTGGTAGCCGCGGTGCCACATGGCCCAAGAAAGCACCAGGTAGTCGATGTGGCTTTTGTGGGAGGGGCACAGGACCACCGGGGCGCCTTGCGAGGCGCGCATCGCGTGCTCCAGCCCGGCTTCGTCCACGTCGATGCCGTCGTACATGAAGCGGAAGACGAGGCTCATCAGCGGGTTGGCCAGGGCCAGCACTGTCGGGTGAAGCCTCGCGGCGATGGAGTTGAGGTCCCGGCGGGCCTCGCGTTGGACGGAGTCGGGCTTGCGCCCCGACGTCTCGGAAATGACTTGGAGGCTCCGGCGCAGCGCACGGTCGCGCAGCGTCTCGTCGATGACGCGCTCGGGCGGCTTGAAGGGTGGGCCGAAGACGGTGCGCGTCTCCCTGGCCAGGTGCACGTGCAGGGTGCTGCGCACCTTACGTGCCAGCACTGCGTCCGGCGCATCCGGGAAGGCCTTCACCAGCGCGGTGAGCTCAATGGCCTCGGCCACCCGGAATTGGGCGCGCTTGTAGTTGCGGAAAAAGGCCAGCACCGAGTGCAGAAACCCCGGCGCCTCCGGGCTTCCAAAGACGTAGTCCGCCCAGGCGGGCTTGAGCCGGACGTTCCACTTCTCCCAGACGAAGAGCTCCGGGAGGATGAAGACGGGCCGGTCACTCTTGCGCGCCAGCGCCACCAAGGCCGGGAAGGGGTTGTCGGGACCGGGGCGGCCGAGGGCGCGGCCCAGCACGGTGGACTGCAGAAACACCAGCGCCGAGCCACTCTTTCGCTGGGCATAGGCGAAGCGGACGGCGCAGTCCCCTCGCTGCGCCGTCTTGCGAAAGGGTCGGACCAACCAGGGCCGGAGGTTGACCACGGCGCGGATGGGCGGCAGCCCGCGGACGGTGAGCGCCCAAGCCAGGTAGAGGAAATTCACCCAGGAGCTGGTGCGCTGGACGTGCACCACGAAGCCACGCTCGGAGCGCGCTCGCACCTCGGCCTCGGCCTCGGCCGAAAAGCGCACCTGGGTGAAGTAGCGCTGAGCCAACCGGCGGCCGACGGCCCCAAACTCCCGCCGGAGCGCTTGCTCGACTGTCGCGTCGCTGGCCAGAGCCGTCTCCATGGGGACGCCGCTCGCGCCTTTTACATGTTCTCGGGTGTGGGGATGCCGAGGAGTGCCAGCCCAACCGAAAGGGTGATGCGCACCGCGTCAGCCAGCGCCAGGCGCGCCGCGCGGGTCCGGGCGTCCTCCTCCACCAGGACGCGCTTGCTGCGGTCCTGGTTGCCGAGGGTGTACCAACGGCTAAAGGCGGCCGCGACCTCGAGGAGGTGACTGGCGACAAACGACGGCTCGTAGGCTTCGGTGGCGCTGCGCACCGCCCGCGGGAAGAGCGCCAGCGCGCGCACCAGGGCCTCCTCCTCCGGCAGCGTGAGCGCGGCCGTGTCAGCCGCCGGTGGGGCGCCGCCCCCCTTGGTGAGGAGACTGCACGCCCTGGCATGGGCGTACTGGAGGTACGGGCCGGTATGCCCCTCGAAGCTGAGCACCTCGTCCCAATCGAAGGTGTAGTCCGAGTTGCGGCGGTTCTTCAGGTCCCCGAAGACGACGGCGCCCAGCCCCACCTGCTCGGCCAGCGTCTCTGCGTCGTCGGTGTGAATTCGGCCGGCCGCCTGGTTCTCGCGCACCTTCTCCAGCGCCCGGGCGTGGGCCTCATCCAGCACGTCGGTGAGCAGCACCACCTCGCCCTTGCGGGTGCTCATTCCGGCAATGCGGCCGAAGGCGACGTGGACGCAGCGCTCGGCCCAGGGCTTGCCCATTGCCTTAAGCACCCGGAACACCTGAGCGAAGTGCAACGCTTGGTCTCGGGCCACGACGTACAGCGAACGCTCGAAGTGGAAGCGCTCCCAACGGTCCTCGGCGGCGGCCAAGTCGCGGGTGGCGTAGAGCGTGCTGCCGTCACTCTTCTTCAGCAGAATGGGGGGCTCGTTGTCGGCGTAAGGGAGGTCCACCACCAGGGCCCCGTCGCTTTCACGGACGCCCACGGTGCGGGCGATTTCAGCAATGACTTGCTCCATCCGACCCTCGTAGCGGCTCTCGCCCTCGAGGTGCTCGAAGCGAATGCCCAGCCTGGCGTAGAGGGGCCCGAAGCCGGCGAGGGACGCCTCTCGGAAGTCCTTCCAGACTTTGAGCGCCTCGGCGTCGCCTTGCTCCATGCTCCGGAAAAAGGCACGGGCCTTCTCGTCGAAGGCGGCGTCCGTCTCCGCACGGGCGTTGGCCTTCACGTAGACGTCCACCAGGTGGGCCATGTCCTGGCGCCGAGAAGCATCGCCAAACACCTCGAAGCCCACCGCCACCAGGCCAAACTGCTTCCCCCAGTCGCCCAGGTAGTTGATGCCCTCCACTCGGTACCCCAGGTGGCGGTGGAGGTTGGCCAGGGCGTGGCCGAGCACCGTGGTGCGGATGTGGTGGAAGCCGATGGGCTTGGCAATGTTGGGCGAGCTGTAGTCGATGACGACAGTCTTGCCGGCGCCCTCCGTCCCGCTGCCGTAGTGCAGGCCAGAGCCCCGGACTTCTTGAAGGACGGCGGCCACGAAGGGCGCGCTCGCGAAGCGCGCGTTGAGATAGGGGCCCGCTGCCGCAATGGACATGCCTGGCACGTGCAAGGTGGCCGCGAGGCCGCTGGCGATGGCTGCGGGTGACTTGCGCAGCGTCTTGGCCAGCCCGAAGGTGGGGAAGCCGACGTCGCCGTGTGCTGCCTCAGCCGGCTTCACCAGCGGCAGCACCTCCTCCGGGGGAAGGCCGACTGCGGCCGAGAGGGCGTTGGCGAAGGCGTGCGTCAGCTGGTCGTGGACGGACAAGGGTTTCTTTCGCTCCTTGGACGCGGGCAGAAGGCTCAGCTCGCCTCGGGTGCGCCGCGCCGCTTGACCACTCCCGCCTTGTCGACAAAGTAGGCCTCCGGCAGGAGCGCCTCCACCTTCTCGCGGAAGCCCTGCACGCCGAAGCCGCTTTCGGCCAAGGCCTCGATGGCGGCCACCTGGACGCGGCGTCCCGTTTCCGGCGCGGTCAGCAGTTGCAGCACCGCTTCGCGCGCGGGCGGGTACTTCAAGGGGCCGAGCGTGTGTAGGGCGGCAATCCGGACGTCGTCGGCCATGTCCTCGAGGAAGGGCTGCACCGCAGGGGCAATGCGGGGGTCGTCCTTGCCGGCGAGCCAATTCAACAGCACCAGGCGCTTCTCCGGGTTTCGGGTGTAGCCCTGGGCCAGCGTCTGCAGCTGGGCGACGAGAATGCCCACCACTTCCGGCTCGGGGAGCAGCGCCGCCAACAGTCGCACCGCCCAGCTGCTGGCGAGGTCGGTGCGGGCCAAGAAGTCGGTCACTGGCGGGACCGCGGCCGCTCCGCGCGCCCGCACCAACTCGAAGGTCTGCTCCTTCTCGTCGGCATCGGTGGTTTGCGGCTCAACGGTGATGGTAAAGCGCGAGAGAAGAACGTTCACCGCCTCAGGGAAGTCCATCTCCCCGAGCTGCTGGATGGCCTTCTGGCGCGACACCGGGTCGCCATACTTCTGGGTGACTTTCGCCTTCAGCTTGAGAGCCTTGGTGGGGCCACTGCCGCCGCCGAGGAAGTCCAGGATGCCCATGGTGCCTTTCAAGAACCGAGGTATTGGAGCACCACCTCGCGGCGGTGAGGCCGCCGGCGGTGCTCGAAGAGGTAAATGCCCTGCCAGCTGCCAAGGGTGAGCTGCCCCTGCACCACCGGGATGCAGAGGTGCGTTTGAGTCAGCGCCGCGCGAACGTGTGCCGGCATGTCGTCCGGCCCCTCGGCCGTGTGCCGAAATAGCGAGTCCCCGTCGGGCACCAGGCGAGCAAAGAAACGCTCCAAGTCGGCCAGCACCTCCGGGTCGGCATTTTCCTGCACCAGCAGGCTGGCCGAGGTGTGGCGACAGAAGAGCGTCAGCAGTCCAGTGGTTGCACTGCCTGAGGCCATGGTCGCCACCCAGTCCTTCACCGCGTCGGTGAAGACGAGGAGCCCTCGACCGGGAGTCTCCAGGACGAGGGTGTGGGAAAGGGAGCGCATGGGGAAACGCCGGGCCGCCAGCCTTCTCCTAGCACGGTCTCGAGCGTCCCCCCCTAGTCCGGCGCGTCAACTCGCGTGCTGGCTGGCGCCCTCTAGCGAAGGCGCCTCTTGAGAGGCTTCGAGGCTCGCTTTGGCATGGGCGAGCTCGGCCGACGCCGGAGCGAGCGCAGCGCCCTCAACTCCTCTTCGAAGCCTTGGAGAATCCTCTCCGGGTCGGGAATGAGGCCCGCGTCCGCCTGGAGCCCCACGCAGACGCGGTCGGCGTAGCTGAGCAGGCTAACGCCGAGGCCGAGGTGGCCGGCGCACGGCACCCAAAACATCACCATGCGAAGGCGCACCCCGAGGAGCGAGATGGACTGCTTCGGCCCGACGACGTTGGTTACCACGGTGGTGGCCTTCGTCCCGAAGACGTCAACCAGCAAGTCAAACAGCGGCCTCGGCAACTGTCCCATCACCCAAAGTAGGCCCCAGATGGCCGCTGCATCGGGTGCCCGCTTGAGGGCTCTCATTCGTTGGTGCAGCGCGTCCAGTCGGGCGCGGGTTTCCGCGAGTCCGAGCGGCAGCGAGACAAACACCAGGCCAAACCAGTTTCCGAGCCGGGACTCCAGCCCGGCGGGGCGCAGGTTGACGGGGACTGCCGCACGCACGTCGAAGGCTTGCGGCACAGCACCCTGGTCCAGCAAGTAACGGCGCAGCGCCCCGGCGAGCGCCGCCATGAGGACGTCGTTGACCGTCGTGTCGGTGCGACGTCCGGCCGCCTTGAAGTCGTCCAGTCGGAAGGAGCGAGACCAGACCAGCTTCTTCGCCTTGCCGAGCGGCCCTTTGAAGGGCGTTGGCGGGTCGGGCGGCAAGAGCAACAGCCGGACCAGCGACATCAGGTGGTTTGCTGCACCGGCGCTGGTGCGCCAAAGGCGCCACGGGTCTCGCAGGAGGGCCAGAGCCTCGGTGCCAGCCCGACGCGGGAGCGCAAGCGCCGCCTCGGCAAGCCCGGCAGAGACGTCCGTCGCATCCGCTTCATGCCGTGTCGGCTCGGGGGCCCGCGGCGCCCCATCCGCCATGGAGAGCAGGACGTGGACCAGCGCCAGGCCATCGCCAATGGCGTGGTGTAGCCGGACGAGGAGGGCCGAGCCTCCCTGGTAATGGGGGACGAAGTGAAAGCGCCACGGGGGACGGCCCTTGGGGAAGGGGCGACTGGCCAGCTCGCTGGCCAGCTCCTGAAGCCGTTGCTCGTCGCGCGGGGCGGGAAGGCGCGTTTTGACGAGGTGGTGGTCGATGGAAAAGTCGGGGTCTTCCTCCCAGAGGAGGCTGCCCAGTGGCCCCCGGGCCTCGACAATCCGCTGGCGAAACCGCGCGAAGCGGAGCAGGCGCTTCTCGATGAGGCCCCGCAGGTGCTGCAGCGACACCGGCTGGTCGAAGACCAGCACCCCGGTCACCACCATGCGGTTGGCCGGCTCCTCCATCCGGTGCCAGGAGGCGTCGACGTTGGCCAGAGGCGTGCGCATGGCAGTCACGCGAGGAGGTGGGTACGAGCCGTCTTCGCCAGCCAGGCGCGATAGATGGGATGGATGGCGTTGGTCACCGGGGCCAACCGCAGCAGCGTCCCCACCGGACCCGAGGCCTTCACCCGACCCAGCAGCAATGCCAGTGCAGCGTTTTCCTTCCCTTGGAAAAAGCGGTTGGCCGTTGCACTCGACATCTCTAGGGTGATGACCGGCTTCCAGGGAGCTGGCCCCCACACCCACTTGAGGAAGCGACCATGCTGCTCCTCGTGGTTGTCGGCAGCCGTGACGTTGAATTCAAGCCCGAGGTCGGTGATGAGAAAGCGGTGGGGGGCATGGGCATCTCGCAGCCGACGCCCGACCTCCGGGTGCTCGTTCATGAGCGCAAAAATGTGTTCGAAGACGGTCTCGAATTCGCGCTTGTCCTTGAAAGCCTTCATCTCAACGCCTCCCGGGAGGGGCGCGCCGCCCCCCGAGGCATTCAGGCCGGCGAGGTGGGCGACTAAGCAGTGGGCTTGGTGTGCCGCTTCTCCCCCGGCTTGACCGAGGTCTCCCGCGTCAATTGCTCGGCCTTCGCCGCCAACTCCTGAGCGGTTTCGGCCAGCTTCTCGGCGGTCTCCTGAACGGCCACACCGGCTTTGGCAGCCACCTCATGGAGCTTGCCGCTCGCCTTGAGGTTGAGCTCCTTGGCCTTCTCGGCCACCTCGTCAATCTTCTTGTTGATGTCCTTGGTCTTCATCGTCGTCTTCCTTTCGGCGGTAGCCGCGGGCACTGCGACACACAGGCTGTGCAATGCCCGCGCCTTGACTGACGAATCAAACCAGTTCAGCCACTTAACGAAGGGTGGGGGCGCAAATGCTGCGGCCGCCTTCGCTTTCTGCGCACTTGCCAGGGCGGGACTGGCTTCACATCTGCAGCGGCATGTCCTGGCAGGCCACAGGCGTGCAGTAGTTGCATCGTCGCAGGAGCCATTCGGAGGAGTCCGGGGGAAGGCGAAAAAGCATGGTGAAAATTCCCGACTGCCCTCCGCCGAACCAGTACCAAAGCCACAGACGGCATTGTCCCGCGCTGCAGTTCGCCGTTTCCTCCCGGTCGGGCCGTCCCACCCAGGGCGAAATGGCAGCCGAGGGCTTGCCCGCGTAGCGAAGGCAGAAGTCCGAGAAGTATTCGACGTTGAGGCGGTGCAGGTTGGCCACCGCTCCGGCCAAGCCGCCGCAGTCGTTGGTGTTGCCAGCGGCTGGGGGGTCGCAGAATTGCGCCCACAACTCAGCATTCTTTGCCTCGTTGACGAACCACTGTTGCCGTACGCGGTCGCAGGGAGCGGCCGCGGTGCAGTCCCGAAAGGACGGGGCCAGGGGTGCGGGCGGCACGGACTTGGCGCCACCGGTGCTACAGCCGCACCAGGCGAGCACCAGCCCGAGGAGCGCTGCGACGAGCCTCCCCCCCGCCTCCCGAGCCTGCCCAGCACCCTCTGCCCAGGGAACGGCGTCGTCAGGTGGAGGCGCCATCTCGAGCCGTCAGAGCCGAAGGGCGGAGCGGACGTCGCCGCGGTAGGCACTGCGCAGCGATTCGGCGGCGGCCTTGGCCTCGGCGCTGGGGCGCTCTGGGACGAGGACCTTGAGCTCGAGGTAGAGGTCGCCCCGTCCATTGCCTTTGAGAGCCGGGACGCCCTGGCCCTTGAGGCGCAGTTTCCGTCCAGCCTGGCTTCCGGCCGGGACGCTCACCGTGACGTCGCCGCCAAAGGTGGGCACACGCACCTCGGCGCCGGACATTGCCTCCGGAATGGTCACCGGGAGCTCCATCGTCAAGTCGTCTCCGTCCCGGCGGACCAGCGGATGAGGCTCGACTTCGGTTTCGAGGTAGAGGTCCCCGGGCGGGCCGCCGTGCGTTCCGGCGGCGCCTTGGCCTGGCAGCCGCACCTGGGAGCCGTTTTGGACACCGGGGGGAATTTTCACCGTCACCCGGACGGTGTTTTCCACCACGCCGGCGCCGCCGCACACGTCGCACATCGGCGCCACCTTGCCGCTGCCTCCGCAGTTGGGGCACGGGGTTGAAAGGGAGAGCGGGCCGCGGCCCTGCTTGATGCGTCCGGTGCCGCCGCAGGTGGGACACGTCTTGGGTTTGCCGACGTGCCCGGTGCCGTGGCACTTCTTGCATTCCTCCGGGCGCTCGATGGAGAGGCTGCGCTCGGTGCCGGTCACCGCCTCGCGCAAGCTGACGCGCACCCGGGCATGCAGGTCCTCCCCCCGGGAGGGGCCCTCGGCGCGCGCCTGGAAGGGTCCTCCGTCCCCGGTGCGGTTGAAGATGTCTCCGAAAATGTCGCCAAAGTCGAAGCTCCCCTCCGGACTGGCCGACGGGCGCGAGGCTTGTTCGCGGTAGGCGCGGTAGGCCTCGGCCTTCTTCGGGTCGAAGCCCATTTTCGCGGCGTCCTCGCCGAATTCGTCGTACAGGGCGCGCTTCTTGGGGTCGCTCAGCACCTCGAACGCGCCAGAGAGCTGCTTGAACTTCTCTTCGGCAGCCTTGTTTCCCTGGTTGACGTCCGGGTGGTGCTTCCGCGCCAGCTTCCGGTAGGCCTTTTTGATTTCGTCCTGGCTCGCGGTACGAGCGACGCCCAGGACTCGGTAGTAGTCTTCTGCCATGGGCTCCCTGTCCGGGCAGCTTAACCGCACGCAACGCCAGCGCCAGCGCCGACTGCTCGGAGCCCTCGCGGCGGTGGCGGTGGTTGCTGGCGCCGTCGCTTCGGCCGAGGTGCTTGACCGTGTCGTGGCGCAGGTGGACGGCCAGGTCATCACCCTCAGCGACCTGCGCTTCGAGGCACGGGTGGCCATGGTGGAGCGAGGCGGGGCGTCCCTGGCCGAAACCCCGCTCGACGAGGCGACGTTGCGCAGCGCGCTCGAGCTGGCCATTGCGCAGCGGGCGGCGGGCGCCGAGGCGGACCGACTGGGAAGCTTCCCGTTGGAAGCCAGTGACGTCGAGGCGCGGCTCCAGCGTTTCGAGGCCCGCTTTGCCAACCATGCCGCCTTTGAGCGCTTCGTGGATGCGTCCGGGGCAGACCTGAGCCAGTTGCGGGAGGTGCTCGGCCGGGCCCTGCGGGCAGAACGGGCCCTGGATGCGAGAGTGCGGCTGCGTGCCCAGGTGAGTGAGGCCGACGTCCGGCGGGCCTGGGAAGCGGAGGGCAGCCCTGGGTCCTTTGAGGAGGCACGGGCCGCTCTGCACGAGCAGCTGGTGCGCCAGCGCTACGAGGCGGCGGCCCGAGACGAGCTGGCGAAGCTCCGCGCCGCCGCCCAGGTGCGCATCGTGGCCCAGCCCAAGGACTTGGTGGGGGCCCGGTGAGGAAGCTCGAGGAAAGCAACTCGTTTGAGGTGCGGCCGATGACCCCCGCCGACTTGGCCCGGGTGCTGGAAATCGAGCAGGTGGCCTTCCGGAACCCCTGGAGCGCCGAGCTGCTTCGTCGCGAGCTGGGCCATGACTGGTCGACCATCCTGGTGGCCGAGGAGCCTGGGCCTCGGGGACAAGTCACCCTGGTGGGCTTCGTCATTTTCTGGATTGTTCACGACGAGCTCCACGTGCTGAATGTCGCCACCGCGCCCGAGCACCGAAACCGCGGCGTGGCGCGGACGGTGCTCGACGCGGCGCTGGACCAAGGGCGGCGCAAGCGCTGCACGCTGGCCACCCTGGAGGTTCGCCGCAGCAACGCCGCTGCGCTCGGCCTGTACCGGGACTTTGGCTTCCGTCCGGTGGGAATTCGCCCCAATTACTATGTGGACGAAGGGGAGGACGCCATCGTCATGGTGCTCGACCTGTGAGCGCCGCCCAGCGGTGCGTCCCAAGCCGTCGCTCAGAGGGACGCCGCGGCGTCGTCTCCGGTGTCCTTTTTCGGCGCCGCTTGACTCCTGGGCAGCCACCGCTATAACCAGCGCCCTTTTTCCGGAGGGCCCGGCGGCAGTGGTTTCTGCCTTGCGGACGCTCCGGAAACCCCGAGGGAAACCCATAGGATGCCGACGATTAGCCAGCTCGTCCGAAAAGGACGCGAGAAGCTGAAGGTGAAGGGCAAGAGCCCGGCGCTGAAGGAGTCACCGCAGAAGCGCGGGGTGTGTACGCGCGTCTACACCACCACTCCCAAGAAGCCGAACTCGGCGCTCCGCAAAGTGGCGCGCGTTCGCCTCACCAATGGCATCGAGGTCACCTCCTACATTCCCGGGGTGGGCCACAACCTGCAGGAGCACTCGGTGGTGATGATTCGTGGCGGCCGCGTCAAGGACCTCCCAGGAGTTCGCTACCACATCATCCGCGGCACGCTCGACTCGGTGGGCGTGCAGGGCCGCAAGCAGGGGCGCAGCAAGTACGGCGCCAAACGGCCCAGCTGAGCAACCCTCACCTTCCGTCCTCTCTAGAGAAAGTCAGAGCAACAGATGCCCCGTCGCCGCGTCGTCGCCAAGCGCAAAATCCTCGCCGACCCGAAGTACCAGGACCGGCTCGTCACCAAGTTCGTCAACGACTTGATGCGCAAGGGCAAGAAGTCCATCGCCGAGCGCGTCTGCTACGGCGCGTTTGCGTTGATTGAGGAGCGAGCCAAGGAAGAGCCTTTGCGCACCTTCAAGAAGGCCCTGGACAACGTGAAGCCGGTGCTCGAGGTGAAGAGCCGGCGCGTGGGCGGCGCGACGTACCAGGTGCCGGTCGAAGTCCGTCAGGACCGCCGGGTGGCACTCGGCATGCGCTGGCTGATTCAGTACGCCAAGGCGCGCGGTGAGAAGACGATGGAGGAGAAGCTGGCGGGGGAGATTATGGACGCGGCCAACAACCGCGGGAACGCCGTGAAGAAGCGCGAGGACACGCACAAGATGGCCGAGGCCAACAAGGCCTTCGCCCACTACCGCTGGTGACGGGCGGCCGACTTCCCGACGGCGGGAGCCGGCAGCCGGAAGGACGTTTTGTGTTGGCCGGGTGCGTGGTTCGCCGCGCCGCGGACGCCGCCTGTGGCCTTTTCCGAGAGTCCCTTCGATGGCACGCGAGTACCCGCTCGAGCGTTACCGGAACATCGGCATCATGGCCCACATTGATGCCGGGAAGACCACCACCACCGAGCGCATCCTCTATTACACCGGCGCCATCCACAAAATGGGTGACGTCGACGACGGCAACACCACCACCGACTGGATGGTGCAAGAGCGCGAGCGGGGCATCACCATCACCTCCGCCGCGATTAGCGCCTTCTGGTCCCGGGGTGGGCAGAAGTACCGGATTAACCTCATCGACACCCCTGGCCACGTCGACTTCACCATCGAAGTCGAGCGCTCGCTGAGGGTCCTCGACGGGGCCATCGCTGTCTTCGACGGCGTGAATGGGGTCGAACCCCAGAGCGAAACGGTGTGGCGGCAAGCCGACCGCTACGGCGTGCCGCGCATTTGCTTCGTCAACAAGATGGACCGCACCGGGGCGGACTTCGAGATGTCGGTCAAGTCGATTCACGACAAGCTGGGAGCCAACGCGGTGCCCCTTCAGCTTCCCTTGGGCAGTGAAGAGCACCACCGCGGCGTGGTCGACCTACTGCGCATGCGGGCGCTGGTCTTTCCGGAGGGCGAGCTGGGCGTCCGGTACGAGGAGGTGGACATCCCGGCGGACGTCCTGCCGCGTGCCGCTGAGGCGCGGGCCCGGCTGGTGGAAGCGGCGGCCGACCAGGACGACGTGGTGATGCACGCCTACCTCGAGGGCAAGGAGCCGGCGGAGGCGGACCTGCGGCGAGCCATCCGCCGGGGCTGCATCGCCCGGAAGCTGTTTCCGGTGCTCTGCGGCTCAGCCTTCAAATACAAAGGTGTCCAGCCCCTCCTCGACGCGGTGGTGGACTACTTGCCCTCGCCGCTGGACATCCCGCCGGTGCACGGCAAGGACAGCAAGGGAAATGACGTGGTGCGGGAGACGCGGGACGACGCGCCCTTCAGCGCCCTGGCCTTCAAAATCATGACCGACCCGTTCGTCGGGACGCTGACGTTCATCCGCGTCTACTCGGGACGGCTGGCTTCGGGCTCCGCGGTCTGGAACTCGGTGAAGCTGAAGCGGGAGCGCATCGGTCGGCTGGTGCAGATGCGGGCCGACAAGCGGGACGAGATTGAGGAAGTCCTCGCCGGGGACATCGCGGCGGTGGTGGGCCTCAAGGGCGCCACCACCGGCGACACCCTGTGCGAGGAGGGCCGCCCCATCATTCTGGAGCGGATGGAATTCCCGGACCCAGTCATCGACATCGCCATCGAGCCGAAGACGGTGGCCGACCAGGACAAGCTGGGGGCGTCGCTGGCCAAGCTGGCCATGGAGGACCCAAGCTTCCGAGTGCGGGTCGACGGCGAGAGCGGCCAAACCATCATCGCCGGAATGGGCGAGCTGCACCTGGAGATTATTGTCGACCGCCTGCTGCGCGAATTCAAAGTCGACGCCAACGTGGGCAAGCCGCAGGTGGCCTACCGGGAAACCATCACCCGCGAGGTGGAGTCCGAGGGCAAGTACATCCGACAGTCCGGAGGCAAGGGGCAGTACGGGCACATCTGGCTGCGGCTGGCGCCCAACGAGCCTGGCAAGGGGCTGCACTTCGAGAACGAGATTGTGGGCGGGAAGGTCCCGCGGGAATTCGTTTCGGCCGCCGAGCGCGGCGTGGCCGAGTCCATGCAGTCCGGTGTGCTTGCCGGCTACCCCCTGGTGGACATCCGCGTCACCGCCTTCGACGGAAGCTTCCACGACGTCGACTCGAACGAGGTCGCATTCAAGATTGCCGGCTCGATGGCGCTGAGGGACGGCGCGACGCGGGCTGGTCCGGCGCTGCTCGAGCCGGTGATGGCGTGCGAGGTGGTGACGCCGGAGGAATTCATGGGGGACGTCATTGGCGACCTCAACGCCCGACGTGGAAAAATTCTGGGCATGGCCCCGCGTCCGGGCGGCGTTCAGGTCATCGACGCCCAGGTGCCGCTTGCCACCATGTTCGGCTATTCCACGGACTTGCGCTCGCGGACCCAGGGGCGTGCCACCTACACCATGCAGTTCAGCCACTACGCTCAAGTCCCCAAGGCGATCGCCGACGAGATTGTCGCTAGGGTGCGCGGGCACTGAAAACCGGAGGGGAGAGCAACATGAGCAAGGAGAAGTTCGAGAGGACGAAGCCGCACGTGAACGTGGGGACCATCGGGCACGTGGACCACGGGAAGACGACGTTGACGGCGGCCATCACCAAGGTGCTGGCGAAGTCGGGTGGGGC
>JBKQJL010000155.1:0-8591 GCA_052147975.1 Myxococcaceae bacterium
CTGTAGCCAACGGGCGACGCTCTGAGCATTCTCGCCGTGGCGCCGGACACGCAGGTGAAGCGTCTCCAACCCGGTGATGAAGGCGTGGGCGTTGAAGGGGCTGAGCGCCGGCCCGGTGTCACGCAGCGTCTCGACGCGGGCCTTGAGGATGAAGGAGAGGTTGCCGAAGCTCTCCCACAGTTTCAGCCCGTGGTAGCCGGGGTTGGGGTCCGTAAACTCGGGAAACTTGCCGTTGTCCCAAGGGAAATTCCCGCCGTCGACAATCAGCCCGCCGATGGCCTGCCCGTGCCCGCCGATGTACTTGGTGGCGGAGTGCACCACGATGTTTGCTCCGTGCTTCAGCGGCTGCACCAGCACCGGTGTGGTGGCAGTGTTGTCGACGATGAAGGGGATGCCGGCCTCCTTGGCGATTTGTCCCAGGGCCTCCAGGTCCGCCACGTCCAGGCGGGGGTTGCCGAGGCTCTCGGCGAAGAGCGCGCGCGTCTTGGGGCCGATGGCCGAGCGCACCGCGTCGAGCTGGCCGATTTCCACAAATTTCGTCCGGATGCCGAGTCTGGGAAGCGTCACCTTGAAGAGGTTGTAGGTGCCTCCGTACAGGCTGCTGGCGGAGACAATCTCCTCGCCGGCCTTCAGCAGCGTGAGGAACGTCAGGGTCTCGGCTGCCTGGCCACTGGCCACGGCCAGGGCCGCCACGCCGCCCTCGAGCGCGGCAATGCGCTGCTCGAGCACGTCGTTGGTGGGGTTCATGATGCGGGTGTAGATGTTGCCGAACTCCTTGAGGCCGAAGAGCGCGGCCGCATGGTCCGCATCGCGGAAGCGGTAGCTGGTGGTTTGGTAGATGGGCACCGCCCGTGAGCCGGTGCTGGCGTCTCCCTGGTAGCCAGCGTGCAGGGCCTGCGTCTCCGGGCGGTAATTGGGTTTGGGCTGCTGGTTGCTTTCCGACATGGGACACGTCCTTTTTTTTCAAGAAACAGCGGTGGGAAGGGCTCTCGTTTGGGAAAGAGGCGAGGGGACCCACGGCAGGACGAGTCGCGCAGCGTTTTTGGCGGGTGCGAACCGTCCGAGCGGGCCGCCTCGGAGTCAGGGTGCCCGGGCCTGCGGCGGTTCGCTGACGGGAGAGCGGCTAGTGACGACAGCCGCAACAACACTCGCCCGCGGACGCGCGCATGCCCGGGCCGCGCATGAGCATGGCCTCCGGGCACATCAACGCCGTCGCGGACGAAGACTTCACAGGTTTCAAAACGGTAGCGACCTCAGCCGTGCGCGTCAAGCAAGGGTGGGGTGGGACACCCCTCAGCGTCGGGATTTCCACACTTTGGCCATCCACGCCTCGACCGCCCGGGCCTCGCTCGGGAAGTCGCGCGAGAGGTTCCGCATCCACTTGGCCGTCACTAGGACGTCGTCTTCGATGCGCACGCCGATGCCCCGGTACCTCGGTGGCACGGTGAGGTCGTCCTTCTGGAAATACAGGCCTGGCTCCACGGTGAGCACCATTCCCGGCTTGAGCGTCCCGTACTTGTAGACCTCCATTCGGGCTTGGGCGCAGTCATGGACGTCGAGCCCCAGCATGTGACTCACGTTGTGCAGCGAGTAGCGCTTGTAAAACTGGTGCTCGTCGGCGAGCGCCGCAGCGGCGTCCTTTAGGATGCCGAGGGCCTGCAAGCCCTCGGCGAGCACCTTCATCGCGCGGCGGTTGGGCTCGAGGAAGTCGTTGCCTGGACGGACCGCGGCGAAGGCAGCAGCCTGGGCGGCGTGCACCAACTCGTAGACCTGTCGCTGCTCTCGGCTGAAGCGACCGGAGATGGGAAGCGTCCGCGTGATGTCAGCGGTGTAGAGGCTGTTGCCCTCGACCCCCGCGTCCAGAAGCAGCAGCTCGCCCTTGCGCAACGGCCCGTCATTGCGCATCCAGTGCAGGATGCAGGCGTGGGCGCCGGAGGCGGCGATGGTGCCGTACCCGACGTCGTTGCCCTCGACGCGTGCGCGGAGGTTGAAGATCCCCTCCACCGTGCGCTCCGTCTGCGCTCCGCGAAGCGAGCGGATGACGTCCTCGAAGCCTCGCTTGGTGGAGGCGATGGCCGCCGAGAGCTCGCGGACCTCTTGCGCGTCCTTGTACAGGCGCATCTCCGCCAGCGCGGTGGCCAGCTCGGCATCGCGCCCACCTTGGTCGGGCAGCGCCGCGTCCACGGTGCGGCTGATGCCCCGCACCACCCGCCAGGGCCGGGTGGCCGGCCCGTTGAGTGAGGCACAGGTGGGCTTGAGCTCGCTCAGGGCACGCACCTCGTCCACCCGGTAGCGAGCGAGGCTCTGCTGAATGCCCAGCCGGGGCCCCACCCACAACTCTCCCTTGAGACGGTCGGTGAAAAACGTGGAGTCGCTGCGCCCTGGGTTGGGCTCCACCAGCAGCGCGTCGCGATGGCCACCCCCCACCGCCGGCTGCAAGAGAAGGACACAGTCCGGCTCGAGGTTGCCGGTGAGGTAGTAGAAGTCGCTGCCCGGCCGGAAACGGTAGTTGGTGTCGTTGCTGCGCACCTTCTCCTCGCCTGCCGGGATGACAAGCGTCTCCCCCGGGAAGAGGCCGGACAGGGCGCGGCGTCGGGCGGCGAACGCCTCGTGGTGCGGCAGCGGCCGGGGCAGCTCGGTGGCTCCCGAGCGCCAGTGTTGCATCATGAATTCAAGCAGCGCCGGGGGTGGGGCGGTGTCGTACCCGGTGGCGGACTTGGGCGCCGGCGGCGGGGCGGCCGGAGACTTCAGCGCTTCTGCAGGTGGAGGAGGCGGGTGGGCCATGGTGCAAGCCTTTCAGGGAATAGCCACCGAGGGGGAAACTTTCCCACGCTTGGCCGCCTCGGTGCGACTGCCGGCCAGCCAACCAAGCGCATAGGGGAGGACCGCCTCGACGCGAAGCGTCCTTGGGCCAAAGGACAGGGGAAGAAACCCTCGGGCTGCCAACAGCTCTCGCTCGAAGGGGACCCAGCCACCCTCGGGGCCGATGGCCAGCGTCACGCGGCCGGCCCCCGGGACACTAGGTGCCAGCGGCTCGGGCCCAGGGTCCAACAGCAGCCGAGTCCCCGGGCCGAGCAGCCCCTCCAGCGTGTCTTCGACGAAGGGACGGAACCGCTCGAAGACGTGGACGTCCGGGGGGTGGGTGTCCTTGGCCTGCTCGAGCCCTTCCCGCAGGGCCGCCGCCCGGCGCAGCGGAGTCAGCACCGGGGACAGAAAGTAGCTCTTCTCCACCCGGGCCGCATTCAGCAGCACCAGCCGGTCAACCCCCAAGGCGGCTGCGGAGGCAAGCAGTCGCCGCAGCACTTTCGGCCGCGGGACTGCAAGAAGGACGTCCACGGCGGGCCTCGGCGGCGGTGTGCCATCCAGCTGCAAGCGCAACAGCACCCTGTCCGCCCCACAGCACAACACCTGCGCTGTGCCCACCGCGCCGCCGGGGCGTCCCACCCGAAGCACGTCGCCAGGCCGGGCATGAAGCACCTCCCGGAGGTGTTGGGCCGCTCGGCCGTGGAGCTCGGCGGTGCCGTCATCGCGGAGGTCCGCGGCCTCGAGGAGCAGGAGATTCACCGGCCGGGCACCGCTCCTAGCCCGGCCGGCGGGAACTCGTCTATGCCCGCCTCCCGTGACGCGCCGCCCCTCTCCCCGTGTCTTCGAGCGTCTGGCCGACGCTTACCGAGCGCGGCCCAGCTACCCAAACGAGCTCGTGCGCCGGCTGCTCGGGCTCGCCCCGCCGGGGGCCCGTGTGGTGGACATGGGGGCAGGCAGTGGGCACCTGGCGGAGCCGCTGGCCCGCGCCGGGGCTCACGTGGTGGCCGTCGAGCCGGCGCGCGCCATGCTGGCCGAGTGCGCCGAGCGCGTCCGCGGCCTGCGGGTGGACTTGCTGTGCGCGCCCGCCGAGTCCACCGGGCTTCCCAGCGCCTCGGCCGAGTTGGTGCTGCTCGCGGATGCGGCCCAGTGGGTGGACCCCGAGGCCGCGGGCCGGGAAGCCTTCCGTCTCTTGGTGGCCGGGGGGACTGCCGCAGCCGTGGAGCCGCGGCCGGCGGACACACCCTTCATGCGCGAGCTCGAGCGACTGTTGCGTGAAGCCAACCCCGAGCGACGCCCGCAGGGCCCGGGCCGAGCGCGACAGTGGCTCGCGCTGGCCAGCGGGGGTGGGAGGGTGCGGGCGGTGGAGCTTCCGCAGGCGGTGGAGCTGTCGCCCGCCGCCCTGCAGGGAGTGTTGCGCTCCCTCTCCTTTCTCGAGCCAGCGCTCGGGCCCGTCCGCATGGCCTCCCTCCTCGAGGAAGCGGGCAGGCTTGCCCAGCGCGTTGGCGGGGCCCGTTGGGAGCGCATGCTGCGGCTGTCCTGGGCGCAGAAGCGCCGGGCCTGAGGGGGTTGGCTCCAGAGTGCCAATTTTCCAGGGGTTGGGCCCCCCCCGGCGAGTCAGGGCCACGTCATGTTTTCACGAGAAGGAGGCCACTCCAGAAGAGGCTCATGGTAGGGGTGCACGGACGTGCACCTGACCCTGACGGACCCAACTCCTGCGCCCGCGCCAGCCCTTTGGCCTTGGGAGCGGTGGATTCTGCCGTTGTTGAACGACGAGCGGGACCTGCCGTTTGTTCGGCTTTCGCTGAAGCTGCTGCTCCTCAACGTCCCCCTGGCCGTGCTGCTCTACGTCCCAGGCGTGTACCGGTGGTGGCTGGGGGCGAGCTACTTCCTTCTGAGCAGCGCTCTGTTTCTGGGCCCATTTATTCTCATGCTGCACAACACCTCGCACCGGCCGCTCTTCAAGCGGCCGTACCGAGTCCTCAACCTGCTCGTCCCGTGGGCCCTGGGGCCCTTCTTCGGCGAGACGCCGGACTCGTACTTCGCGCACCACGTCGGCATGCACCACGCCGAGAACAACCTTGCCGGCGACTTGAGCTCGACGCTGCGGTTCCGCCGCGACAGCCTGCCGCACTTCCTGCGCTACTTCTCTCGCTTCTTCTTCCTCGGATGGGCCGAGCTCACCCGCTACCACTGGAGCAAGAAGCGCTACAAGATGCTGCGCCGCTTTTGGCTCGGTGAGCTCTCCTTCTACGCGCTGGTGGCACTGCTGGCCTGGTGGAACTTCTACCCGACGCTGTGGGTCTTCATCATCCCGTACGTCTTCACCCGGGTGATGATGATGTGCGGCAACTGGGCGCAGCACGCCTTCGTCGACCTCTCGACGCCGGAGAGCCCCTACCGGAACAGCATCACGTGCGTGAACGCCGCCTACAACCACAAGTGCTTCAATGACGGCTACCACATTGGCCACCACGTGAAGCCCACCATGCACTGGACGGAGATGCCGGGGGACTTTCTGCAGAACGTGGACCGCTACCGAAGCGAAAACGCCATCGTCTTCCGGAAGCTGGACTACTTCAGCATCTGGGTGCTCCTGATGGCGCGGCAGTACGGCGTCCTCTCGCGCTACTACGTGGAGCTCGACGTTGACCGCCCCAAGAGCAAGCCGGAGATTGTCGCGCTGTTGCGCTCCCGGACCCAGCCCCAGCCCGCTTGAAGTCCAGGGGCTAGCCCCGAGCCGTCCGGCCCCTCAGGAGGGCTCTGGAGTGGCCTTGGCGCCCCCGTCCTGCCGCCCTGGCCAACGGGGCCTGCCACGGCCCGCCTTGCGCTGGCCCAGAGACGACTGACCGAGAGACGCCTTGGCCCGCTCACACACGAGCGGCGTTGACGCCGGCTTCGCTCGCTTCTACCGAGGCGGTCACCAGCCCGTCGACCAGCTTGGGGTCGTCGTAGGGGGCGCGTCCAATCTGCCGGGTGCCCATGGAAGGAAAGACAGGCGCCAACAGGTAGCTGCGGGCACACCAGCCCCAGAAGTCCTGCTGCACGAGCTCGGGGTGGATTTGGGCCGCGACCTTCTCGTGCAGCGCCGGCAGTGCGCTCCAGTGGGCTCCCGGTGTCTCGTGGTGCGCGGTGTGAAGGCCGTTGTTGAAGAGGAAGTAGTTGATGGCCCGACCGGTGAAGGTCCGCGAATGGTTGTGCTCACTCCAGGGGTCGGTGTGGACGTGCTGGATGTAGTTGAAGAACATGATGGTCCACAGCGCGAACACCGCCGGGATGGCGAACATCAACAGCCACAGCCTGAAGCCCTCTCTCCAGCCGTGCAGTCCCACCGCCAGGGCGATGAGCGCGACGTGGGTTCCGACGAAGAAGACGTACTGGCGGATGATTTCCCAGAACAGCGCTGGCTTCGTCGCCCGAGCCTTGCGGATGTACTCGTTGGTGGGCGTGGACTGGAAGACGGCGGCGATGAAGGGAAAGGCGAAGGCCATCGGGAAGTGATGTTTCTTCGTGTAACGCCAGGTGATGGTGGCGTCCCCAGCGCGGTTGACGAACTTGTGGTGGTTCAGGTTGTGGGTGGGGACCCAGGCAAAGGTGGGGTACCCATAGAAAATGCTCAACCACTGGCCAAAAATGGAGTTGAGCCGCCGGCTCTTGAAGGTCTGGCAGTGGTTGTGGTTGTGGGCGATGACGCCTGCCGAGAGGGCCAGGTAGCAGCTTACCGGCCACAGCCAGGCGGCCAGGGAAGGCCACACGTAGGGCGTGAGGGCGACAAGCGGCATTGCCACGGCCCATGCCATGGTGCGTCTGTCGGCCGAGTAACGAAGAAGCATGGGCGCCATAGAGCAGAACTCTAACGGATTGGCAACTTCGGGTGTCTTGCTTCACTTGAGTAATTATTGGATGCCACAACACAGGGTGACAGCTTTGTGAGCCCCTCTGAAAGCACCTCCGCCGCGATTCCCGGCCTCATCGCCGAAACCCCCAGCCTGGCGGCGCGCGTTCGCCGCTGGCGCTGGCCGCTCGTCGGGCTGGTGGTTGCACTCGCCGCCGTCGCCGGCTGGCGCGTCCTCAGGCGCCCGGCGCCGCTCAATTACGAGACAGCTACCGTCGACCGGGGGCCAGTCATCGCCCGCATCACCGCCACCGGCGTCCTCTCGGCGCTGGTCACCGTCCAGGTGGGCGCGCAGGTGAGCGGCCAAATCACCCAGCTCCTGGTCGACTACAACTCGGCAGTGAAGAAGGGACAGCTCATTGCCCGACTCGACCCGGTTTTTTACCAAGCCGGTGTGGACCAGGCGAGCGCCAACTTCGTGGCCGCCAAAGCGCAGGTGCAGAAGGCCGTCGTCCAGGAGGTGGACGCCAAGCGCCAATACGACCGTACCTTGACGCTCAAGCAGCGCGACTTGATGTCCCAAGCGGACCTCGACACGGCCGAGGCCACCTGGCGCGCGGCCGTGGCGCAAACCGGCACCGCCAAGGGACAGCTCGAACAGGCGCGGGCCCAGCTGAAGCAGGCCGAGGAAAACCTGCGCTTTACCAACATCAAGTCGCCCATCGACGGAACCGTCATTTCCCGCAGCGTGGACGTCGGCCAGACGGTGGCCTCCTCTCTCGCCGCCCCCACCCTCTTCACCATCGCCGAGGACTTGCGTCGGATGCAGGTCGACACTTCGGTGGCGGAGGCCGACGTCGGCAAGCTACACGATGCAATGGAAGCCACCTTCCTGGTGGACGCCTACCCCAACGAAAAATTTTCCGGACGCATCCGGCAAATCCGCAATGCCCCGCAGACTGTGCAAAACGTCGTCACCTACGACGCCGTCATCGACGTCGCCAACCCCGACTTGAAGCTCAAGCCTGGAATGACGGCCAACAGCACAGTGGTGTACGCCGAGCGCCAGGACGCACTGCGGGTGCCGAATGCGGCCCTGCGCTTTCGGCCCCCGCCGGAGATGCTGGCGCTACTCGGTGGCGCCCACCCCCACGGCGGACCGGGACGGGGGGCCGGCAGCTCGCCGGCTGGGGGAAGCCCGGCGGCTGCCGGGAGCAGGGGCGAGGGTGGGGGAGGCGGAGCCCCGAGAACGCCCGCGGGGCATACGCCCCCGACGGCGTCCGCCGTCACGGCCGAAGGACCGAAGACGGTGTGGGTGCTCCGCGACGGCAAGCCCAGGCCAGTGCACATCACCACCGGCGTCTCGGACGGCACCCTGAGCGAGGTCACCGACGGCGCGTTGCAGTCCGGTGACGTCGTCATCACCGGCGTGGCCGGAGCCCCAGCGCCGGGCACGGCCGGCGGGCCGCCGCGCCGTCTCTTCTAGCGCATGGCGCCCATCATCACCCTCGAGGACGTCACCAAGACCTACCAGATGGGAGACGTCGAAGTTCGCGCGCTGCGCGGCGTCACGCTCGCCATCGAAAAGGGCGAATTCGTGGCCATCATGGGCCAGTCCGGTTCGGGCAAGTCCACGCTGATGAATCTCATCGGGTGCCTGGACCGGCCCACCACCGGACGCTACTGGCTCGATGGGGTGGAAGTCTCAGGGCTCAGCCGCGACCAGTTGGCCAAAATTCGCAACCGCACCCTGGGGTTTGTCTTTCAGAGCTTCAACCTCTTGTCACGCACCTCGGCGCTGGAGAACACCGAATTGCCTTTGCTCTACGCGGGCATGGGCCGGCACCAGCGCCACGCTCAGGCGCGAGCTTCGCTCGAGCGGGTTGGCCTGGGCGACCGCATGCACCACACGCCGAGCCAGCTCTCCGGCGGCCAGCAGCAGCGGGTGGCCATC
>JBKQJL010000156.1:0-13113 GCA_052147975.1 Myxococcaceae bacterium
CACCTGGAGGGCATGCTCTGGACCCAAGAGGCCCCGCGCGGCGCGGCCCTGGTGTGCCATCCCCACCCGCTGGCCGGCGGCAACCTGCACAACACCGTCACCTACCGGGTGGCCGCAGCCTTCCGCACGGCCCGCTGCAGTGTCCTCCGCTTCAACTTCCGCGGCGTGGGCGCCTCTACCGGGGCCTATGACAGCGGCCCCGGGGAACTCGAGGACGCACGGACTGCTTTGGACTGGCTCGAGGGGCAGGTCCCCGGGGTGCCTCTGGCGGTGGCCGGGTTCAGCTTCGGCGCCCGGACGGCGCTGGAGCTGGCAGCGGTGGAGCCACGGGTGGCGCGCGTGTTGGCGGTGGGCATGGCCACCCGGCTTTTCGACCTCTCGGTGGCCGAGTCACTGCACCAGCCAGTGGCCGTCATTCAAGCCCTGCGGGACGAGTTTGCCTCCACCGAGGACGTCCGCGCCCTCGTCGCGCGCATTCCCCATGCCCGCCTCTTCGAGCTAGCGGATGCCGACCACCTCCTCACCGGGAAGCAGCGCGAGTTCGACGCCGTGTGCGCCACGGCCGTGCACTGGCTGCTCGAGACGTCATGACGGCCCTGGTGCGGCCGGCCCGGGCCGAGGACGGCCCCTGCCTGCGGGCGCTAAGGCTCGAGGCGGGCTGGGACGCCGACGCCGTCCCGGCGTGGTTTGAGGCAGCCCAGCGGGGGGAGCGAGCCATGTGGGTGGCCGAGCGCTCGGGCCAGGTGGTGGCGATGGTGGCGTTGGACTTCGTGGACGTGGACCCAGACGTTGCCGACGGACGCACCGTCGCCGCCGTCAGCAGCCTGGTGGTGACAGCGTCCGCGGGCCGCCAAGGCCTCGGCCGCTCGCTGACGCGGTTTGCCGAGGACCAAGCCCAAGCGCGGGGCATCCGGGTGCTCACCCTCAACACCCGGCCCAGCAATGCGGCCGCGCTCGCCCTCTACCGCGGCCTGGGTTACCACCCCTTCAAGCAGGCGCCTCGGGCGTGGGGCGACGCGGTGTTTTTGCGGAAGGCACTGGAGGCTGCGCCATGAGGGCGATGGTGTTGGAGCGCGTCGGCGGACCGCTGGTCCTGCGCACCCTGCCGGACGCCGTCCTCGGGCCGGAGCAGGTGTTGCTCGACGTCGCCGCCTGCGGCGTGTGCCGGACGGACCTCCACCTCCTGGACGGGGAGCTACCCAACCCGAAGCTTCCGCTGGTGCTGGGCCACGAGGTGGTGGGCCGGGTGCTGGCCCGAGGCGCGTCGGTGGAGCACCTCGCCCTCGGGCAACGGGTGGGCGTGCCGTGGTTGGGCTGGACGGACGGCACCTGCGACTACTGCCGCTCAGGGCGCGAAAACCTCTGCCCCAATGCCCGCTTCACCGGCTACCAGCTCGACGGTGGGTACGCCGAGCGCACCGTCGCAGACGCTCGCTACTGCTTCCCACTGCCCGAGGACATCGACGACGTCCACGCAGCGCCGCTGCTGTGCGCCGGCCTCATTGGCTTCCGCTCGCTGCGCCTGGCGGGCAGCGCCGAGAGACTGGGGCTGTACGGCTTTGGAGCCTCCGCCCACCTCGTCGCGCAGGTGGCTCGGCACCAGGGCCGTCGGGTGTTTGCCTTTACCCGCGACGGGGACGTGGCAGACCAGCAATTCGCCCGCGCCCAGGGCGTGCACTGGGCAGGCGGCTCGAGCGAGCGGCCACCAGAGGCATTGGACGCCGCCATCCTCTTTGCCCCGGTGGGCAGCCTGGTGGTGCGGGCCCTGGAGGCGGTGGCGCCGGGCGGCAAGGTGGTGTGTG
The DNA here is from genome assembly GCA_052147975.1 of Myxococcaceae bacterium. Lineage (GTDB taxonomy): Bacteria > Myxococcota > Myxococcia > Myxococcales > Myxococcaceae > JADGRA01. The sequence continues at coordinate 1,803 of JBKQJL010000156.1, forward strand.
CCGGCATCCACATGAGCGACATTCCCTCCTTCCCGTACCGCCTCTTGTGGCAGGAGCGTCTGGTGCGCAGCGTCGCCAACCTCACCCGTGAGGACGGCGTGCAGTTTCTTCAGCTTGCCCCGCGGGTGCCGGTGCGGCCGGAGGTGACGGTGTTTCCCCTGGAAGAGGCCAACCAGGCCCTGCAGGCATTGCGCGAAGGGCGCTTCCGTGGAGCGGCTGTACTCGCCGTCGGCAAGCCGAGGTGAGCCCTCGGGGGCCCCCTCAACGCCCGCCGCTCTGCACCACCGGGACGCGCCGCCCATCCTCGGCGAAGGTGACGTCTCCGGAGAAGGCGCCACGCACCGAGGCCAGCACCGCGGCCTGCTGCGCAGAGACGGCCGGGGGGAGGTGCGTCAGTAAGAGCGCTCCCACCCCTGCCGCGGCCGCCGTCTGCCCCAGGCGCTTCGGGGGACTGTGGCGCAGGTAGAGCGCCTGGGGTGAGTCCGGTGGGTCGAGCACTGCACAGCTCACCACCAGGAGGTCCGCCCCCTTGGCCAGCTGCGCCAGCGACGCCAGCCCGGAGGGGTCAATGTCCCCAGCGAAGACGACGCTGCGTCCGGCGACGCGAATGCGGAAGGCCACGGCGGGCGTGTCGCCGTGGTGAATGGCCTGCGCGGTGACGGCCATGTCCTTGGCCAGCGTCACCGTCACCGGCGCATCGCCCAGCCGGGCCGGCACGTCCTCGCCCGAGACGCGCATCTGGGCGCCAAAGTCGCGTAGGTAGCGGTAGAGGCCCCGCGGCCCGAAGAGGCCGTCGACGAAGGCCACGGTGGACGGGAAGAGGCTGCTTCCGCTTGGGCCGAGGACGCGCAGGTGCACCGGCCCTTCTGCGTCGAGGGCTCGGGCCTTCACGAAGGCCGGCAACTCGGCGGAGTGGTCGACGTGGAGGTGGGTGAGGAGGACGGTGTCCAGCTGTGACAAGTCCACGCCGGCCTCGCCGGCGCGGACGAAGGTGCCTGGGCCGGCATCCACGAGAATGCGCGGGACCCCCTGGACGAGCAGGAGGTTGCCGACGGAAGCGCGGCTGGAGAGCCGGGGGCCGCCGGAGCCCAGGACGAGCACCGACAGCGTCGGGGACTCCTCCGCCACCGCGTCGGCAGCGAGGAGGACGGCCAGCAGAGCGACGAGGCGCGGGCGCATGCGCAAAGGCCACCTCCAGCGAAACAGGACGTCGAGTTTCCTCCGCGCCGGCCCGAGGGGAAAGCCGCTACCACTCGGGCCGGCCAGGGCCCCCGGCACACCCATTTTTTGACTCGACTTCAGTGGTCGACGACGAAGCCACACACCGAGTCGAGCTGCAGCGTCACCTTCTGCAGCGTCTGCTCGAGGGTGGTGGCGTAGGCGCGCTCGAGGGCGAGCTGTGCGGACACGGCCTGCTTGGGCACGCCCTGGTGCGCGAGTGCCCGGGCCAGACGCTCCAGGGTGAGGTCCCGCTCGGCAATGAGGGCCTCCCGGGCGCGGGCCCGCAGGGTGGAGAGCTGGTCTTCCGCCGCGCGGCGCGCCTCGGCCACCCCCTCGTCCACGAAGGTGGCCAAGTCGGGGAAGGCTGCTCGCACCTGGTCATGCGGTAGGGCGCGCCCGTCCTCCTCCAGGACTTCGAGCAGGCCCGGGTCGGCGACCGCCGCGCCACCGGGGCCGGCCACCACCGCCACGCGAATGAGGCCAGCGTCCAGAAAGCGCGCCAGCTGCCGGGAGGGGACGCGGGCCCCGGGCGAGGTGTCCTCGGGTTCCGGGGGCACCAGATGGAAAAGCACCTCCAGCCCTCGCGCGCGCTTGGCGCCCCGGCGCTGGATGCCACGGAAGCCCGTCCGGCCGTAGGGCCCGTCGCGGAGGAAGCCGAAGAGCGCCTCCACCACCGGGTGCCCGGTGGCGAAGAAGTCAATCTCCTCTTGCTCCACCGCGGTGTCACGCCAGAAGGTGCCAAGCACCGTCTTCTCCTGGCTGACGTCCAGGCCCGGCAGCGCCTCCACGGTGAGGGCGTGCCCAAAGTGAAAGGCACACTGGAAGGCATTCACCTCGCGGTCCGTGTCGACGCCAATTCCCACTCGCTCGGCGAGCTCGGTCACCGCCTCCTCGAGGCGCTCGTCGAGGTCCCTCGCCACGCCCCACAGCGCGTCGTCCAGAGTTGACTCCGGGTCCGGCTCGATGCCAAGTCGGCCCTGCGCCCGGCTGACGAGGGCCTCCACCGCCTCCTGGTCAAAGCTGCGCACGTCGAGAAGCGGGTCATAGGCGCGACGGGCCGACTCGCGCGCCGTGGCCACCGCCGCGGCGAGCTGCTCGCGGTAACGGGTCCGGGCCTCCGCTGGCTCCAAGGCAAGCTCCAGGAGCCGCCCCTCAACGCCCTCCAACACCGCGTCCAGTCCACCCACCGTCTCGCCGAAGACGCCCACCGCATCCGCCAGCAGCACCAGCACGTCTGCGGCCAGCGTCCCTTCGACGTCGAAGACGTGAATTTCCACCGGCTGCGTTTGGCCAATGCGGTCCAGCCGGCCAATGCGCTGCTCCACCGTGGCCGGGCTCCAGGGCAAGTCGTAGTGGACGAGGTGGTGGGCGAATTGAAAGTTACGGCCCTCTCCGCCGACTTCGGTGCACAACAGAAGAAGCGGGCCGTCGGGGTCGCGGAAGCGCGCCACCTGCCGGTCCCGTTCCAGAAGGGCCAAGTCGCCGTGGTAGCCGAGCGCCTCGATGCCTTCTGCGCGGAGAAGCTCCCGGAGTGCCTCCAGCGTCTCACGGGCCTCGGTGAAGAGGAGCACCTTGGCCCCTGGCTCCCTTGCCCAGACGTCCCGAAGGAGGGTGAGCAGCGCAAGAAACTTGGCGTCGCGGGCTGGCCAACCGCTGGCCAGCGCAGCGACAGACGGCACGCTGTGCGCCGCCTGGGCAAAGGCCGCCGGCGAGGAGTCGAGCCGGCGAAGCAGCCCGGCCAGCGCTGCGCCACGCAGCTTGCCCTCGCCGACGGCCTTCAACACCGCGCTCCGCGCCGCACGCTCGGCCTCACCGAGCCGCACCGGGTGGCGGTGCAGTCGCCGCTGGCTGAAGCCGCCGACGCGGGCGCGGCGGTTGCGGATGAGCCGGTCCGAGAGGCTGTACGTTTCCGCCAGGTGGGACAGCAAGGCGGCTGGCTCGCGCAGCCGAGCCAGGCGGCTGTCCTCCGGAAAGCGCGCTCTCAACGTGGCCAGGGCCGCTGCCGGCACCTTCTCCGGCGCGACGAGCAAAGCGCGCACCACCTCCGACAGCTGCTCTTGACGCAACAGCCTCTCGGCCAGCTGCTTCTGCGTCGGCGCCGTCGATGGGTCGAGCAGCGTCAACAGCCGGCGGTACTCCTCCGGGTCGAGCTGCATGGGGGTGGCGGTGAGGAGGAGAAGCCCCCAGCTGCGCGGCGCCAAGGCGGAGACAGCGCGAAAGGCCGCGTCTGCCCGCAGGTGGTGGGCCTCGTCGACAATGACGAGGTCCCAGCCAGCCGCCGCCGCCTCCTCCGAGAGCGCTTCGCTGCGGGCAAGCAACTCGAGGCTGGTCACCACCGTGGGAAACCGCGCCCACGGGGAAACGTCCGGCTGCTCCTCTCGGCTGGCGGCCAGACGCTCAGCGTCCATGAGGGTGAAGAGCTGGTTGAATTTATGGAAAAGCTCGGCCAGCCACTGCACGGTGAGGTGGCTGGGCGCCACCACCAGCACCCTGGCGGCCAGGCCGGAGAGCCGCAGCGCCGAGTACACCATGCCAGCTTCGATGGTTTTCCCGAGGCCCACCTCGTCGGCCAGCACGAACCGCGGGGCGCGGGCCGACAGCACCCGCTGCACCACCCCCACCTGGTGCGGCTTCACCATAATCCGTGACGCAAGCAGCGCCCCGAGGGCGTCATTGCGGCGCTCCTCGTCCAGCCGCAACGCCTGGCGACGAAGCAGAAAGGCGCGCGCGTTGGCCACCCGTCCTTCGCGGAGGGCGGCCAGCACGTCCGGCGGGGGTGGCTCGGCATGCACCTCGGACTCCGGCAGCTCGTCCTCGGCGCCGTCGTCGAAGCGAACCTCATAGCGGCGCAACCCTCGTCCGCCCGGGACTTCGCCCGTCACCACGCCCGCCCGGCCTTTGGCGGTGTGGATGCGGTCCCCGGTTTCCAAGGGCTGAGGCACCAGGGCCCCGGACTTGGTGGAGACGATGGTCGGCTCGGGCCGAGTGGGGAACACCACCTCGGCTTTGCCCCCGTCCACCGAAAGACGCACCAGGTGCCCCACCCCCCATTCCGGCTGGGGGAGGTAACGCACCTTCATTCCTGGGACGAGGGCCATGGTGACGCTGGGACAAGGTACGCGCCCTGGCTGCTTCCGTCGACAGCGTTCGGCGCCTTTTTGGGCGGGCGCTGGGCGCCTTTTAGCGGCTCGGCACCACGCGGATGGGACAGCCGGCCAGCTCCGACACGCCCGGGCAGCACTGGGCCAACAGCAGCCGCTGGAGGGGCGCCAAGGCCGACTCGGGAACGCCCGGCGCGACTTCCAACGTGACGCAGGGCTGGGCCGCGCTGGCCTGGGTGGAAACCGCCTTCCAGGGCACCTTTTGCTGGACGCCCGCGAGGACGGCGGAGGTGGGGACGTCCTGGAAGCCCCACAGCCCGAGGACTCCGCCGCCAGGGCCGCGCAGGCTGAGCTGGAAGTTGCGCGAGCCCTGGCGCGTGGGGGCCACCCGCAGGATGAATTCTCCGGGCGTCACCCGCCGCGTGAGAAACCACCCCCCGAGGGCAAGGACGAGAATGAAAAGCGCAGCCGCGGCGGAATACAGCACCCGCCGCGCGGTGGCTGGCCGGCCTTCAGGCGTCATTGACTGTCACCATGTCCACTGGGCAAACGGCGCGCAGCGCTTTCAGCAGCGCCTCGGCGGTGGCCGGCGGCACTCCGGGGGAGACTTCCAACCGCAGACAAGGCCCCCGCTGCGCCGTGGGGCCGGCCGAGGGCGGCACCGCCGCTTGCACCGCGCGCAGCGTTGCCTCGTCCACCTCCACGTCCGTCACCCAAGCCCCCAGTCGCTCGCCCTGGGCACTCCACAGCGTGAGGGCCACCACCCCCGGCACCTCCAGCCGAGTGATGGCCTGCAACAGGTGACGGGTCCCCGGCCGCGGCAGAAAGCCGGCCCAGCGCTGCAGCGCCTGCGCCAGCCGCTCGCTGGTGGACGCCGGGACATGCTCGCGGCGCAGCACCTCCGCTTGGAACGCTCGCCAGGCGGCGGAGAATTCGGCACTGAGTGGGGGCGGCGCGCCTCCGGTGCACAGCGGCTGGTGTCCCATGCCTGGGAGGGGGCAGTACGCACGCTCGCAGGCCTCTGCCAGCCGCTGCAGGCTGGCCCCACGCCCGTACCCCGGGGAGGCACGCGGAGAGTCGAGAAGCTCCCCCCAGGCGAACTGGCAACCGGGCTGGTGGAAGAGAGGGGTGCAGGCCCGAAGGGCGTCCTCGGCGCCGGCCCCATAGGACATGCGCTGAAGCGCAGCCTGACAGCTGGCCAGAGGAGTGGCCGCCCCGGCGGGCGGCGCCAACGCCGCGAGCAGGACGCTGAGGGCCAGGCGAGCAGGAAGCGACGGCACGGACACCAGGGCACTATTTCTCAAGGAAGGTGCCGCTCGCCACAAAGCGTCCGCGGGCAGCCGGAAGAGGCTGCTAGCGTGCCCGTCGCTTTCCACATGCGGCCCCGCAAACTCTTCATCGCAGGCTCAAGTGGCGCCACCGGGCGAGCAGTCATGGCGCAGGCGGTGGCCTCCGGGCTCGACGTGCTGGCCCACCTGCGGCCGAAGCCAGGGAGACTGGCGGATGCGCAGCAGGCCGTCTTCGAGCTCACCGACGGCGAGGCGCTGGTGTCGGCGTTGCGCACTTGCACCACCGTCCTCCAACTCATCGGCACCGTGCGGCGCCGCTTTGCCGCCGGCGACACCTACGAGACGAGTGACATCAACACCACCCGGGCGCTGGTGGACGCCGGCCGCGTGGCGGGCGTGGACCACGTGGTGCTGCTGTCCTCGGCCGGGGCCGGCTTCCCCATAGGCGCGTACCTGCGGGCCAAGGCGGCGACCGAGCAGCTGGTGCAACAGAGCTCGCTGCCCTGGACAATTTTCCGCCCCTCGGCCTTTCAAAGTGACGAGCAGCAGCCGCCATGGGGCTTTGCACTCCTCACCCGGGCGCTCGGGCTTCGCCGCTTCCAGCCCATGCCCCTGGGCTGGCTTGCCCGGGGGCTGCTTCGCAGTGCTCAGCAGCGCGCGCCGCTTGGCACCGTGCTGGAAGGGGCGGAGCTCTTCGGCTGGGTCAACCCGACTTCTCGTTGAGGCCGTGCAGCTCGAGCGCGTTGTCGCGGAGCACGCCCTCGGCAATTTGCAGCGCGCGGTCGCGGGTGATGAGGCCCTCGCTCACCATTTTTCCCAAGGCCAGTGCCAGGGCCTGGCGGAGGGTTTCTGACCCGAGCACCGTCAACTCAGGCCAGCGCAGCTGCGCCGCGGCCGGATTTGACCAGGCGTCGGTGGCGAAGAGCACCTTTTCCGGCGCCAGCTCAAACCACCAGCGCAGCGTTTCGGCCAGCTCGGTGGGCGAGCGCACCTGGTCCTGCAGGCTGGTGTCTGCCCAGACGTTGGGGCGCAGCAGCAGCGGCGCTGCTTCCTTGTCGAAGGGAAAGCCGCCGTGCACCAACACGAAGCGCGTCTTTTGGGTGTTGGGGTCGTTGAGCATGGGCTCGAGCAACAACGGGTTTCCATTGCCCACGTCCCGGCCGGCCCCGCGGGCCATCCCGGTGTGGATGTGCACCACCAGCCCGAGGCGGCCGGCCTCGCGGGCTATGTAGCGGAAGGTGTAGTCCTGGAAGGCCTTGAGGTCCGCGGCCGAGGCACCCAGCTCGCCCGCCACCACCAGCCGCCCGTAGGCGGCGCGTGCCACCTCGGCATTTACCTCGTCGAAATTAAGCGGGCGGTGCTCGGCGATGGCCACGTCCACGCCCACCGCACCGCCGCCCAGCCACCGCTCGAGGCCGGGCGTGACGATGCGCTTGAGGAATTCATCCAGCGTCTTGGGCAGCGTGTAGGTGCGCGCGGCGATGAAGAAGGGCTTCAGCCCGTCGGCCGAATCCTGGCTGAAGGGGCGAAGGAAAATGTCCACCGAGGGCAGGAAGCGGAAGCGGCCGGTTGGGCTGCCCTCGGCGCTGGGCGGGGGCGGCCCCTCCACCAAGGCCAGCTCCACCCCCGCCACGTCGAGCATGCTGTCGGCAAAGCCGGCGCCCTTCTCCCGCCGCACCTTCTCGCGCGCCTCTTGAAGCAGGGCGATGGTTTCGTCCGTGTCCGCGTCGGCCAGGTTGATGTGGTAGAGCGCCTTCCAGGCCCGCGTCCATTCCGGGCCCTCGCCGCGCAGCCGCAACGGCAGCGTCGCCGGTTCGCGCCGGGAGGGTGGCGCCGCCAGCGGCTCCACCGCATTCAGCTGAAGACGCGAGTGCGCATCGACGCTCTTTATTTTCTGGATTTCGGCGAGCAGCTTCGCGTCCGGGGCCTGCGCGAAGGAAGCGGAGCAAAGGAAAAGGCCGAAGGCGGCCACCAGGCGAGGAGCCATCACGACGCTAAGGGCTAGCACAGCCCTGCGACGCCAGGGGGGGCCAGCACGCGCCCGCTGCCACAACCCACACCGGCGCACCCTCACGCCGCTAGGGGGACCAGGCTTTGGTAGAAGGGACGAAAGTCTCCTCGGGCGCCCAACAAGCGGAGGTTCTGCTGCAACCCGCCGAAGGCGCGAAGGAAGAAAACCCCCTCCGCGGGCGGCCGGATTTTCAACACTTTGCCCGCGTTGCGAGCGAGAAGCTTGCGGGTGTCCCCCGGCATGGTGTCGGCGCCATAGTCGTAGTCCGCGGTGCGCAGCGCCCGACCGGCAATGTGAATGAGCTCGTCGAGGAGTGGCCGCGCCTCCTCGTCGGGAATGTCCACCGTGAAGCCAACGGTGCGCGCCAGTTGGAGCGCATCAAAGGGGCGTTGCTCGACCACCTGGCGGTAGACGTCCCGGTGAGCGAGGAAGAACGTCCGGCTAAACGTCTTCACGCTGCCGAAGTCCATGACGCCCAGCCGCCCATCAGGCATTACCATGTAGTTGCCGGGGTGCGGGTCGGCGTGGACGCTGCCCTGCGCGAGGAAGGTGCCGTGGATGGCGCGGATGAGAAGCCCCGAGACGCGCAAGCGCTCGGCGTTGCTCGGCGCGCTGGCCAAGAAGGCTTTCAGCGTTGTCCCGGGTAGCAGCTCGAGTGTCAGGACCCGGGCCGAGGTCCGCTCCTCCACCACCTGCGGCACTTTGACGTCCTCCAGAGGCGCCGAGGCGCGGGCGAACTCTATCGCCAGGCGGGCCTCGCGCCGGTAGTCCAACTCGTGGGTGAGCTCCTCGGAGAGCTCCCGGAAGTAGGCCCGGCCGTCCATCATGCGGCTGGTGCGAGCGAGCGCCTTCACCACCGCACCGAGGTTGTCGATGTCGCTCTTCAGCGCTCGGTCGATGCCCGGGTACTGCACCTTCACCACCACCTCCCGGCCGTCCACGAGCCGCGCCCGGTGCACCTGCCCCAGGCTGGCGGCCGCCATGGGCGCCTCGCTGAAGTCGGCGTAGAGCGCCTCCGGCGGCGCGCCGAGCTCCTCTTGCACCACGGCACGGACGGTGCCGAAGGACATGGGCGGCGCCTCATTCTGCAGCCGCGAGAGGATGGCGAGGACTTCTGGCGGGAAGAGCTCGGCGTTCATGCTGGCCGCCTGGCCCAGCTTCATGGCCGCGCCCTTCAAGTCCCCCAGCGTCGCCACCAGCCTCTCCGCGGTGGCCAGCGACAGGCCGGTCGGGACGGCGCCAGCCAAGCGCTTCACGCCGCGGGCCATGGCGTCCGAGCCGAGGGCAGCCCCCAGCCCGGCCAGCTTGGTGAAGCGCTTGAAGCGCGAGGACGGGGGGCCGCCACTGTCTTGAGGCATCGAGCAGCTGCTTAACCCGTCCACACTCCATGTGCGCGCCGAAGCGATGGGGGGTACCGAGCAGGCGGCGCCAACAGCGTGGTAAGCCAAAAGGTGCATGGCTCCCGGGGATGCTGCCGGGCCCTCCTCGTGGGGCCGCTACCCGCACGTCGTCCAGCGCTCGCACGCGCTGGCCTGGGCGAGCGACCCGCTTCCCGTCGGCAGCGAGCCTCTGCTGCCTTATGGGCTGGGCCGAAGCTATGGGGATGTGTGCCTCAACCCGGACGGGCCCGTCCTGTTGACGCGCGGCCTGCGGCGCTTCGTGTCCTTCGACGCAGAGAGCGGCGTGTTGAGATGCGAGGCGGGCTGCACGCTGGGAGAGGTGGCGGAGTTGACGCTGCCCAAAGGCTGGTTTCCGCCCGTCGTCCCGGGAACGCGCTTCATCACCGTCGGCGGTGCGGTGGCCAACGACGTCCATGGGAAAAACCACCACCGGGCCGGGACGTTTGGCCGGCACGTGCGTGCCCTGGAGCTGCTGCGCAGTGACGGGACGCGGGTGGTGTGTGGGCCGTCCGCCAACGCCCAGCTGTTTCGGGCCACCGTCGGTGGATTGGGGCTGACCGGCCTCATGACGTGGGTGGAGCTGCAGTTGGCGTCCGTCCCCGGGCCGTGGATGGAGGTGGAGGCCGTCCCCTTCTCGACGCTGGAGGGCTTTGCCGAGCTGGCCGCCGCCTCGGACAAGACGCATGCCTATACCGTCGCTTGGGTGGACGGGCTGGCCCGCGGGAAGGCGTCCGGCCGGGGCATTTTCTTCCGCGGAAACCACGCGGCGGCCAGCGGCGTGTTGCCCGCGCCGCGGACGTGGCTTTCCGTCCCCTTTGACGCGCCAGACGCGCTCCTGTCGGCCCCTTTGCTGCGGGCCTTCAACTTCCTGTACCGCCACTGGCCGCGCGGCGGCGCGCGGCGCGTCTCGCTGTGGAAATTCCTCCACCCCCTGGACGCAATGGGGGACTGGAACCGCCTGTACGGCAGCCGGGGGCTACTGCAGCACCAAAGCGTGGTGCCGGGGCCGGCGGGCGTGGCGGCGCTGTTGGCCACCGCGTCCAGCAGCGGCCAGGGCTCCTTCCTTACCGTCCTCAAGACGTTTTCGGACGTGCCCAGCCCGGGGTTGCTCTCCTTTCCCCGTCCGGGATGGACGCTGGCGCTGGACTTTCCGGGCCGGGGAGAGGCCACCTTGGCGCTCTTGGAAAAGCTGGACGCGGTGGTGCTGGCGCACGGTGGCCGGGTGTACCCGGCCAAGGACGCGCGCATGGCCAAGGACACCTTCCGCGCCGGCTACCCGGAGTGGAAGGCGTTTGCGGCCCACGTCGACCCACGCTTCTCCTCGGGCTTCTGGCGGCGCGTCGGCGGGGAGGCCTAGCGTCCCATGCCCCCGCGGCGCGTCCTCCTCCTCGGTGCCACCAGCGCCATCGGCCAGGCGGTGGCCCGGGTGTACGCCCAGGGCGGCGCGCGGCTGGCGCTGGTGGCGCGCAACCGGCAATACCTGGAGGTGGTGGCCGCGGACTTGCGCGTCCGCGGGGCCTCGGCGCTGTGGAGCGAGGTGGCGGACTTGTTGGACCTCGAGCGCCACGCGGCGTTGGTGGAGCGAGCCCAGCAGGCCCTGGGCGGCCTGGACGTCGCCCTGGTGGCCCACGGTGTCCTCCCGGTGCAGGCTGACGCGCTGGCCGACAGAGCCATCGCCCAGCTGTGCTGGCAAACCAACTTCGTCAGCGCCGCCTCGCTGTTGGAGGCGGTGGGCCACCGCATGGAGGAGGCGGGAAGCGGGACGCTGGGCGTCCTGTCCTCCGTGGCCGGCGACCGCGGCCGCGCTGAGAATTACGTGTATGGCGCCTCCAAGGCTGCGCTGTCGGCCTATGCAAGCGGGCTCGGGCAGCGGCTGACTGCAAAGGGCGTGCGGGTGGTGACGGTGAAGCCGGGGCCGGTGGCCACGCCCATGACTGCCGGCCGGCAGACGCGCCCTGGGCTGCTGGCGGACGTGGACGAGGTGGGGCGCCGCATTCACCGCGGCCTGGAGCGCGGCTGGCCGGTGGTGTACGCACCCGCCTACTGGCGACTCGTCATGAGTCTGCTGCAGCTGTTGCCGACGCGCCTTTTTGAGAAGTGGGGAGGGTAACCCCGGCGCGGCGGGCCGTCTGTTGAAGACAGCGGCAGTAGCGGAGCCGCCCTGCGCCTGCACCGACGCCTAAGGGGCGAGCCCGGGGCGGGGGGTACCACTTGCCGCCGCCAACGCTCGAAGGAGTCGGCGCTGGAGGCCCTCTTCAGGCTCGGCTGTCCTGGCGCTCCGGAGAGGCA
>JBKQJL010000157.1:0-13402 GCA_052147975.1 Myxococcaceae bacterium
CGTCATGCGGCTGGTGAATTTTGCCCACGGCGCCTTCCTCATGGTGGGCATGTACGTCGCCTACTTCGGCTACACGCTCTTCAAAATTAACCCCTACTGGGGCTGCGCCCTGGTGGGGGCGGCCCTCTTCCTGGTGGGCCTGGCCGTCTACTGGCTGCTCATCCGCCGCGTCATGGGGCAGTCGGACTTTTTGCAGATTCTTCTGACGGAAGGCATTGCCCTGTGCCTGGTGGGAGGCGCCCAGCTGCTCTTCACCGGGGACTACCGCTCCATCAGCCTGCCGCTGGCCGACCGCACGGCGAACCTCGGACCGCTCAACTTCAACGTCGCCTACGCGGTGTCGTTCGCCATCGCCGTGCTGGGGGTGACGTCCATGTACTTCTACATGAAGTACACCGAGATGGGCCGAGCCATCCGGGGCGTGGCTCAAAATCCAGGCGTGGCGCCGTTGATGGGCATCCGCGTCCAGTGGATTTCCGGCATTTCCTTCGCCTTCGGGGTGGCCTGCGCGGGCGGTGCCGGGGCGCTGCTGCTGCCCGTCTTCTACGTCAACCCCACCATCGGCGCGCCCTACAACCTCAAGTCCTTCGTCATTGTCGTGCTGGGGGGGATGGGAAGCGTGGAGGGGGCGGCCCTGGGCGGTCTCATCCTCGGGGTCACCGAGGGGCTGACCGCCTACTACTGGTCCGACAGCTACACCCAGGTGGTGGACTTCGTCCTCTTCTTGGCCGTGTTGCTGCTGCGTCCTCAGGGCCTCTTCGGGAAGAAGGCGCCATGAGCCGAGCGCGCTGGGTTTCGGCGGCCATTTTCTTTGCGCTTTTGGTGAGCATGCCGGTGTGGCTGAAGGACGCCTACCTGCAGCAGATTGTCTTCCGCGTCGTCATTTTTGCCGTCCTGGGAATGGCTTGGAATTTGTTGGGCGGCTACGCCGGGCAGCTGTCGCTCGGGCACGTCGCCTACTTTGGAATTGGCGCCTACAGCGTGGCGCTCTTTCACGAGGCCTTCGACTGGAGCCCCTGGCTGGGAATGTTGGCCGGGGTGGTGTTGGCGTGCCTCGCGGCACTGCTCATCGGCAGTCTCACCTTCCGGCTGCGCGGGCCGTACTTCGTGCTCTCCACCATCGCCACCGCGGAAATTCTCAGGCTACTGGCGCTCAACCTGTCCTTCACCCACGGCGCCATCGGGATGATTGCCCCCAGCTTCTTTGGCGAGCCCAACGGCGACCGCAAGACGTACTACGCCTCGTTGCCGCTGCTGGCGGCCGCCTTCGCGCTGGCCAGCTGGACCGACGTCAGCCGCTTCGGCTACTCGCTGCGGGCCATTCGCGAAAACGAGGACACCGCCATGGCGGTGGGCATCAACCCGGCGGTGGAGAAGTTGAAGGCCCTGTTGCTTTCGGCGGCGCTGGTGGCGGCCGCCGGCGCCCTCTACGCCGGGGTGTTTCAATTCATCGGCCCGGACAGCGTGCTGTCGATTGACGTCTCGGTGCAGATGGCGCTCATTGCCATGCTCGGTGGCGCGGCCACCGTGTGGGGGCCGATGGTGGGCGCGGTGGTCCTCACCGTCGCCGCCGAGGGCCTGAAGGCCTACCTGGAGCGAGCCCACACCTTCTTCTACGGGGTGCTGCTGGTGCTGGTGGTGCTCTTCCTCCCCGGTGGACTGGTGTCCATCGCCAAGCAGCGCTGGTTCCGCCGACGGCCGGCCAGGGCCCAAACGGCATGAAGGAGAAGACGTGGCTCCGCTTCTACAGCTGAAGCACGTGGTGAAGCGCTTCGGCGGATTGCTCGCCACCAACGACGTCAGCTTCGACGTCGAGGAAGGCGAGGTCGTCTTCATCATCGGCCCCAACGGGGCCGGCAAGACAACGCTCTTCAACCTCATTTCTGGCTACGTCACCGCCGACTCCGGGGAGATTCTCTTCCGGGGGCAAAACCTGGTCGGCCTCAGGCCCTACCAAACGACTCGGCTGGGCATCGGCCGCACCTTCCAAATTGTGAAGCCCCTCCCCAGCCTCACCGTCCGAGAAAACGTCATGCTCGGCTCGTTTCTCCACGCCCGCTCCCGGGCCGAGGCGGGGCGCAAGGCCGACGAGGTGCTCGGCTTTCTGGGACTGTCCAAGCGGGGCGAGCAGCTGGCCTCGGGGCTGCCGCTCGCCCAGCGCAAGCTGCTGGAGGTGGCGCGGGCCCTGGCCACCGGGGCCAAGCTGCTCTTGCTCGACGAGGTGATGGCCGGCCTCAACCCCACCGAGTCGGCCGAGGTGGTGCAGTTGCTGCGAAAGCTGAAGGAGTTTGGCGTCACCGCGGTGGGGGGGGTGGAGCACATCATGCGGGTGGTGATGGCGCTGGCCTCCCGGGTGGTGGTGATGGACCAAGGGGGAAAATTGGCCGAGGGGGCGCCGCAGGCGGTGGTGCATGACCCGCGGGTGGTGGAGGCCTACCTGGGAAGCAAATACCAGCAAGGCAGGAGCCCCCCGTGAGCGCCGAGACGCTGTTGGAGGTCGACGCGCTGACCGCCTTCTACGGCGACTTCCAGGCGCTCTTCGGCTTGAGCTTCCAGGTGCGGGCCGCCGAGGTGGTGGCGCTGCTCGGCGGCAACGGGGCCGGGAAGACGAGCTGCCTGCGCGTCATCTCCGGCCTGTTGCGCGCTCGGTCGGGCCGGGTGCGCTTTTTGGGTGAAGACATCACCGGCCTGTCGCCGGCCGAAATTGTCGAGCTGGGCATCGCCCACGTGCCCGAGGGCCGGCAGCTCTTCCCGGAAATGAGCGTCGAGGAAAACCTGTGGCTTGGCTCCTACTTGCCTCGGGCCCGCAAGCGGCGGCCGCAAAACGTGTCGCGCATGTACCAGCTCTTCCCGAGGCTGGCTGAGCGCCGTCGCCAGGTGGCGGGCACGCTGTCCGGAGGCGAGCAGCAAATGGTGGCCATTGCCCGCGGGATGATGTCCGAGCCAAAGCTGCTCCTGCTCGACGAGCCCTCGCTTGGGCTCTCGCCCAAACTCACCGAGCAGACGCTGGCCGCGGTGCGAGAGCTGGCCAAGGTGGTGACCGTCTTAATTGTGGAACAAAAAGTCATGGAAGGCCTGGAGATTGCCGACCGGGGGTACGTCATCGAAAACGGCAAGCTGGTGACGGAGGGGACGGCGGCGGTGCTGGTGCAGGACAGGGGCATCCGCGAGGCCTACCTCGGACTGTAGGCCGCGCCCCGAGAAGGGCTTGCCCCCTTTGGGCGAAGGCCCCCCCTCACCCGAGGGAGGCGCCAGGAGCGGCGGCGCCGCTTCAAGCGCGCTTTGGCTCTGCGGACTCCTTGGGACGGTAACTCACCCCGCAGCCCCCAATGCCGCAGTAGCCGTCCGGGTTCTTGGCCAGGTACTGCTGGTGGTACTCCTCGGCGTAATAGAAGGGCGGCGCGGCGCGAATCTCGGTGGTGATGGGGCCAAACCCGGCGTGGCTGAGGACGCGCTGGTAGGCCTCCCGGGAGGCGGCCGCCGCCCGCGCCTGCTCCTCGGAGTGGGTGTAGAGGGCGCTTCGGTACTGCGTTCCTGTGTCGCCCCCCTGGCGCATGCCCTGCGTCGGGTCATGGTTTTCCCAAAACTGCTGCAGCAGCCGCTCGTAGGAAACCTTCTTCGGGTCGAACACCACCTGCACCACCTCGGCGTGCCCCGTCCGTCCGGAGCACACCTCCTGGTAGGTGGGGTTGGGGGTGAGCCCGCCCGCGTACCCCACCATGGTGGAGACGACGCCCGGCAACTCCCAGAATTTGCGCTCTGCGCCCCAGAAGCAGCCCATGCCAAACGTGGCCAGCTCCGTGCCCGCGGGAAACGGGGGCAGAAGCGAGGCGCCGTTGACGAAGTGTTTGGAGGGGACCGCCATGGGCTGCGAGCGGCCGGGCAGGGCCTCCTCCGCGCTGGGGAGCCGGGACTTGGGGCTTGAAAAGAGGGACATGCGAGCTGCCATAACCACAGTCCCTTGGGGTTTCCACCCCTGCGCCTCCCCCCCCTTTCCCCGCCGGCGGCGCCAAGAGGCCGTCCTTGGACGTCACCGCATGGCCGCCGCAAGGGCGCCTGTGGCGTGAGGGGGGCGTCTCCGCCGGCGCGGGCTGGCTGGCCGCGCCGGGGCGGCCGCCGTCACCTTGGCCAGGGCCGCCTGCATGGCGGCGCTGACGCCGAGGTGGGCTGTCTCGCCAGGACGCACCCAGCGCAGCTCGAGGTACTCCCCCTGCTGCGGGCGCAGCGGGGCGGTGGCCTGAAAGAGGCAGAGGGTGAGTTCCCGGTGGGTGAGGGTGCGGTGCACCGTGCCCAGGGGTTTACCGACGCGCGTCCCTTTGCCAAGCAGCGCCGTCAGCCGGCGGTGCACCTGCTGCCCGGTGGCGGTGCTGGGCAGCTTCACCGCCGGCAACTCCCACAGGCCGCCGAAGAGGCCCGTCGCCGGCCGTCGCCCCAACAGCAGCCGGCCGCGCTTGCGCACCACCGCCACCGCCAGGCGAAGCGGCTGGCGGCGTTGCGCTGGGCGCTGCGGCGGAAGCAGCTCCAGCTGGCCACGGGACAGGGCTTGGCACTGCGGCCGCACCGGACACAACAGGCAGCTTGGGTTGGCCAGCCGGCACAGCGTCGCGCCCAGCTCCATGAGGGCCTGGTTGAAGTCGCCCGGGCGCTCGGCGGGCACCAGCCGGCTGGCGTGTACCCACAGCCGGGCTTCGCGCGCCGGCGCGCCGGGGGCCCCATGCACGGCGTACAGACGGGACAGCACGCGGGCCACGTTGCCGTCCACCACGGGCTCGGCCAGCCCGAAGGCGATGCTGGCCACCGCGCCGACGGTGTACCGGCCAAAGCCGGGCAGCTCGGCCAGAGCGCTGGCCGAGGCCGGCAGCACCCCGCCGTGCCGCTCCACCACCACCCGCGCCGCGCGGTGCAGGTTGCGCGCCCGGGCGTAGTAGCCGAGGCCGCGCCAGGCCGCGAGCACCGCCTCCAAGGAGGCGGCGGCGAGGCTGGGCAGCGTCGGGAAACGCGTCAGGAAGGGCGCCCAGTAGCGCAGCACCACCGTGACTTGCGTCTGCTGCAGCATGACTTCGCTGACCCAAATGGCATACGCGTCCCTGCGGCGCCGCCAGGGGAGGTCCCGCGCCTGGGCGTCGTACCAGCCAAGCAGCGCGCGGCGCAGGGCCTCGTCGGCCTCGTGGGTGGGCACCTCCGCTGACTCGGCCAGTGGTGGGACGCGCAGGGCAGTGGCCATGGGGCCCGCACCCTACCTCCCAGGCTGACAGAGGCAGCGGCTAGAGTGCCTCTCACGTACGCCCATGGGTCAGAACGTCATCACCAACGACTTCAGCTGGTCCAAGAGCCGGCACGAGAAGTTTTCCGGCTGCCGGCGGGCCTATTTTCTCCACTATTATGGCAGCTGGGGCGGCTGGGAGAATGGTGCCTCCGAGGAGGCGCGGCAGCTCTTCACCCTCAAGCGGCTGGCCAACCGCTTCAACTGGGCTGGCAACGTGGTGCACGCGCACATCCGCGACGTGCTGCGCAGCATCCAAGCTGAGCGGGCGGTGGACGGGGAGGCCGTCCTGCGGCGTGCGCACCAGCAAATGCAGCGGGACTGGCTGTACTCGCGCAGCAAGTCCTACTGGGACGAGGGGAAGCGGCGGCCGGACTTCACTGGCCTGGTGGAGCACGAGTACGACGAGCCGGTGCCGGCCGAGGAGTGGAAGCGCAACTGGCAGACGGTGGAGCAAGGGCTGCGCTGGTTTCTCGCCTCGCCGTGGATTGAGCGTGCCCGTGGGCTGAAGCCAGCGCAGTGGCTGGAAGTCGACGAGGGCGCGCAGAAGAGCAACTTCGACATGCAGGGCGTGAAGGTGTTCGCCATCCCCGACTTCGTCTTCCGCGACACTCAGGGCCGCATCACGGTGGTGGACTGGAAGACGGGGAAAATGCGCGAGGGCTACGAGGACCAGGTGGTGGGCTACGCGCTGTATTTGGCCCACCGCTACCGCGTGCCGCCCGAGTCGGTCCGTTGCCTGCTCGTTTTCGTCAACCAGGCCGAGGAGGTGGAGGTCCACGTGGACCGGGCCACCGTGGAGCGCTACCGCCTCCTCTTCGAGGAGAGCGTCCGGGCCATGCAAGCGCTGCTGCTCAACGCCGCGCAGAATGTCCCCACCGACGCGGCCCAATTCCCCAAGACGGAGGAGCTCCAGGAGTGTGCGCGGTGTGCCTTCCGGCGCGCCTGCGGCCGCCAGCACATTACCTTCGCCGCACTGGAAGCCATGGCGGCGCCCGCCTCGGCACCGACACCGCTGGCGGCCAGCGCCGCCGCCTAGCGCCCCTGGGCAATGCGTCGCACCACCACGCCGGCCATGGCCATCCCGAAGACGGAAGTGACGAAGACGGCGCTCCCATTCACCTGGGTGCGATGGTCGCAGGTGTGGAAGTCATTCTCGCGAGAGGGGCAAACGCACAGAAAGCCCTCCGTCTTGGCGTCGTAGGTGAGGGGCACCGGCGTCCGGGACGTCTCGATGCTGTAGACGGCCGTAATGCCGGTGGGGCGCTCGGTGTCCACCCCATACTTGCGCTTGAGCAGCTTGCGCACGTCCTTGGCGAAGGGGTCCATGTGCGTCTCGCACAAGTCCTCCACGCGTATGGCAGTGGGGTCGAGCCGGCCGGCGGCCCCCATGCTGCTTACCACCGGGAGCCCGAGGCTTCTGGCCCGGTGCAACAGGTGCAGCTTCGCCTTCACGTTGTCGATGGCGTCCACCACGTAGTCAAAGCCCGGGCCGAGCAGCGCTTCGGAGAGCTCGGCCCGGTAGAATTCGCGCACCGCCAGCACCGAGACGTCCGGGTTCACCTCGCGACAGCGCTCGGCCATCAGCTCGGCCTTGGGCTTTCCCACCGTCCGCACGGTGGCATGCAGCTGACGGTTGAGGTTGGTGACGCACACCTCGTCAAAGTCCACCAAGGTGAGGTGGCCGACGCCGCTGCGGGCCAGGCCCTCCACCGCGTAGCTGCCCACCCCACCCAGGCCAAACACCACCACCCGGGCCCGGGCCAGCCGCTCCATGCCAGCGTCGCCCAGGAGGCGGCCCGTCCGGTCGAAGCGGCGGGACAGCCGGAAGGCGCCTCCGCCGCCCGCCGGGTGCGGCCCGGCAGCGGGGGGGGTGGGGGAGAGTCGAGTCGAGGCCATGGCCACGGACTCCTTTAGCGCCCAGCCGGGGGCGTTGCGAAGGGCCGGGCAAAGAAGCGCCGGGCATTGTCCGCCAGCCGGCTGGCCAGCTGCGAGGGCGGCTCCCCGAGGTGTCGCGCCATGGCCTCCACCACCGGCCGAAGAAAGGCCGGCTCGGAGCGCTGGCCGCGGAAGGGCGCGGGCGTTTGGTCCGGCGCATCCGTCTCGGCCAAGAGGTACTCCGCCGGGACGGCCCGCAGCGCCTCCACCGGACGCCGGGCCTCCGGCCAGGTGACGGGGCCGGCGAAGCTAAACCAGCAGCCCTTGGCCAGGTACGCCCCGACGCGCTCCGCGCCGCCACTGTAGCTGTGCAGCACGGCGCCCGCCTCCGGTAGGCGCACCCGCTGCAGCCACTCCTGGAGCGCGGGGTGAGCGCGCTGGCAGTGAAGCAACAGGGGCAGGTGGTGCTTGTGCGCCAGCCGCAAGTGCCCGTCCAGGACGCGCAGCTGCCGGGCGAGGGGGGCGCGCGTCACCGTCGGCCCGTCCAGCCCGCACTCTCCCACCGCGCAGGGGACGCCAGCCGCCAGTAGCCCGTCCAGCTGCTCGAGGTGGACGTCGTCCTCCGCCTCGTCCAGCTCGGGCAACAGCTGCGGGTGAATGCCCAAGGCCACCTGCAGGCGAGCGTCCCGTGCGGGCCACGCCACAAGGGCCGGCCAGGCACTGGGGCCAATGGCCGGTACCACCATTCCCTCAAGGCCTGCCTGCCAGGCTCGCTCCAGCACCGCCGGTCGGTCGGCGTCGAAGCGGGAGACGTCCAGGTGGCAGTGGGAGTCAATCACCCCATGCCCTGCCTAGGGCACTCGCCCCGGCCGGGACAAGGCCCCAAGGCTTACTGGACGACGACAATGCGACTCTTCGCCGCCCGGCTGAGCTCCGCCGACGAGAGCAGCCTCGCCACGTCCTTCACCTCATTACCCACCGTGTCAAAGGCCGCGGCGACCAGCTCGCCGAGGTTGGTGTGGACTTTACGGCCGCCGGCGACGGCCTTGCGCTGAAGCCGCCGCAGCGTCTGCCCCGTTCGAGTAATGGCTCTTTTCATTCCACGCTCCTTATTGGGTTAGACGCGCCAGCAGGCCAGCCGTTGCGGCGGGCGCGTCTTTTTCTTGGCGGGCGGGCCGGCCCCTCGGGCGCCGGGCAGACGGGACGCCCCCCCCGAGTCGGCTCTCCGGGTTATAGGAAGCAGTGTCACATGCGGATGCACGTTCTGTTTCACGACAATTGCTTCGACGGGGCGGCCAGCGCCGCCGTCTTTTCGCGCTTCTTCTCCGAGCGCATTCGTCCCGACGCCCAACTCAGCTACCAGGGCCTCTCCCACCAGGCGGGGGGGACGTCCATCCCGGAGTCTGTCTTCACCGGGGAGGAGAACGCCATTGTCGACTTTCGCTACAGCCAGTCCCCGCGGTTGACGTGGTGGTTTGACCACCACGCCTCGGGCTTTCAGGACGCTGGCGACGAGGCGCACTTCCGCGCCGACCGGAGCGGCCAGAAGTTTCATGACCCGCACCGCAAGAGCTGCACCAAGTACCTGGCCGACGTGGCGTGCGCCCAGTTTGGCTTCGACAGCGGCGGCCTGGGCGAGCTCATCGACTGGGCGGAAGTCATCGACGGGGCGCAATTCCCGAGCCCGGAGATGGCGGTCGCCCTGCGCGAGCCGGCGCTGCAGTTGATGACGGTGCTGGAGGCCAACCGCGAGCCGCGCTTCATCCCAGAAGTCATCCGCCTGCTGCAGAAGGCCTCGCTGTCCGAGGTGGCCGCCCTGCCGCTCGTCCAGGAGCCCTTCCGTCCCCTGTTGGCGCGGCACCGGGCCCACGTGGAGGTGGTGCGCCGCAAGGCGCGTCTGGAGCAGGACGTCGTCTTTTTCGACTTGGCCGACGAGAACTTGGACGGCATCAACAAATTCATCGCCTACGACTTGTTTCCCGACGCGCGCTACGTGGTGTGGGTGGGCAAGAGTGCGCAGCGCAGCAAAGTCTCCATCGGCAGCAACCCCTGGCGTCCGGAGCTGCGCCGCCACGACTTGTCGGCCATCGCGCAGCGCTACGGGGGCGGCGGCCACTCGGTGGTGGCGGCGATGAGTTTCCGGCCCGAGGAGGTGGCTCGTGCGCGGGCCGCCGCGGCGGAAATTCTGGCCGAGCTACGTGCCTGAGGCGGGCCGGGCCATCAGCCGGTGGCCTCTTGAGAGGCTGGTTTCGGCCGGCTAGCGCGGGTGAGGACGTGCCCCAGTGCCTCGAAGACGACGTCCTGGCGCACCCTCTGGTCGGCCCGCTCGGCGACTCGGCGTCGGTGGACACGGGGGCGGGGTGAGCCAGCGGGAGGCCGCGCCCTAGCGTCGCCTGGCCGAGCGACTCGGTGGGGAAGCCCGGACCTCTTCACAGACGACCTGCTGCGGTCGGCCTTTTTGACACGGTGGGCGCTCTGCCCCGGGCGAGTGTCGGCCAAGAAGGAAAAGCCCCGGCGGCACTAGCGGCCGTCCGGGCCGGCGAGCAACGGCACCCCCCGAGCGCGCAGCAACTGCACCACCGCCTGCATGGGCAGGCCCTGGATGCACGTCCGGTCTCCCTCAATACGCGCCATCATCGCCTGTCCCCGTCCCTCCACCCGGTAGCTGCCGGCGCAGCCCTCCCATTCGCCGGTGTCCAAGTAGGCCTCCACCTCAGCCCCGCTGAGGGGGAAAAAAGTGAGTCGCGCTTCCTCCACCCGCGTCTCCTCCGCGCCGCCGCCGGTGAGGCACACGGCGGTGAGCAACCGGTGCGAGCGTCCGGACAGCGCTTGAAGCTGGGCTCGCGCTTCCTCCCGGGTGGTGGGTTTTTTCAGCAGCCGCCCCTCCACCTCGCCCAGTTGGTCCGCCCCCAGGACGAGCGCCTCCGGGCAGCGCGCCGCCACCGCGCGCGCCTTGCGCTGCGCCAGAAGGCGCACTACCTCCTCCAGCGGCGCACCCTCCGCGAAGGACTCCTCCACGCCAGGCGCCACGGCCACAAAGCGCAGCCCCAGCGTGCCGAGGAGCGCCTGGCGGGCAACGGAGGTGGAGGCCAAGACGAGGGGAAGCACCTTGGGCGCAAAGTCTGTCCCCACGCTGGCCGAGGCGTCGAGCGGGAAATGGCGGCCTTCGCCAAGCGTTCTTCTGTCCCAAGGCGAGCCAGGGTGGCCCGCTGCTACACTGTCGAGGCGTCATGCGACTTCCTTTGGTGCCGTGGCTTGTGTCCTTGGGGCTCCTCGCGGGCTGCCACAAGACGGAGCCAGCTGCCCAGAGCACGGCGCCCAACCCAGGCACCCCCACCGCGCCGGTGCACCACCCCTCCCGCCCGGTGGTGGTGGAGCCGCTGGCGGTGTGCGAGGCGCACGGCGCCTCCCCGCTGGAGGCGGCCCACCAGGCCTACGAGGCCCTGGACTACAAACGGGCCCTGTCCTGCGCCGCCGAGGCGGCGGCCCGGAGTCCGGATGACCCGGCCGCCCACAGCGAGCGCGCCGCGGCCCTGTCCGCGTTGGGGCGCTTCGACGAGGCGAGGCTCGCCTATGCGCGGGCCTTGGCCCTTGACCCAGACCACCTGGACGCGCTGCTCGGCGCAGCCCACCTGTACGGCGTGAGCCTGCCCTCCACCCGGGACAACGACGAGCTGGCCTTTTTGTACTCCGAGCGCGGCCGCCAGCTGGCCGCCGACGGCGAGGACGAGGAGCTCACCGCACAGTTTGCGTTGCTCTCCGCCATGGCCGCCAATGACTTGGGTGAGTCGACGCTGGCGCTGCAGCGCGCCGAGGAGGCGGCGCACGTCCTCGGCGGCGATTCGGACGTGGCCTACGAGCGGGCCGTCGCGCTCTTCGAGCTGTGCCGCTTTGACGAGGCCCGGGCCGCGTTTTTGAGCCTCCGCAAGGACCCGGACCACGCGCCACATGCCTACCAGCACCTCGGGCTGCTGCTCGAGCGGGATGGAAAGTGGGCCGAGGCCGAGGAAAGCTTCCGGCGGGCCCGGGAGCTGGCGCCCGAGGACTTCCCGCCGCCCGTCTTACTTTCCGAGGGGGCCTTTCGAGACGCCGTGGCCCGGGCGGTGCGAGCACTTTCCAAGGACATGCAGAAGGACTTGCGTGGGGTGCCCGTGACGACCGAGGAAATTCCGCAGGACGAGGACTTGCGCGACGGGGAGCCGCCGCTCTCGCCCACCATTCTCGGCCTCTTTCGCGGGCCCTCGCTTGGCGAGCCCTGTCCCGACGACGGGAAGGGCCCCTGTCGCTCGGTGGTGCTCTACCGGCGCAACCTGGCTCGTGCCGTCACCTCCGAGGACGAGCTGCTCGAACAGATTCGGGTGACGCTGCTCCACGAGGTCGGCCATCTCCGGGGTGAGGACGACATGGAGCTCGCCGCCCGTGGCCTCGAATAGAGCCGTCGTCTCGGCCAAGGCGGCCCGCGCCCTGCGGCACCTGCGCCCTTGGTGCTGGCGCACCGACTTGATGGAGGCCCCCCTCCTCGATGGCCCGGGTCCGGTGGTGGACGTCGTCGACCCAGCGGGCAACCCCGTCGGCCAGGCGCTCTACGCGCGCCACTCGCCCCTGGCGCTGCGGCTACTGACGCGTCGCGGCCCAGACGAGGAGCCCATCGACGAGGACTTCTTCCGACGCCGCCTCGAGTCCTCCATCCGCCGGCGCGCCCCGCTGTTGCCCCGCGATGCGCTGCGGCTGGTGCATGGCGAGGCGGACCTCCTGCCCGGCCTGGTGGTGGACCGCTACGGCAGCGCGCTGGTGCTGCAGACGCTGTCCGAGGGCATGGACGCCCGGGAAGGCCTGTTAACGCGCCTCCTCGTCGAGCTGACGGGCGCCAGCCGGGTGGTGGCCCGCGACGACGGAAGCGGACGGGACTTCGAGGGGCTTCCCCGCGAGGTACGCCAGCTGCACGGCAGCGGAGCGGCGGTGGTGGACTTCAAAGAGGGCGAGAACCGCTTCCGGGTAGACGTGCTCCACGACATGAAGACGGGTGGCTTCTTGGACCAGGCCGACAACCACCTTCGGGCTGGACAGCTCGGCCGCGGGCGGACGCTGGACTGCTTCAGCTACCACGGCGGCTTTGCCCTGGCCCTGGCGCTGCACTCCGACGAGGTGCTGGCGGTGGAGCAAGACGTGGCCGCGGCCGAGCGGCTGCGGGAGAATGCCGCGCGAAACGGCCGCTCCCAGGTGCAGGTGCACACCGCCAACGCCTTCGACGTCCTGCATGACTTCGACCGCGCCGGCGAGCGCTTCGACACGGTGGTGCTGGACCCGCCCGGACTGGCCAAGCGCAGCAAGGGCCCGGACGCCGCCATGCGCGCCTACCGCGAGCTCAACGTCCGGGCCCTGCGCCTGTTGCGGCCGGAGGGCCTGCTGGTCAGCTGCTCTTGCTCGGGGAAAGTCTCCTCGGCGGCTTTCGAGGAGATGTTGCTGGGGGCGGCGGAGGACGTCCGCCGGCCGATTCAAATTCTCGAGCGCCGGGGGCCAGGCGCAGACCATCCGGCCTTGGGCGGCCTTCCGGAGACGGAATACCTCAAGGCCTTTTTCGTCAGGGCGCTATGAGGCCCCTCGCCCTGACAGCGTGCCTGTGCCTTTGGGCGCTGCTCGGCTGCGCGGCGTCCTCTCCGGTGCCCATCGGCTCGGTGGCGGAGACCCAGCTTCACGCACCCTGTCCAGCCAGCGGCGTGTGCGAAGAGCCGCTCAGCTGCATGGCCGGCGGCGACTCCGGCGAAGAGGCCACCTGCGAGCTCGGCTGCAGTGGCGGCTGTCCGGCGCCCTTCACCTGCATGGCCCGGACGGACGGCCAGGCGGGAGGCGTCTGCCAGGCGCCCCCCAAACGCACGCGGCCCTTGGGAAACTGACCACTGGGGCGCGGGGCTACCCCGCCAAATCCAGCTCGGCGCGAAGCCGCTTGGTAATGGCGAAGTACTCCGTCCGGCCAAAGGGGACGTTGAGGATGTGGAAGTCCTTCCGCGCCAGCCCAACACAGCCAAAGCAGTAGGTGCAGTCGGCCAGGTTGCGCGACAGCACCAAGTAGGCACTGGCACTGCAATTCTCGCTGCGCAAGCAGTAGGCGCAAGCGTGGCAATTCTTGCAGTCCACGCAGTGGCTGCAGTTGTTGCAAAGCTGGCACCGCGTACAGTGCGTGCACACAAAGGCCCAGTCCGGCAGGAAGAGTTCGAGTCGGCTATAGAAATGGAAAAAATACAAGATATCCCCGCTCAAGAG
>JBKQJL010000158.1:0-13265 GCA_052147975.1 Myxococcaceae bacterium
GGCCGCGAGGGCCGGCGCGTCGAGGTGCGGGCCCACCGAGACCAGTTCCACCTCCGGCAGGCGCTTCAGCGCCTCGCGAACCGCATGCTCCCCGCCGAGCACCTGCACGCCGAGGCGGAAGCGCCCCTCTGGGAGCGCCCCGGCACGTAGCTCCTCCAGGGGAGGTTGGATGTCGAGCACCGTCCCGAGCGAGGCCAGCGTCCGGTAGGCCATGAAGGCCCGCCCCCCCGGGCTCCCGGCGGAGGTGGCCACCTGGAGGTGGAGCTCGAGTGGCTCGGCGCCGGAGGGCGGAGGCGCAGGGGCTCCGGCGCTGAAGAGGACATTTCTGGCAACGCGCGTCGGCTTGGGCCCTTGGCCGGTGCGAGCCCGAACGGCTTCGGCCAGGCGGCCCAGCAAGTCCGAGGGAGGCGCCGGCGTCTGGCTTTCAGCTGCAGCGCGCACTTGCGCCTGCATGGTGTCGGTGGCCTCGAGCATCAAATCCACCAGCGCGCGGTCCCAGCGAGTGGTGTCGTTCCGCAGGGCCTCCACCAAGTCCTCCACCCGGTGGGCCAGGGTGGCGATGGCTTCCAGCCCCATCGAGGCGGCCATGCCCTTCACCGAGTGTGCATGGCGAAACAGCGAGTCCACCGTCTCTGGCGTGCGCTGCCGCTCCAGCGTCACCAAGTCGCGCGACAGCGCCTCGAGATGCTCGGCCGCCTCGGCCACGAAGAGGCCCACGTAGCGGGACATGTCGAGGTCGGTCGGCACGTGTCTTCGCTGTCCCCAGGCCTCAGCCCGCGACTTCCTCGCGCAGCACTTTGCGCACCACCGAGAGCACCTCTTCGGCGCGGAAGGGCTTCACCAGAAAGTCAGCGGCGCCCGCCTCCAGCGCTTCGAGGACGAGGGCTTCCTGGTCGAGGGCGGAGCAAATGACCACCAGCGCCTCGCTGTCCGCGCGCACAATCTCCCGAGTGGCCTCGACGCCATTCTTGTACGGCATGACGATGTCCATGGTGGTGAGGTCCGGCTTCAGCTCGTGGTGCCGCTGCACCGCCTCCACCCCGTGGCTCGCCTCGCCCACCACCTGGTAGCCGGCCTCCACCAGAATCTCGCGGAGCATGTTCCGCATGAAGGAGGCATCGTCGACAATGAGGACGCGCTTCGCCATCTCGCGCTCGAGCCTATCTGCCCCGGAATAGCCCAGTCACCCGGGCCTCCAGCGCCTCGACGTCGAGGAGGTTGACGGCCAGGCTTTGGCCCAGCTGGGCGACGCCCCGCACCACTCCGGTGCCCTCGCCGGCCTCGGGCACCTGGGCCAGCGTCTCGATGGCTTCCACGTCGGCCACCCCGAGGGCCAGGTCTCGACGGCCCCGGTCGAGCAGCAGCAGCTTGGGGGCCGGCCCGCTGGCCTCGCCCAGCTCCAGCACTGGGCACAAGTCGACCACCGTCACCACCCGGCCGCGGAGGTTGACGACGCCGGTGACGGCGGCGGGTGCCCGCGGGACGCGGGTGAAAACTTCGGGCGTCACCACCACTTCCCGCACCGCGGCCAGCGGCAGCGCGTAGCGGCCGGTCCCGACCCGGAAGACGACATGCCGCGCGCTGTCCACCATGTGGGTTGCCCGAGTGAGGCCTTTGGGCTCATGCCCCGAGCCGGAACCGCCGGACCACGCTTTGCAGCTCGAGCGAGAGGTTGTTGAGCTCCTGTGCGGCGGACGTCATGCGGGAGACGGCGGCGGTCTGCTCACGGATGACGGCCTGCACGGCATTGGTGGAACCGGCGTTGCCCTTGGCCACTTCGGAAATCTCCTGAATGGCCTTCACCATCTCCTGGCTGCCTTGCAGCTGCTCGCGCGCACTCTCGGAGATGAGGTGCACCTTGTCCGCGCCCTTCCGGGTGGTGTCGGTGATGGAACCCATCGAGCGCAGGATGCTGGTCAAGTCCTCGCGTCCCTCGGTCAGCTCGGCGATGCCCTCCCGCATGGCCGTCACCACCGCTGCCGACTGCCGCGAAATGTCGCGCGCCAGCTTCGAAATCTGCTCCGCGCTGCGACCGGCGCTGTCGGCCAGCTTGCGCACCTCGTCGGCCACCACCGCAAAGCCGCGCCCGTACTCTCCGGCGCGGGCCGCCTCGATGGTGGCGTTGAGCGCCAGCAGGTTGGTCTGCTGGGCGACGTGGGTGATGGCGTCGACAATTTTCGAAATTTCCTGCGTCTTCTCCCCGAAGGCGAAGACTTCCTGACTGGCCACCTCGATGCGGCTGAACACCTTGTTCACCTTCTCGCCGGCCAGCCGGGCCGCCTTGCTTCCCTGCTCGGCGGCGCTGCTGCTGTCCCCGGCGGCCCGGGCCGCGTCCTCGGCACTGACTGCCGTGCGCTGGATGGAGCCGGCCATCCCGGTGATGACTTTGGAGGCCTGTCCGACGAGGTCCGACTGGGCCACCGCCCCCTGGGCGATGGTGAGGATGGACTCGCCCACCTCCTCGGTGGCGGCGTTGACATTCTCTGCGGACCGCTCGAGGTCCGTGGCGGAGTCCGCCACGGACTGGGCGGTGTGCTGGATGTGTCCCACCAACTCGCGCAGGTTTTCCTGCATGTGCCGAATGGCGGTGGCCAGCTCGTCAATCTCATCGCGTCCGAGGCTGGCGCGCGTCTGCACCGGGCTGGCCAAGTCGCCGCGGGAGATTTCCAGCGCCGAGCGGCTCAGCACCCGCAGCCGGGCCACGCGGGCCAACACCGCGGGGACGAGGAAGGCCAACCCCAGCGTGACCACCGCCGCCACCAGCAAGCGGACTTCCAGCCGCTCCGTCCGTACCAGCTGCAAGGCCAGAAACAAGGCGGCCCCCAGCACCACGTAGCCGAGGACAATTTTGTTCTGCAACGGAAGGGTGAGGCCGCCCAGCCGCTCGTCGACGGCCTTCAATACCCGTTGCGCCGGCTCCCGGCGCGGCAACAGCGCTGCCGAGAACTCATCGAGCACCGGACGGCGCGGCGTGGCGTTCCGGGAGGGAGGTTGGGCGATGGCCATGACCCTTTGGGCGCTGGGGGGCATCCATTCTGGACCCAAATGCCGCGCTTTTCACGGTTCCGCCCCTTTCCCAAGCAACGGGGCCCCGGGGGCCCTGGCACCGACACCGGTGGCTGGGGTGGGCACAAAGGACACCCCCTCCTCCCGGACGGCCCGAGCCACGTCAGCCAAACAGCGCGCGGTTCTCCTCCACCCAGCCATACAGGCGTCTCACCCCGGCGGCGACGTCCACCTGGGGCCGCCACCCCAGCGCCGAGCTCGCCCGGGAAATGTCCGCCACGAAGACGGGTTGGTCCCCCGGCCGCCAGTCTGCAAAGCGCGGCTGCAACGCACGCCCGCTGAGCTGCTCCAGCATGGCCACCAGCTCCAACAGGGACAGGGTGTGGTCCGGGCCGCCGCCGAGGTTGAAGACGGCGCCCTTCAGCGCCTCAGCGCGGGCCACCGCGGCGTCATACGCGTCGCACAAGTCGTCTACGAAGAGGAGGTCCCGCACCTGCTTGCCGTCGCCATAAATGCACACCGGCTGCCGGGTGACGGCGGCAATGGTGAACCACGCCACCCAGCCCTGGTCCTCCACGCCGAATTGGCGGTAGCCGTAAATGCAGGACTGCCGAAAGCACACCGTCTTCAGCCCGTAAATACGCGCGTAGTCCCGGACGTACTGGTCCGCCGCGCCCTTGCTGCAGCCGTAGGGCGAATGGAAGTCCAGGGGCTGCGTCTCCGCAATGCCCCCTGGACGGCGAAAGCGGTAGCGCCCGGCGTGTTCCTCGACGCCTTCCTGCTCGAGACCGCCGTACACCTTGTTGGTGGAGGCGTAGAGAAACACCGCCTGGGGGGCATGCCGCCGGACTGACTCGAGCAGGTTGAAAGTGCCGAGCGCATTGACTTCAAAGTCCTGGCGCGGGTTGGCGACCGAGGTGGTGACGGCCACCTGCGCGGCCAGGTGCAGCACCACCGCCGCGTCCCGGTGCCGGGCCAAGGAGGCGTCGAGTGCCGCGGCGTCCCGGATGTCCACGCGCTCAAAGACGAGCTGGCCGGCTTGGCGGCGCAGCCACTCGAGGTTCGCGTCCGCTCCCCGCCGCGAGAGGTCGTCCAGCACCACCACCCGGTGGCCGGCAGCAAGCCAGCGCTGAACGGCGTTGCAACCGATGAAGCCCGCGCCTCCGGTAACGAGGTATTTCATTGCACCGCAGTCTCGCATGCACCCAAGGCCGAAGGGGCTCTGTGTCCAGCAGCCCCCAGTCCAGTGGAACCGGCAAATTCTCCGAGGAGGAAAGTGCGGGCCTAGCGCCTGAAGTGGTCGAAGCCTGCGGCCCGCAAGGCAATGGGGTTTCCGGCTGCGTCCAACAGGTGGAGGCCCCTTTTTTGGACCAGTCGGCCCACCCGCGTCACCGCCTCGCTGGCCCGCGCGCAGGCCCGCTCGAAGGCCGCTGCGCGTGCTGCCGGCACCGCCAACAGCAGCTCGTAGTCCTCTCCGCCCACCAGCGCCATGGTGAGCGCCCGGCGGGGCAGCACAAAAGCCTCCCGGACGTCGGCGTCAATGGGAAGGCGGGCGGCGTCGACCTCCGCTCCCACGCCGGAGGCGGCCAACAGCCGCGGCAAGTCCTGCGCCAAGCCGTCCGAGATGTCCATCCCGGCCGACGCATAGCGGGCGGCCAACAACCCCAACCGCACGCGGGGCTCGGGACGGCGCTGACGTCGCTCGGCCCGGGGGTAGCGACTGGCACGGCCTCGCCCCCTGAGCGACTGCAGGCCCAGGCGCGCCGCCCCCAGCGTCCCGGAGACGTAGAGCGCGTCGCCGGCGCGGCCCCCCGAGCGCAACAGCGGCGCCCGGCCGGCCGGTGCCCCGGCCGCCGTGAGCGTGAGGGAGAGCTCCCGGGCGCGGCTGACGTTTCCGCCCACCAGCGTGACAGCGAAGCGCCGGGCCAGCATCGCCATGCCCCGCGCCAGGGCCCGGACCTCCGCCAGCCTCAGCCGGGGGGCCGCCAGCGCGCAGACAAACCACTCGGGACGCGCGCCCATCGCTGCCAAGTCGGACAGGTTGACGGCCAGCGCCTTGTGCCCAACGTCCTCCAAGGGCCCGTCGGCTCGACGAAAGTGGACGCCCTCCACCACCGCGTCGGTGGTGACACAGAGCCGCCGGGCGCGCACGGCGAGCACCGCCGCGTCGTCCCCGGGGCCGATTGGGACGGGCGCGCGAGGAAAGACGGCCAGGAAAGCCCGGATGGCGGCGACTTCGCTGAGCGAGCCGCGCTTCAGAAGCGTTCCTGCGCCGGCGCGCCTCCGTCGGAGGCAGGCGGGGGGATGACCGAGCCCGGCGCGGGCGGCTTGGCCGGCAGCACCACCTCGAAGCGGGAGCCCCGGCCCACTTCACTCGTCACCTTCACCACGCCGCTGTGGCCTTCGACGTAGCTCTTCACAATGGCCAGGCCGAGGCCGGCGCCGCCAAACTCGCGCGTCGAGCTGTTGTCCACCTGGTAGAAGCTTTGGAAGACTTTGTCCTGCTGGTCCGCGGGAATGCCCACCCCGGAGTCCTGCACCACAATGCGGTAGCCGGGCGTCCCGCCGAGCTCGGCCTGGGACTGGACGTCGGTGAGGACCACCTGCACCCATCCTCCTTTGGGCGTGAATTTCACCGCGTTGGACAGCAGGTTGACCACCACCTGGCGCAGCTTCTCCCTATCCGCCCGCGCCTCCACGGCCCGGGGCGGCAGCTTGGTGTCCACCATCAGCCCCTTCTTCTGCGCCTGCGGTTTGACGCTGGACAGGGCCGACGTCACGACGTCAGAGACCAGCACCCCGTCGAAGGTGAGCCGGACTTTTCCGGCCTCAATCTGGCTGATGTCCAGAATGGAGGAGATGAGCTTCAAGAGGGTGTCGCCCTTGTCCATGATGGTGCGGACGTAATCCGTCTGCTCGGGGTTGAGCGGACCCACCAGCCCTTCGGACAGCATCTCCGAGTATCCGATGATGGAGGTGAGCGGCGTGCGCAGCTCGTGGCTCACCGTGGCCAAGAAGCTGGACTTGAGCCGGTCCATCTCCTTGAGCCGAATGTTGAGCGCCTCCAGCTTTCGGTTTTGCGCTTCGAGGTCGCGGTTGCTTTCCAGCGTCGCCTCGATGTGGACCTGGCTGGTGAGGTACGTTTTCTGCCCAGCCGCCACCAGGGCCTCGAGCAGCTGCGAGAAGTGCAGCATCACCTTGGCCACCGTCTGATCCGGGGCCCGGCGAATTTTGGCCAGGTGCCCCTGCGCCAGGGCCAGGTCGATGCCCGGGGTGAGGTCGGTGAGGCTCGCTGGCAAGTCCCCCAAGTCCTCCGGGGTGAAGGGGCCGAAAACCACGCGGCCGAGCGCGTCGCCCTCCCAGAGGATGGGCAACACCAGGTAGCGGAGCCCGGTGAAGCAGGGCACCGTCACCATCCCCCGCAGCGGAATGCCCGGCGGCACCTGCGCGGCGCGCGCGTTTTGCACCGGGCCTACCGGGCCTTCCTTCACCCGGGCCACCGTGGCCGTGCAGCAGCGGCGGCCCTCTGGAAAGGAAAAGACGTAGCCGCAGAAGTCGCCGTTGCCGACTTTGATGTCGGCCAGCCGGTTGCCCTTTTCGTCAAAGACTTTGACGCCGACCTTGTAGAGCTCGGCAAAGCCCTTCGCCAGCTCGCCAAAAGTCTGCAGGTCGAGCAGGTCCCCCAGCGCCAGGCGGCGCTGGAGCACTGACTCGGGCGGGCGAGGAGGAGCCTCCGCGCTCATGCCTCATCCCTTTGCAGCTGCTCGAGCCAGCCCGCCACCTGGGTGCCGGTCGAGTCGATGCGGTCGAAGACCTGGGCCAGAAACCCCGCCTCGCTAAGCCCGAGATTGCGCGCCAGCCCGGCCTGCTCATCCATCTTGCGGTAGGCCAGCTGGATGACCGCGAAGAGCGTCTCCAAGACGCCCTCGCCACGGATGGCCACCGCTCCAATCACCGGCTCGCGGCCGCGCACCCGCGTCTCTTCCAGTTCCTCGTCGGTCTTGGTGTCGGGCAGGTCCCGCTTGTTGAACTGGATGACGATGGGGACCTGGGCCGCGTCTAGGCCATTCTCCCGCATGTTCTCGTGCAGGTTGGCCCAATAGGCATTGTTGTCGGCGTTGGCGCTGCGGCGACTGTCGGCGATGAAGGCCACGGCATCGGCGTTCTGCAGCACCACCCGCCTCGTCGCGTTGTGGATGACCTGGCCTGGCACCGTGAAGAGCTTCACCTTCACCGTGTAGCCGCCCTTGGTGTGGAAGAAGACGGGCAGGAGGTCGAAAAACAGCGTGCGGTCGTCGTGCGTCTCGACGGTGAGCAGCTTTCCCCGCCCCTCGGTCTGGGTCCGGGCGTGGATCAGCTGCAGATTGGTGGTCTTCCCGGAAAGCCCAGGGCCGTAATAGACCACCTTGACGGTGAGTTCCCGCTGGGCGTGGTTGAGTTGCACGGACGGGGAGCGGTGGGCGAGGAAAGGCCCAAGCGAGGGTTACGACAGCGAGAAGTCTCACCGCATATTACCGAGAAAGCCACCGAGACCCCAGGATCCAGCCGTCCTACAAGTGGGTAGACGGGCTCTTCTCAGAAGAGGTGACCGGGAAGACGCTGAACGGTTAGGATCCGAAAGTCGAGCCGAGGAGGACCACGAACGATGACCATGAAGCGGGTGGAGACTCCCTCGGAACCCAGTGCCATGCCGGTGGTGGATGATGGCAGCCTGCCCACCGACCTGACGCCGCTCCTCAAATATGGACCGCTCGGCGACGACGAGTTGCCCTTGGTGGGGATGCTGCGGGCAGGCTACCGAAGCGAGACGCTCGAGCAGTCGCTGGAGGCGCTGACGCCGCTCCGGCCCTTCGTGCAGGTGGTGCGCTTGCGGGGGCAAATTGTGGGCTACGTCACCGTCGAGCGGGACGGCCCAGTGCCCGGGGCGGCCTACCTGCGCAACATTGTCGTCAAGCTGGAGCTGCGCAAGCTGGGCATCGGCACCTCGCTGCTCAAGCACGCCATCCAGGTGTCCAAGGACATGTACCGTCGGACGCTGGCCCTGCGGGTGGACCCGGCCAATTCCACTGCCGTCAACTTCTACCGCTCCATGGGCTTCACCACGGTGGCCACCGTGGTCAGCAAGAAGTCCGGCAAGCTGCGTCTGCTCATGTCGCGCGAGCTGTAGCCGGCTGCGCCGCCGGCCCCGTTGGCTGCAGGCGCTTGCTTCCCAAAGCGACCAGCTGCCATAGGCTGTGAGGTTCCGGTGGACTCCCTCCAACGCCGCGCGCTTCGCGTTCTCGGGCTGTTTGTACTGGGACTGGTGCCCGGGCTGGTGGGCTGGCAGTCGCTGTTCTCCTCCCCGGAGGGCTCGGTCAGCACCGGCGCCAGGCAGCTGGCCTACTTCGTCCTGCCCTGGCTGGTGTGGGCCTATTACACCCCACTCATTCGCCTCATCCTCCGGCGCTGGGCCCCGCTGGAGAATGCCGGGCGCGCCGGCTGGCTGGGCGTCCACGCGCTGACGTTCACCGCCGGCTGGGTTGGCAACGAGGTGGTGCAGGGGGCCCTCGCGCCCTGGTCCCCCTGGGCCAGCGAGCGCGCCCAAGGCTTCTACGTCGTCTTCTCGAAGATGCTTCGGCACTCCTTAATTTTGGACTTGCTGGCCTACGCCGGCGCCTGCGGCGTGATTTACGGGCTGGAGGCCCGGCGCCGGCTCCGGGCCCAGGAGATGACGGCTGCAAGACTCGAGGCCCAGCTGGCCCGCGCCCAGCTCGAGGCCCTGCGCATGCAGCTGCAGCCCCACTTTCTCTTCAACACGCTGAACGCCATCTCGATGATGGCCCGCAAGGGCGAGACCGACGGCGCCGTCCGAATGCTGGCCGGCTTGAGCGACTTGTTGCGCCTGGCCCTGGCCAGCGTCGGGAAGGCAGAGGTCCCGCTGCGGGCCGAGCTCGATTTCCTCGAGCGTTACCTGGCCCTGCAGCAAATTCGTTTCTCCGACCGACTCCAGGTGAAAATGCGCATTTCCCCCGAGGCGCTCGACGCGCGCGTTCCCTCGCTGGTGCTGCAGCCCCTGGCCGAGAACGCCGTCCGCCATGGCCTTTCCCCTCGCACCGAGGGGGGGCTGTTGGAGATTGGTGCCGAACGCTCCGGTCCCAACCTCGTGCTCTCGGTGCGGGACACCGGCGTCGGCTTGCCGGCGCCCTCCGAGCGCCGAGGCGGCGTGGGGCTGCAAAACGTCCGCGCTCGCCTGGCTGTCCTCTACCCCGACACGCACCGCTTCACCCTCGAGAACCACCCCGAGGGCGGGACCCTGGCCGTGCTGAGCATCCCCTTCCACCAGGAGGTGCAGGCCGATGCCTGAGTCTATCCGCGCGGCGGTGGTGGACGACGAGCCGCTGGCCCGCGAGGGCGTGCGACTGCTCCTGGCGCGCGACCCCGAGGTGACGGTGGTGGGCGAGGCTGGAAACGCCAGCGAGGCCCTGGCCTTGTTGCACAGCGAGCGGCCACAGCTCGTCTTTCTCGACGTCCAGATGCCGGGCGGCGACGGCTTCGAGGTGCTGAGTCGCGCTGCGCAGCCGCTCCCGCTGGTGGTCTTCGTGACCGCCTATGACGCGCATGCGCTGCAGGCCTTCGCGGTGCACGCGCTGGACTACGTCCTCAAGCCCTTCGACGACGAGCGCTTCGGCAAGGCACTCCAGCGGGCCAAAGAGGAGCTCCGACGCACCGCCGCGGCGGAGGTGGGCGAGCGGATGCTGAACGGCGTGCAGGCCCTCGAACGCACCCGGGTGGTGGTGCGAGACCGCGGACGGGTGACGTTCCTCGAGGCGGATGAAATTGAGTGGATTGAGGCCGCGGACTACTACGTCGAGCTGCACGTCGGTCCGCACACCTACCTGCACCGCGAGTCCATGGCTGCCCTGGAGGCCCGGCTCGACGGGCGGCGGTTTGTGCGCATTCACCGAAGGGCCATCGTCAACATTCGTTGCCTGCGCGAGCTCCGTCGGGACGCCTCCGGTGGACTGCTGGCCGTCCTCTCCAGTGGGGCCACGCTGCCAGTGGCCCGCAGCCACCAGGCGCACGTCCGCCGGCTGGCCTGAGGAGCGCCTCCCTGTCGCCAGGGCCTTTGGGACGGTGCGCCTGGCCGTGGCACACCGTCTGCCACGCAAGGCGTCCCAAGCAGTGCGCCGTTGCCCCGGCCCGGGCAGGCACATGCACTTCCCTGCAGCGGCAGGCGCTTTGGCTGCTTGAGTCGTGCAGCGGCCGCACCGGCAGAGCAGAGTCCGGAGTGTCTCGGAGGTCCCTTCTCACCATGCCTCGCCTTCTGCTCCTCGTCTTTGCCCTCGGTGCGCTTGCCTTCGGCCTGCCCAGCCTCCACCACCTCTCTGTCCAACGAGGCGAGTCGGCGCGCGAAAACGCCGGCCTGGTTGCCACCTCCGCCGGCCAGGTGCCCTTCACCCTCTACTGGCCCGACGGCGCGCACAACGTCCGGACGCTGGTCGTCTTCGCCGCCGACGCCCGCGCCCAGCGGCCGCAGCCCCTCCGCCTCCTCGCCGAGGCCACCGCCGCCACCGGCGTCGCCGCGGTGTACCTCGCCCCCAGCGAAGCGCCGGACGAGGCCGCGGTGCGGCTGAAGGCCCTCCTGGAGCGCCACGCCGCCGGCTTCGGGCTGAAGGGAGTCCGCGTCTGGACGTGGGTGGAGGGCCAACCGCTTGGGACGCCCGCTACCTCTCCCTGCAGCCAACGCCACCCGCTGCTGGCCGCCGTCCACTGGCTGGGCGCCGGTGGCCCGCTGTTACAGACGGCCCTCGAGCTCGCCCTAAACCGGGGGTGCCCCGTCTCCCGGCACCTCTAGGAGAGGCCGGTGTCCGTTTTCAGTCAACGGACACAGCGGCCACGGCCGCGCCACCCGAAAACCAGGCCGCCAGGGGGGCGAGGGTGCGAAAGCGCCGGGCCGGGGGCAGCGACTGCACCAGAAGCCTTCCGTAGGCCCGCCGCGAGACGCGCACGTCCAGCAGGGCGACGATGCCGCGGTCGGCGCGGCTGCGGATGAGCCGGCCAAAGCCCTGCCGTAGGGCGAGCGCCGCCTCCGGCAGCTGGTAGGCCGAAAAGGGCTCCTCGCCTTGGGCCTGCAGCTGCTCGATGCGCGCTGCGGTGAGGGGATGGCCAGGTGAGGCAAAGGGCAGCTTGTCCATCACCACCAGCGAGAGGGCCTCGCCTGGCACGTCCACGCCCTCCCAGAAGCTGCTGGTGGCGAAGAGGACGGAGGGCGCGGCGCGGAAGGCCTCCAGCAGCGCGTGTTTGGGCGCCTCGCCCTGCTTCAGCACTGGCCAGGCGAGCCGGTGCTGAAGCAGCGCGTGTACCGCCTCCATGTTGCGCAAGGAGGTGAAGAGGACGAAGGCCCGCCCGCCGCTGAGCTCGGTGAGGGAGAGGACTTCGGCGGCCACCGACTGGACAAAGCCCGGCTCATTCGGCTCGGGCAGGTGCGTCGGCAGGTAGAGGGCCGCCTGACGGGCATAGTCAAAGGACGACGGCACAGCCAGCTGGGTGAGGGAGTGCACTGGCTCTCCCGCCTCGTCGAGCAGCCCCAGGCGACGACAAAAGTAGCCGAAGGAGTTGCCGGCGCGCAGGGTGGCAGAGGTGAAGACGAGGGTGTCCACCGCGCCATACAGCTTCTCGCGCAGCGCCTCGGCCACCGAGATGGGGGCGGCGCGGAGGGCCACCCCCCGGCCCCGGCCCTCCGCCCAGTAGACGTGGTCCTGGGAGTCCGCCCGGCGGACGAAGTCCAGCTCTGCGGAGAGCTCGTTGCTGCGCCGGCCCAGCGCCTGCACCTCCGGCTCCTCGGCCCCAGCGGCAAAGGCGCCGAGCGCGGCCAGCCCCTCGAGCACGCCCTCCACCTGGCCCCCCAGAGGCCGCAACAGTCCGGGGGTGAGGCGAATGGTCGACTCCGTCTGCAGCCCCAAGGCCCGCGGCGCGCTGCTGAAGAGGGATTCCGCCTGTGCGCGGACTTTCAACGCCAGCGCCGCCAGCATTCCGGACCGCTCGTCGGTTGGCTCGAGCGCCACCTGGGCGTCCCGCGCGAGGTCCTCGAAGCGGAAGCTGCTCACCGCCACGCCGAAGTACTCCGTCGCGGCGTCCTCCAGCGCATGGGCCTCGTCGAAAACGACAGCGTCATAGCGCGGCAGGACACCTTCCCCGCTGCCCCGGGAGGTGCGCAGGGCGAGGTCCGCGAAGAAGAGGGCGTGGTTGACCACAATAATGTCCGAGGCGTCCGCCCGCGCGCGCAGCCGGGTGACGAAGCAGGCCTCGTGCAGCGGGCAGCGCGCGCCGAGGCATGTTTCCCGGGTGGTGGACAGCCGGGGCCAGCCGGCGAAGTCATCCGGGAGTTCCAACTCGGCTCGGTCTCCCGTCTCGGTCCGCCCGGCCCAGGCGTCCACCTGGGCCCAGGCCTCCTCGGCGCCTGGGCCCAACAGCGAGGGCTCGCGCTGCACCCGCTCCAGCCGGTGCAAGCAGAGGTAGTTGGCCCGCCCCTTCACCAGGGTGGCGCGGATGTCCAACCCCAGCCCCTGTTGCACCAAGGGCAAGTCCTTGTGGAAGAGCTGGTCCTGCAGCGTCTTGGTGGCGGTGGAGATGACGACTTTGCGGCCGCTGAGCGCCGCCGGGACGAGGTAGGCCAGCGTCTTGCCGGTGCCGGTGCCGGCCTCGGCCACCAGTGCGCGGTGCTCGGCAAAGGCCCGCTCCACCTCGTGGGCCAGGGTGAGCTGCTCGGGACGGTGCTCCCAGCCGGGCAGCACCTGGGAGAGCCGTCCGCGCGGCCCAAGGAGGCCTTCCACCGACATGGTCAATGCCGCCCCAATAGCCGCAGCACTGCCAGCGCCACCGTCGGGGCCAACAGCAGCACCGCTGCCATCGCCACCGCTTTGGCCCGACGCCGGGACGACGTCTCGGCGCTGGGGGCTGCCTTGAGGGCGGCGACGCTCACCGGCGCGGAGGCCAGCTTGACGGCAGCCTCCAGCGAGCTGCGCGCCAGCGCGTCGGTGGGCGCCTTGGCCAGCCGTATGCGGTAGAGGTACCCGGCCGCCGTCAACTCACCGCCGGAAGCGGCCAGCTGGAGAAACCGCTGGTGCTCGGGCGCCTCTCCCCAGCGTGCGGCCAGCTCCCTCCACGCAGCCGCCAGGCCGCTGGAGGGCTGAAGGGTGCGGTCCAGGACGGCGTTGGAAAAGACGAGTCCGCAGGCCGGGCAGCTGGTGGCCGACGGGCCACGGGGCGCAACGCATTTG
>JBKQJL010000159.1:0-7225 GCA_052147975.1 Myxococcaceae bacterium
CTCGGTGGCGCCGAGCGCTATGCGTGGGAGCTCGCCCGGCACATGTCCAATCGCGTGGACACCACCCTGTTGAGCTTTGGGCTGCGCGACCGAGAAGAGCGGACCGGCTCGCTCCGCGTGCGAATTCTAGGAAAGCCTTGGCAGGTGCGCGGTAGCCAATTCAACCCATTCAGCCTCCGAATTGTCCCAGAGCTCCTGCGGGCGGACGTCGTCCATTGCCACCAGCAACACGTGCTGGTGTCGAGCGTTTCGGCCCTCGTGAGCCGCGTGGCCGGCCGAAGAGTCTTCGTGACCGAGCTCGGAGGCGGAGGGTGGGACTTCTCGAGCTACATGAGCACCGACCGCTGGTTCCACGGGCACCTGCACATCAGCCAATTCAGCAGGGGCGTCTTCGGCCACGCTGACTTCGCGCGGGCGAAGGTCATCCTGACGGGTGTGGACACGGACATGTTCTCGCCCCAGCCATCCGTGGCCCGGACGGGGGGCATTCTCTTCGTGGGCAGACTTCTCCCGCACAAGGGGATTGACCGGGTGCTGGAGGCACTCCCACCTGACGTGTCAATGGACGTCGTCGGGCAGCCCTACGCACCGGAGTACATGGGGCTGCTCCGCCAGTTGGCTGCCGGGAAGCAGGTGAAGTTCCACCACACCTTCGACGACGCGCGGTTGCTCGAGGCCTACCGCCGGGCCCGCTGTGTGGTGCTTCCCAGTGTCTACAAGGACCGGAATGGCAACGAGACCAAAATCCCCGAGCTCATGGGCCAGAGCCTGCTCGAGGGCATGGCCTGCGCCGTTCCCGCCATTTGTACGGACGTCGCCGCGATGCCTGAGTCGGTGGTGGATGGCGTCACCGGCTTCGTCGTTCCGCCCGGGGACCTCATGGCGATGCGTCATGCACTGTCCGAGCTGTACAACAACCATGCGCGGGCGACCACCATGGGGGCGGCAGCCCGCAAGCGAATGCTAGAGCACTTCGGCTGGCCAGCCGTCGTGCAGCGATGCCTGGAGGCGTATGAGGAGCTGTCTGCGCCAGAGATGGCTCCAAGCGCGGTGACGTCCAACCGCAAGGTGTAGCCTCAGGCTTTGGGCGAGTGTCTGCGGCGCTCTCGCGCCACGGCAGTGAGGAGCACTGCTGCGCCCGCTGGACCTCCCGGCCGCGAGCGCACAACGCAAACACACTGCCTGCGGTTTACTCTGGTGCGGCGCCCTGGGTTTCGACGAATTCAGGAACGACGGGAGACGAGGCAGCTTGTCGGCGCAAGAGGCCCTTCACCACCTGGACGTCGTCCTTGTGCAGAAGGCCGCAGGCCAGAGACAGGCCGGTGAAGACGAGGATGCACAGCGGGACGCCCACCCAGGGCCGCTGGTGCGGCAGGTAATGAAAGAAGACGGCCGTCACGAGGGCGCAGCCCAGAGCTCGTCCTCCGTCCCGCCCAAGTGCTTTCCCCAGCGTTCCTTTCGGCATGAGCAAGACGCCGCCGGTAAACATGACTACCTCACTCAGCACGAAAGAGAGGCTGACGCCGACGCCGCCGTTACCGGTGCGGTGCTGCCAGTAGGGGATGAGCAACAACTCGAGCCCCACGCCCAAAACGACGCTGGCAATTTTGACCACCGCGAACTGCGTCGCCCGTCCAAGCGCCGTCAGCCCGGTGCCGATGAGGACGTCCTCGAAAATCAAGAAGAGTCCTAAACCAAACACTCGCAGGACGTCGCTCGCCGGTCCAAAAACAGCCTTTGGGTAGATGACGGTGATGGCTAAGTCGGCAAACACCCAGGTGCCGACGGCGGCGAGCCCCCCGAGCCACAGCATGGGGCGCTGGGCTGTGGCGAATTCCTTGGCAAAGGTGCCCGGATGCTTCGTCGCGCGGGACAGCCGCGGGAAGGCAGCCGAGCCGAGAATGAGAGAGGGGGCGAGCAGTGTCCCCATGATGTTTTTGGCCGCGCCGTACCAGCCCAGCACGTCCGTGGTGACCATTTTCGACAGCAGCACGGCGTCGATGTAGGGCTGCACGTAAACCGCAATGCTGATGGCCACAATGGCCGTGCCGCCCCCTAAAATTTCCCGGGCCGTCGCCCGTGAGACGCGCAGCGGCCCCGTCTTCACCCGCTTGTAGAGCTGGAAGGCGACCGCGAGGGCGGCACCTCCGGCCAGGCCCTGCGCCACCACCACACCGCCGAGGCCGAAGCCAAGGCTGACTGCCAGAAAGGCAATGACGAGGCCCACCGCCCGGTTGACGACGGAGACGGTGGCGTCCAGGCCCATCCGGTCCTGGCCGCGAAAAACAATTCCGAAATTCTGCGCCAGGAAGAAGGGCAGGTTGAAGACAATCATCCCCACCGAAAACCAGATGGTGCGCCTGTCGTAACCGAGCGCCCACGCCGCCATGCCAGCCGGAACGCACACCACCGCCGTTCCGAGGACTCGCAGCACGAGCCCCGTCCCGAGCAAGTCCCCGCCCCTCTCCGGGTTGCGCGCCACCTCCCGAATGCCGAAGTACTGCTGCCCCCAGTCCACCAGTACGAGGGCGAAGGTGGAGAAGGACGTGATGAGGAAGTAGAGGCCGAAGCCCTCAGCGCCGAGCTTGTGGCCCACCATCGAGCTGAAGAGGATGCCCAGCACCATGGTGACGGCCTGCCCCAGCACCAGGTGCATGGCATTTCGGGGGATGTGGACACTCGACGAGGAGTCCTTCGCCACCGAGGAATGCTCGTGCGTCGCCACCTTCATGCGGTCCCTCCGTAGCACAGCCTCGGCTGAGGAACCCAAAGGGTGGGGGAGGGGTTTCCGAAGACCTAGTTGTGCTCAGGACGGCGCGCGTCGTAGACGGCAAGCAAGAGGGCAGCAGAAGAGAACTGGGGGAACGGTGAAAGTCGTCCTTTTCTGCGGAGGCCTCGGCACGCGCCTCCGAGAATTCACAGGA
The DNA here is from genome assembly GCA_052147975.1 of Myxococcaceae bacterium. Taxonomy (GTDB): domain Bacteria; phylum Myxococcota; class Myxococcia; order Myxococcales; family Myxococcaceae; genus JADGRA01. The sequence goes on from JBKQJL010000159.1 coordinate 2,925, forward strand.
GAGATTCCCAAGCCAATGGTGAGGATTGGGGACCGCCCCATACTCTGGCACCTGATGAAGTACTACGCCCACTTTGGGCACAAGGACTTCATCCTCTGCCTTGGCTACAAGGCCGAGGTCATCAAGCGTTACTTTCTCAACTATGAGGAGTGGCTCTCCAACGACTTCGCCATGTCCCAGGGCGGGAAGGAGCTGAAGCTCGAGCGCCATGACATTGCAGACTGGAGCATCACCTTCGTCGACACCGGGCTCCACGCCAACATCGGTCAGAGGCTGATGGCGGTGCGCCGTTACGTCCATGACGAGGAGATGTTTCTCGCAAATTACTCGGACGGCCTCACCGACATGGACTTGACGAAGATGACGGAGACCTTCGCGGCCACCAACAACGTCGCCTCCTTCGTCGCCGTGCCGCCCTCCCAGAGTTTCCACCTGGTCCAGATGGAGCCCGACGGGAACGTGACGTCCATCAAGTCGGTCCGCGACACGGACGTCCTCATCAACGGCGGCTTCTTCGTCCTGCGGCAGGCCATTTTCGACTACATGCGCCCGGGCGACGAGCTGGTGTTGGCACCCTTCGCCCGCCTCATCGCCGAGCGGCGTCTCTTCGCCTACCGCTGCCAGCGCTTCTGGTGCATGGACACCTTCAAGGAGCAACAGGAGCTGACGGACCTGGCCAACTCGGGCCGCGCGCCGTGGGAGCTTTGGAAGCCCCCGGCCACTCCGGGGAGCCCTCGGTAATGCTTCCGTTGAGGCTCGGCCAGCCGCCGAGCGGCGGCTACGAGCTGTTGTGTCTCGGCGCTCACAGCGACGACCTCGAGATTGGGTGCAGTGGCACCGTGCTGCGGCTCCTCAAGGAGTTGCCGGTAGCCCGCGTCACCTGGGTCGTCCTCTCCGGCAACCCCGAGCGCGCCCGCGAGGCGCGCGCCGGTGCGCGCAGGGTGCTCGGCCGCCGGCCGGGGGTGCGGCTCGTTCAGGAGACGTTCCGCGACGGCTACTTCCCGTACCTCGGCGGGCAGGTGAAGGACTTCTTCGAGAAGCTAAAGCGCGAGGTCGCCCCGGACCTCGTCTTCACCCACTACCGGGAGGACAGGCACCAGGACCACCGGCTTGTCTCCGAGCTCACCTACAACACCTTTCGAAGCCACCTGGTGCTCGAGTACGAGATTTTCAAGGTGGACGGAGACCTCGGACGGCCCAACGTGTACGTACCGCTCAGCGCCGCCACCGTGCAGCGCAAAGTGGCGCTCTTGGAGGCCTCGTTTGGAAGCCAGCGCGACCGTCGGTGGTTTAGCGAGGAGGCCTTTCGCGCGCTCCTGCGGCTACGGGGCATCGAAGCCGGCTCCCCGAGCGGCTATGCAGAGGCCTTTTACGGGCGCAAAGTTGTCCTGTGACGCAACAACCGGGGGGGAGAGAAGCATATGACTCAGAGACTCAACAGCCGCGTGGCATGGCTCATCCGCTCCCTGGCGCTCGGCGCAAGCGGGACGGCCGACGCGGTCACTGCCAAGCCCGGGATGACCACGGGATTGCGAGAGGGGGTGTCGTCCGTGCTCAAATTTGACGCCTCCAAGCGTTTGCGACAGCGGGCGCACGCCGTCATTCCTGGCGGCGCCCATACCTACGCCAAGGGGGATGACCAGTACCCGGAGGACGCGCCGGGCTTCATCGCCCGCGGCTCGGGCAGCCACGTTTGGGACGTCGACGGAAACGAATTCATTGAGTACGGCTCGGGCCTGCGCAGTGTCACCCTCGGGCATGCCTACCCGAGCGTGGTGGAGGCCGCGCTCGGCGCCATGCGGCTGGGGAGCAACTTCGTCCGGCCCGCGCCCATTGAAGTCGACATGGCCGAGCGTTTCCTCGCCAATGTCCCCAGCGCGGAAATGGTGAAATTCGCGAAGAATGGCTCCGACGTGACGACGGCCGCCGTGAAGCTGGCCCGCGCCTACACCGGACGGGACTTGGTGGCCGTCTGCGCCGAGCACCCGTTTTTCTCCACCGACGACTGGTTTATTGGGACGACGCCCATGGACGCGGGCATTCCCCGCTCCGTGGTGCAGCAGACGCTCAAGTTCCACTACAACGACGTCTCCAGCATCGAGCGCCTCTTCGCCGAAAACCCAGGCCGCATTGCCTGCCTGGTGCTGGAAGCCGCCACCGCCGTCGAGCCGAAGGACGGCTTCCTCGAGAAGACCCTGGCGCTGTGCCACCAGCACGGTGCTCTCTTTGTCCTGGACGAGATGATAACGGGCTTCCGCTGGCACCTCGGGGGCGCCCAGACGCTGTACGGCATTCGGCCAGACCTCTCCACTTTCGGCAAAGGCATTGCCAACGGTTTCGCCCTGTCCGCCCTCGCCGGGCGCCGCGAAATTATGGAGCTCGGAGGACTGCGGACGGACCGCGACCGCGTGTTCCTTCTGTCCACCACCCACGGCGCAGAAACGCACGCCTTGGCTGCGGGCCTGGCCACGCTCAGCGTCTACCAGCAACAGGACGTGGTGGCGCACATGGCCCGGGTAGGCGAGGCACTCAGGACAGGCATTAACCAAAGAGCCGAGACGCTGGGCATTGGCCAGTACTTCACTGTGCTGGGCCACCCGGCCAACCTCGTGTACGCCACCAGGGACGCCACCGGCACGCCCTCCCAGCCCTTTCGCACCCTCTTCCTCCAGGAAACCATCCGCCGGGGACTCCTCATGCCGTCCCTGGTGGTGAATTTCTCCCACAAGGACGAGGAGGTGCGACGCACGGTAGAGGCGGTGGGCGAGGCCCTCGTCGTCTACAAGCGGGCGCTGGAAGACGGCGTCGAGAAGCACCTCGTCGGCCGCCCCGTCCAACCCGTCTTCCGCAAGCGCGTCTAGCCTTGGGGCGACTCCTCCGCCGCCTTCTGCTCGCCCTGCCCCTCGCCGCCTGCCCCCCGAGTGGCCCCTCGGGCGGCCCGCCGCTTCCCGCGCTGCGGACGCTGGCCCTCTCTCCGAAAAATGCCGTGTTGGAGGTGGGGGAGTCGCTGCAGTTAGAGGCCCTCGCGGACTACAGCGACGGCTCGCGCCGAGACGTCACCCGGGCTGCACGCTACACCGTGGCGACGGACGCAGGCCTCATCCTCGAGGATGGCAGCCGGGCCGTTGGCCACAGCGTCGGGCCCGCAGCCGTAGAGGCCACCTTCCAAGGGGCAAGCGCCCGGACAGTGGTGGACGTGGTGCAGCTCCAAGGCTCCGCGTCGCGCCCGCGCGCAGGGCCGCTGGCGGCCCCGGCGGAGGCGTCCCTTCCCCCGGCCGTCCGGCCGGAGGTGGCTTTTCCGCTTTCCGTCTCGCCCAACGGCCGCTTTCTCATAGACGCGCACGGCGTCCCTTTTCGCCTGCAGGGCGAAGGCGCCTGGTCCCTCATTGCCAACCTCACGGCCGACGAGGCGGACAGCTACCTTGTGGACAGGCAGCACAAAGGCTTCGACGCCCTTCTCGTCAACCTCCTCGAGCACCGCTTCGCGGCCCAGGCCCCGAAAAACCGCGCCGGGCAGGCGCCCTTCCGGACAGCGGGAGACTTCTCGACCCCCGAGGAGGCCTATTTCCAGTCCGCCGCGGCCTTCGTACAAAAGGCACGCGCACACGGCTTTCTCGTCCTCCTCGCCCCGGCCTACCTGGGCTACGGCTGCCCTAGCCAGCGCAGCGCTGAGAATGAAGGGTGGAGCGCGGAAATGGGGCGTCAGAGCACCGCCGCCTGCCTCGCCTACGGCCAATACGTCGGAAGCCGCTTCCGCACCTTCGACAACCTCGTCTGGGTGCAGGGCGGGGACTGCCTGCCCGAAGCCGGTAGCCCACTCGAGGCCTGCGCGCAGAAGGTGTTTGAGGGCTTAAGGCAAGCCGGCGCCACGCAGCTACAAACAGGCCACTTTAGCCCCAACAGCACCTCTCTTGACGAAGCGGCATTCGCCAAGGACATGCAGCTGGACGCCGTCTACCAATACCGCACCCCCGAGGCGGCGTGCCGGAAGGCGACAGCACAGCTGCCTGCGCGGCCGACATTTCTCGTCGAGTCCGGCTATGAGAATGAGTCCATCCAGGGAAGCGCCCCCCCGAGCCGCAAGTACCTCTGGTGGGCGGCCCTCAGCTGCACCGCGGGCGTCTTCTCCGGAAGCAAGCCGGTGTGGGCCTTCGAAGAGGGCTGGGAGAAGGCACTCGACTCGCCCGGGGCCTTGGACGTGTCTCGCATGGCTGGCCTTCTCGACTCTCTACCCTGGCAAAACCTCATCCCCTCGGGCCTCTTGGGCATGCGGCCCCTCGTCACCGCCGGGGGCGGTGCGC